>JBDTVQ010000292.1:0-8896 GCA_040007195.1 Acidobacteriota bacterium | reverse complement strand
ACGAAACGGCGCATATTGCCCCGCCCCCGGACATCTATGAGATGGCCCATATCGCTCCGCCCCCCGACATCTGGGAAATGGCCCATATCGCTCCGCCTCCGGACATCTATGAATTGGCGCACATCGCCCCGCCGCCGGATATCTACGAGATGGCGCATATCGCTCCGCCGCCGGATATCTACGAAACGGCGCATATTGCCCCGCCCCCGGACATCTATGAGATGGCCCATATCGCTCCGCCCCCCGACATCTGGGAAATGGCCCATATCGCTCCGCCTCCGGACATCTATGAATTGGCGCACATCGCCCCGCCGCCGGATATCTACGAGATGGCGCATATCGCTCCGCCGCCGGATATCTACGAAACGGCGCATATTGCCCCGCCCCCGGACATCTATGAGATGGCCCATATCGCGCCGCCCCCCGACATCTGGGAAATGGCGCACATCGCCCCGCCGCCCGACATTTGGGAAGTTGCCTAAACGTTACGGAAACTGCTTAAACGGTTGAAGTATTTCCCGATCTCTTCCGATTAGGAAAGAGAGAAGGTGGAATGAGCCCGGTTTGGCAGATTTTTGGAATTCTGGCCTTTGTGCTGCAGATCCTATTCGTAGGATCGATGCAACACAAGGGCCTTTTCCGTCGATACCCGTTCCTGTTCCTCTACAGTCTGGTGTTGCTGCTGGCGGGGGTGATTGAGTGGGCCACGCTGAAGCAGGAAGGCTTCGCGAATTACTATTGGTCGAATGAAATCATTCTACAAATTCTATTGCTGTTTGCGATGTTGCATTTCATATACGTCGCCCTTGCCACCGACCCCTCGCGGATGCGGAAGGTGGTGCTGATTGGCGGCGCGATCATCATCGTGTCATTCGCCGTCGCCACTTTGAAGCAAACGCCCCCACCTTCGGTGCCAATAGAGAGGCACAGTGCCTATTTCATGACAATGCTCAGCCGGAATCTGAGCTTCTGTTCGGCACTGCTCAACGTCATCTTGTGGAACAGCCTGCTGCATTACCGGCGCCGCGACAGCCAGATGCTGATGCTGGCGGCCGGTGTGGGCATTTTCACGACAGGCAAGGCAATTGGGCATTCGATGCGGATGATCGACCGCAGCCTTGCGACGGCCGGCAACGGAGTTGTCGTGGTAAGCGCGCTGCTCGCCCTTGCTTTGTGGGTCTGGACGTGTTGGGCTTTGCGGCCATCGCCGATCTCGCCCCGCCGGCTGGACGGACCGGCCGGCGAGCCTGCTCCGACGGCCACGCACGGCACTTAACCCACTCATTCCGGCCCGTTTTCTCCCTTTCGCCCGCCCGCTTAAAGCGATAAACTAGTTGTGATCCACGCCACCCGCGGCTCACCGTTTGTCGAGCCGCATCCAGAAAGGACTGGCCCATGTCGAATCAACATTCAAACGTCAATCGGAGAAATTTCCTCAAGTCCGCGGGCGCTGTCGGCACCGCGATTAGTGCGGCGTCGCCCCTGTTGGCGCGTCCATACAGCAAACCCGCATCCGGCCGTGTGCTGGGCGCGAACGACCGCATCAATGTGGCGGTGATTGGCACGGGTGGCCGGGGCACCTATGTAGCCCGCGAGTTTGCCAAAGCCGGGTCTACGACCCACAACGCGAAGATCGTCGCCGTGTGCGACGTTTACCAGAAGCGCGTGGATGCGAACAAAGACTTCCACAAGTGCGATGGCACGTTGGACTACCGCGAAATTCTGAACCGCTCCGATGTCGATGCCGTGATCGTGGCGACGCCCGACCACTGGCATGCCCCGATCGCGCTGGCGGCGATGGACAAGGGCAAAGACGTTTACCTCGAGAAACCGATGTGCCACACCGTCGATGAAGTGAAACAGCTCATCGACACGGTGAAAGAGACCAAGCGCGTGCTGCAGGTGGGCTCGCAGACGACGTCGGCCGACCAGTGGGCGAAGGCGAAGAAGCTGATTTCCGACGGCATGCTGGGCAAGATGATCATGTCCCAGGGTTCGTATCACCGGAACTCGACCGAAGGTGAGTGGAACTGGCCGATTGATAAAGAAGCCAGCCCCGACGGCAAGGGCGAAAACTACATCGACTGGAAGATGTGGCTCGGCAGTTCGACCAAGCGCGACTGGAGCCGCGACATGGGCGCCGACCGTTTCTTCCGCTTCCGCAAATACTGGGACTATTCGGGCGGCATCGCCACTGATCTGTTCTTCCACGTGGTCGCGCCGATGAACATCTGCTGGGGCGATCCGCAGTTTCCGCACAAGGTGATGGCGGGCGGCGGCATTTACGTGTTCGACAAGCTGCCAGAGGACCCGACGAAGCCGGACCGCGAAGTGCCGGATACGTTCCATCTGATTGGCGAATACGAAAAGGGCCACTCGCTGGTGCTGAGTTCGTCGATGGCCAACTCGCAGCACATTCCCGGCCTCATTCGCGGCCATGGCGCGACGCTGACGATGGTAGAGCACGGCATGTTTGAGCGCTACTCACCGCAGCTGACGCTGAAGGCCGAAGTCGGGCGCGGCGGCAAGTGGATTGTTCCCGAGCTGGAAGACAAGTTCAAGGGCGAGAAGGAAATGAAGATCGCCGTCGAACAGACGGACATGATGCAGGCCCACGTCGGAAACTTCCTGGACTGCATGCGTTCGCGGCAGAAGCCGACGCTGAACGTCGAAACCGCTGCGCGGGCGCAGGTATTGATTTCGATGGCGGTGCAGAGCTACCGCGAGGGGCGCGTGCTGTACTTCGACAAGGACAAATTCAAGGTTGTCCCGAAGGCGCCACGGGCGTAAGTCGGGAGCAATTTCAACCAGAACGAGGGGCGGACCTACACAGGTCCGCCCTTTTTCAGTTTGTGCGTGATCTCGTCAAACACGAGGCCAAAGAACTCCATCACGCCAATAACTGCGCCTCCACAAAGCCCGGCTCGAACGCGGGCGCGCCTACGGCCTCGGCGCCCGCCGAAGGCGGTTTTGCCGCGACCCAAGCGCGAGAGGACTTGGTGTGAGATGCCGGCGGGCCGGCAGGTCCGTGGCACGGATTGAATCTTTTCTTGACATCAAGCATCTTGATATCAAGAGAATGATCACGCAAACGGAAAACACGAAGCGGGCAGACGCCACCGGCGTCCGTATGTGGCTGATCCTATGGAAAGCCACGCGGTCGATGGAGAAGGTGGCGCATGCGAGCGTCGTTTCGTTTGGGCTCGGCCCGAGCGATTTTGGCGTTCTCGAGGCTTTGCTTCACAAGGGCCCGCTACCGGTGAATGAAATAGGCAGAAAGGTGCTGCTGACGAGCGGTTCGATTACGACCGCCGTGGACCGGTTGGCCCGGCGCGGACTGGTTGTTCGCCAGAACGACGAACAGGACCGGCGCACGCGCGTGGTTCATCTCACGGCGCAGGGGCGGGCGTTGATCCGCAAGCTCTTTGCGCGGCATGAGCGCGATATGCAGCGCGCGGTTGCCTGCCTGACGGCGGGCGAGATTGCCTCGGTAACGCGGGCGCTGCGCAAGCTCGGCCTTGAAGCCGAATCGATCGCTCAATCATCTAATGAAAGGAAATCGATATGAACAGTCAGAAAACAGTTTTGAGCATGCACTCGACGGGTTCGCAGCATTGGGTAGGCGACGGATTTCCCGTGCGAAACCTGTTCCCGTCCAACGGCGTTGGCAACCAGATCAGCCCGTTCCTGATGCTCGACTACGCAGGCCCCACGGCGTTTGAACCGTCGGACAGGCCACGCGGCGTGGAAGAGCATCCGCACCGGGGATTTGAGACGGTGACGATTGCCTACCAGGGTTCTGTGGATCACCGCGACTCGGCTGGCAACTCCGGCACCATCAATCCCGGCGACGTGCAGTGGATGACGGCGGCCTCGGGCGTGGTGCACGAGGAAAAGCATGGCCGGGACTTCACGCGCAACGGCGGCGTGTTTGAGATGGTGCAGTTGTGGGTGAACCTGCCCAAGAAGGACAAGATGACAGCGCCGCGGTATCAGGAGCTGTCGAGCGCGCAGATTCCGGTGGTGGATCTGGGAACGGGCGCGCAGGCGCGCGTGATTGCCGGCGAATTGAACGGCGCACGTGGTCCAGCGAAGACGTTCACACCGGTGCATGTGTATGACCTGAAGATCGAGAAGGGCGGGAGCGTGGATCTGCCGTTACCGGCGGGATTCAACTCGGGCCTGGTGTTGCTGAAGGGCAACGTCACCATCGGCGGATCGCAGGCGCTGAAAGGCGAGGCGCAGCTGGCGCTGTTGACCCCGGCTGGCGATTCGGTCGCAATTACGGCGAACGAGGAGTCGGTAATCCTGGTGTTGTCGGGTGAGGCGATCGACGAGCCGGTGGCGAGCTATGGTCCGTTTGTGATGAACACGCGGGAAGAGCTGCAGCAGGCGGTGCGCGACTACCAGGCCGGAAAGATGGGCCACCTCAACTGAGCGGAGAGAGTAGCTCGCGGGTGCGGCGGATTCCGCACCGTCCGGCTCCCGGCCCGTTTCAGGCGCGGTCGGCGATCAGGGCATAGTCGAGGGACCCCGATTCCTCCGGGGTCTCCCATGCGGCGAGTATGCTTTCATGGATGCGGCTGAGCTGGGCATAACCGCCTTGAGCGAGCATCGACGGTTTCCCGGAGAGACCGAGTTGCAGCATGATGTTTGACCCCTGCGTCCAAGCGATCACAGGATTCCCGGCGGCATCGATGGCGAGCGCCGGGTCTTTGCCTTCACCAAGGGCGATTTCGGTTTCGCGTGGGCGGCAAAGGTAGACTGTCTTCTCGCGGCGCCAGGCCGTGTATGGAAGAGCGAGCGCACCGCCGTCCATGGGACATGCGTTGAGGGGCCAAGTTCCCTGCCCCAGCTTGAGCGGTTTGAAGGTGGCGCCGCCGTCGGTGGAGGTGGCCAGGTAGATGTCGCGGGAACCTTCGAGCCAATTACGCCACGATACGTGGATAGCGGAATCGGACGTGATGAGGGCGTTGGGGTGGCAGCATTCGCAAATGTTGCCGGAGGCTGACGAATACACAAGCCGGTTGTCCGACCAGGAGAGGCCGTCGCGAGAGGTGGAGCCGTACAGGCGGGTGCCCTTTTGCCGCAGGTCGAGCCAAGTGCAAAAGAGTCCGAGGTTTCCCGACGCGAGGGCATGGAGACCCTCGCGGGCGGAGTCCTGAGCATCGTTGACATTGGCGCCTTTTACCCAGGAGCGGCCGAGGTCGGAAGAGCGCCACGAATGAATGCTTCCGTCGCGAATGGCAGTGACAATAAGGGCTCCGTCGATCCAGGCGGCGCGCGGTCCGCGATGACGGCCCGCCATCACCTTGCCCGAGAGGATGGCTCGCGCGGGCGAGAAGCGGCGGGCGGAATCGGTAGAAACGTAGACGGCGATGGAGTCGGGTAGCGCCGCGACGATGGCTGCAAGGTGCGAGTGCGCCTGCCCCGTGGCTACGGCAATCTGAGGCTGGCGGCCGGGCATCATGCCGCTTATTGTAGTCGTTGCGAATGCGCGAGGGAAGGCGCGGCTCGGCCGCTGATCAGCGCAACTCTTCGAGCAGTGCGACAAGCGTGGCGATGCGAGCCGAATCCAGCAGCGCGAATTGCGACTTGTGAAGCTCGGCCACGGGGCTATCGAGAGACGCCAGCGTCTCCAGTGCCGACGGCAGAATGCTTACGGTTACCACGCGGCGGTCTTGCGCGGAACGGCTTCGCGCCACCCATCCGCGCTGTTCCATGCGGTCGATCAAACGGGTAATGTCGGGATCGCGCGAAATCATGCGGTTGGCGATTTCGCCGCACGGCAACCCCTGATCGCCCGCTCCGCGCAAGATGCGCAGAACATTGTATTGAGCGTGCGACAGACCATGTGGACGCAACAACTGTGTCAACTGCCCGATGTGAAGCTCCGCTGTTCTCTGAATGTTCAGAAACGCTTCCACTTCCGCCTCCAAGTCTGCCCGCGTTACGCGGATTTCGGTCTGAATCTTACCTGCCAATTGAGGGCCTCCCGTCCTCCTATGCCGCCGGTCCTGCAGGGCAGCGTTTGCCTGAACCGCAAGCGGTTACCTTAGGCTCGGCCACCGGAGAAGCACCGGCGAACAACGGGGTGAAACCGATCAGCATACCACAGCGGATCTCTATATGTAATAACGATATGCGTAATAACACGATCCATTTGGCTATCATTTTCCATTTGTTAATGGACAAAAAAATACAGTATGGATCTGGCGCAAATGCAGCCCGTAGAGCCGGTGGAGTGGGCGATGGAGGGAGTTGGGCTGGCGGGGCGAAAAAAAAAGCCGCCCGTGACTGGATACAACGTCACGGGCGGTTTGGACTCTCTATCGGAGGCGAGAGAGATGCAGGCGGGCCGGACGGCGCCGGTTCCGCCAGAAGAGTAAACCAAGGCCGGAGGCTGTCAGAACAACACTCGCGGGTTCAGGAGTTTCAAAGGTTGCATGGGCGGAAGCGCCAATTTGGCCGGGCTGAGTAAATTTCGCGGAAATACTCTTGGTGCCTTCGGAGGTCAGGAAATGGAATGTGATGCCGGTGCCGACGAATTCATCGGCCGTAACGATGGAACCATTGAGTGTGATTCCCACGTTTTGGGCGATACACGCGACTCGAGGAGCGCCCGTGAGTCCTGTGCAGTTGTTGAGCACCACGTAGTGATCGACGTCCAACTGGAAGGAGTACGCTTCGCCGGAGGTGAAGTCATTGAAACCGAGCGAAAAGGCAGTGGAACCATCGGAGATGCCACTACCGCCCAAGAAGCCGGTGGCCGCGGCGCCGCCGAGCGAAGTGAGATTCAGATTGGTCAGGTAGCCTGGGGCTGCACCGGTGGGATCGAGGAAGAGCCCGAGTCCGGGTCCTCCGCCCACGCCAGTGGAGAGGTCGTAATCCACTCCTGTGAGCGTTGCGCCCACAAAAGTTGATGTAAAGGTTATTTGATAAGTGCCGGAAACTCCACCGATAAAGATGGCATTGGCATCAATGGTTGCCGCATGCACCGGAGCGCACGCGAGGATAGCTAGCGCCAAGCTTGGCGCCCAAGTGAGTCTCATATATCTCCTCTAAAGCAGCGGCTGGTCTAGCGCTGCCTGTCCCTGTGAAACAAATGTAGTCGAATCCGTTGCACAAGTTCAAGTAGGGAAAACTCAATGAAGCCCGTAATTGGGGGTCATCAGGCGATTATGGGGGCTGATCTAAGGCATACACCTAGAAAAAAAAGGGGGCCGTCGGCCGAGCGGCGGTAGGCAAATTGGCGAGCGGAGGCCCGGTGGGGGCGCGGCGTATAGCCGGGTCGCAAGGGAGAGAGGTCCGAGCGGGGCTTAGGCCGGGACCTGCTTCCTGCCTAAGGAAGGGCGAATTGTTGTTGGAGGGGTAGCGCGAAGAGGTGCGGTCGGACTACTGGATTGCAGCACCGGCGAGGTTCAGGAAGGCATATTTAACCGTCGTCGCGTCGCCGCCCTGGATCAGGAAGACGCCGACCAGGCTCTTTGCGGGGTCGATCCAACCATGGGTGCCGAAGGCGCCGCCGTGGCCATAGGAACCGATGGACCAAAGGTTGAGTTCGCCCTCATGTGTTTTTACGACTTCCCAGGCGAGCCCGAAGCCGGTGCCGGGGTTGTGGCCGGCTTTGATGTCGCCGGTGTGCAGCTTGGTCATGACGGCGACGGAGGCGGGGGAGAGCAGGCGTTTACCGGGGGCGGAGCCGGCGCCCTTGACCCAGGAGGGGACAACGCCACCGAGGCGGGTCATCTCATAGAACGCGGCGAGATCGGTGGCGGTGGAGTAGAGGCCGAACTCGGGAGCCGGATAGACAGCGCCTTTGCGATAGTTCATGGCGTCGCCACCGAGCTTGGTGCCGTCGGCTTTGACGAGTTTGCCGTTGATGCGGTCGTAGAGTGCGGCGATGCGTGGCTTCTTGTCGTCGGGAGGAAAGATAAAGCTGTCTTTCATGCCGAGGGGGGTGAGCAGGCGGCTGGAGAGGAACTGCTCGAAGGGCTGATCGGAGACCACTTCGATGATGCGGCCGAGGGTGGCGATGCCCATATTGGAATAAGACCACTGCGTGCCGGGCTCGAACATGAGCGGCGTTTGGGAGTAGACCAGGACGGCTTCGCGCAGGGGACGGTCCATTTTTTGATAGAGCTCTTTGAGTCCATCGGGCGGGTTGCCGGCCATTCCGGAGGTGTGCGTGAGTAAGTCGCGAACGGTGATGGGGCGCGAGGGTTTTTTGAGAGTAAGTGAACCGTCTGCGCCTTTGGCGGCGATGAGCATCTGGCCACGAAATTCGGGGAGGTATTTTTCGACGGGCTCCGTAAGGGCGATGCGGCCCTCTTCGACGAGCATCATGATGCAGGTGGCCACGGTGGGCTTGGTCATGGACATGATCTGGAAGATGGAGTCCTTGGCCATGGCTTTGCGGGCTTCGATATCGGCCATGCCGACGGCCTCGTGATGGACGACCTGGCCGTTGTGCATCAGGAGCGTCACCGAGCCGGCGATGGCGCCCTGGTCGACGAAGGCCTGCATGCGGGGGGCGATGCGCGCGAGGCGGGCCGGGTCGGCGGATGTGGTGGCGGCTGTGGTGGCGGCTGTGGTGGCGGATGTGGCCGCGGAGACTGCGGCGGGACCGGCGGCAAAGACGGGCGCAAGTGTCAGCGCGGCGAGGAAAAGCGTTCGGCGAAGCATCGGAAGACACGATAGCAGAGTTGGAGAGAAGGCGGGCGGCGGCGGGGAGAGCCCGGTTGGGGTGTGTTACGATCATGGGCGATTTTTGTAACACCCGCCAGCGGTGCTCCACGAGGAGCGCCGGCCGGGTCAGCATTCCCGGCCGGGTTGCCGCTGCGTAATACGTACTTCCAGGAGCAGCGATGCTGAAGACATACGACGGCAATGATAT
>JBDTVQ010000291.1:0-8979 GCA_040007195.1 Acidobacteriota bacterium | reverse complement strand
CCCAGCCGCCCAACATACTCCCCTGCTGGCCGCCTCCAACTGCCGGATTTAGGTTGATGACTTCGTCGGGTTAAAAACTTTCCTCGATCAGCGGTTACTCGATGGTTTGCTGGATATCGAAGACGCCGAACTGATCGGCGGCGACGGCACGGGCCAGCACCTGACCGGCTTCACGTCCTCGGCAACGGCCTATGACACGGGCCGCAACGTATCCGGCGATACTTTCATCGACAAGATTTCGCACGCGATCAGCCAGTTACTCGAAGTGGAGCGATTCCCGTCGGGCATTGTCTTGAACCCGCGCGACTGGCAAGTCATGCAGCTCGTGAAGGATCAGGCCAGCAACGTCGGCGGTTACGTGTTGGGCGGACCTCGCCGCAACGCCGAACCGTTTTTGTGGGGGCTTCCGGTCGCCACTACGAACGCGTTGCCCGTTGGCCAGTTTCTCGTGGGCGACTTTAGCGCGGCCTACCTCGCCGACCGAATGCAAGCCATTGTCGAAGTGAGCGATAGCCACGCCGATTACTTCATAAGGAACATGGTTGCGATCCGCTGTGAAGAGCGTATCGGGCTTGTGGTGCTCCGTGGAGATGCCTTCGTGTTTGGCAACTTCTAACGACTTCGCCCGATGAACCAACGGGCGTAACTGGCGCGACGTGCTCCTACACCGCGCCTTCCTGGGCGGGCCGGTTACCTTTCGCGCCACCCGCCCACTTACTTACTCAAAACCGGGAGAGATTGCGTATGACTGGACTTATCGTAAGTTACGATTCCGCGCGTGGTTATGGCTGGATAAAACCTTTGATCGGGCGGCCTGATGAGGTAGGGAATGTGTTCGTCCATCGGAGCCAGTTACGCGGATGCGCCGCGCTGCCGAAGGGCGCGCAGGTTCGATTCGATTTGGTACGTGGCGGCAATGGCCGTGGGCCACAAGCGGCGAACGTCAAGCTGGTGACTTTGCCAGTGCGCTCGCTCTACAAGCGGCGCGAGACGGAGGACAATGCCCCTACCGCCGCGTGAAGCGCTCCAGCGGGCCGTACAGGCGCAACGGCGGGCCTTGGGGCCGCGCGAGTACAGCGGGCCTTCGATAGCAGGGCGGCCGCTCATGAACGCGGGCCGCATCGGTTCAGCAGCACTCGCGTGCGCCAGTGCGGGGGCCGATGGTCAAGGCGGGTTGTACGGTGTGAGCGCGGCGGTTCACCGCGCCGACACTGGCCCACTTGACGATTGGTTCCATCAGCCGCGACCGGCTACCGGCGCCGCAACCTGACACCGGACCAGCGCAGTATTCTGCGGGGGCGGCGGTATAACCGGGTGAAGCGGCAGGGTGCGAGAACTGACCTAACTTCGGGACAAAGTGTCCAGAAGTCGACCACAGCCGAAACCATTGCCAAACAACACGGCGTCACCGAGCGAACCATCCGCCGCGACGGGAAGCGTGCCGCGCAAACCGTTCTGTTTTCGTAACAAATTGCGCGAGTTTGCCGGTCTGCATCGAAATGGCCGCATAGTCGATGCTTGGAACCGGCTTCCCTGGTGGACGGCGCGGCGATAGCGAGCCGTTTCCACCGGCTGATGGGGTCCTTCATCAGCAATAACCTAAACAGAACCGTATTTCAACGATGGGAGATGGAGTTGTTGATTGATATCGCGTCGTGCCAGATGGAACGACGCGTGACGATCCGGATGTTCGGTGAGTACCGCAAGGCTGAGCATCAACGGCTGGCAACTATGGGAGGGCCTCTGATGCTGCTCAGCGAATACCTTGATCGTCGCCAACGCCGTCGCAAGATCGACCACGCGGCGAAAGTGCCCGCGAACGGAAACGGGCACCAATAGAAAAGCCCGCGCCGAAGCGGAGCGCTGGCCTCACCGAATCACCCCGCAGATGGTGCCCGGCGCGTTGCCTTCAAGCGTGGTCGCGTTGAAACTCATCGGCCTCGCGGGCCAGTTGTCGCACCACTTCATCCGATGGGCGCGGGTCGATCCACTCGAAGCGGCCCAATGCATCTTCGCATTCCAGGGCTACCGCGTCGGCGGCATCGTTCACGTCGATGAACTCCGCGCGGAATCGCGGGGCCTCCATGTGCTCAATGAACAAGCGAGCGTTCTCGCCATCATCGTCGATGCGCCACTTCATTTCGGCATTCTATCGCGCCGTTGCGGTCGCCCACCTGCACTGCTCACAACTGCCATGCTCCTCTAGCCAACCGGTATCGGCGCTGGCTTCAACCTTAACCGCGTGGCCGCACTTCAGCGTGACGAACTTCGTTTCCACTACGCGCGGCGGCTGGCTTGCGGAGGCTCGGAGTTCGGCCTTGATTCGTTCACTGGTGGCTTTGGTAAGGCGGCGGGCCATTCGGCCATTTTAGCGAGGGCACATATGCAAGTTATTGTGCTCATTGACTCACATGCTCTCATGCTCATATACTCAATGCATGGCCAATAAGAAAGTGCCCATCACCCACCGTGCTCTAATCCAGCGCATCAATCGCAAACTTGCGCAAGACGGCATGATTTTAAAGACTGCACGCCTATACTCTACCGGGCACGAAAACACCAACTTGGGTCGCTATTACATCGTCGATAGGACCAAAAATACCTTGGCGTTTTCGCATTGCGATTTGGATTACTGGGGGAAAAGGGTCGGCGTCCTGGCCGAGTGGGAGAAACTTTTGGATGAACAATAGCGCCGCAAAACTCATACATTTTCTCGTCTCGACTGTGCCCACGGAACCGAGAACGATTTGCGTACCAGTCACCATAATCGAGGCGGGACCCACGGCACCGATAGTGGTTGCCGTGCGGGCCAAGGCGAAGAAGCGGGCGGCGAAGAAAGGGGGCAAATGACGCTAGACCAAAAGCTCCAGCTTTGGAATGTCATCGGAACGTGGCTGGCCGGGATTGCAACTGTCGGCGCTGTGTTTGTCTCTTTATACCTCGCTCGATCTGGTGCCCGAGTCCGTTTGCACTGCTATGCAGGCATTCGCGTCGAAATGATCGGTCCGCCCGGAATGACTCGTGAACACATCTGCATTGGTGTAACGAATCTGGCTGACCGCACCGTGACGATCTCACTCGTTGGATGGGCCTACGGTGGGCGCAAAAAGAAGGGGGTGTCGATTCAGACGTTCGCTCCAGGAATCGGGGATCAAACTCCCAAGCGTATCGAACATGGAGATACAGCAATGTTCATGGTGCCTCTTGATCGTAATCCGGGCTGGCTGGTCAGATTTGCCACCGAATTCATCACGGACAAGCCAATCGAACGGGCGCTAAAAACGCTTGTCGTGCAAATCCATCCGTCTGTGGGTGATGTGATCGAAGTGAAGCCCGAGAGAGTTCTGCTCGACCGTATACACGCAGCATCGAAGTTAGGGGAGGTGACCTAGTGGCCGGACAAATCGTCAACCGAGGCAAGCGAACCTGGACCGTCCGTGTGTTCATTGGCCGCGATGAAAAGGGCAAGCGGCACTATCACAACAAGACCATATACGGGAACAAGAAGGACGCCGAAGCGGCACTCACCGATCTGATGAAAGAGCGCAACGCCGGTACAATTCGCGTCGGCGCGGAGAACCGTCTCATAGGTGGTTTGCTGGACGATCTGTTGAGGGACTACCGGTTGAACGGCAAGAGCATCGAATGGTGTGAGATCGTTGTCGAAACCCACCTGCGCCATGAGTTCGGCGACGTTCCGATATCGAAGTTTTCATCGTCTCTAGTGAATCGCTACATCGAGCAACGGAAGGCAAAGGGCCGGGCTAACTCCACGATCAACCGGGAACTCGCGCTACTGCGGCGCTCGTTCAGCCTGGGGGCGCAACAGGACCCGCCGAAGGTATCGCGGCTCCCTCGCATCGTGACGTTGAAAGAAGACAACGTGCGAAAGGGCTTTTTCGAGCACGACGCCTACATTGCCCTACGTGACGCGCTGCCGGAAGAGTTGCGCCTATTGCTCACGTTCGCCTACTTCACCGGCTGCCGGAAAGGGGAGCTGTTGCCGATCCTATGGGAACAAATCGACCTGGACGAAGGCATAGCGCGGCTTGAGGCGGGCGAGACGAAAAACGACGAACCGCGTATCATTCCGCTTGCGCCGGAACTGATAACGGCTCTCAGATTCGAGTGGGAGCGGCGCGAAGCTGAGTACCCCGATTCGCCATGGGTATTTTCTCGCGCTGGCGCGCCGATTCGGACCTTTCGGCGCTCGTGGGAAAAAGCCTGCAAGGCGGCGGGCCTCTGGGACGATGCGGCGGACTGTCCATCGAAGCTATTCCACGACCTTCGCCGAACAGGTGTGAGGAATCTCGTGCGGAGTGGCACGCCCGAATCGGTGGCTCAGCGCATCAGCGGCCACAAGACGCGGGCAGTATTTGAGCGTTACAACATCGTGACGGAGACGGACCTCCGGGCGGCTGCGAAGCGGTTGGGCGGCTACCTGGACGACAAAACGAAGGCCTTGGAAACGGAAAAGGAACGGCGCGCCGCAAACCAGCCGGGCGAAGATTGGCACACTATTGGCACACAAACGGGAAAAGCGCTCAACTGAGCGCTTTTGGTGTAACGATAAGTCCTTTGTTTTGGTGCGGATGAAAGGACTTGAACCTTCACGACCTTGCGATCACTAGAACCTGAATCTAGCGCGTCTGCCAATTCCGCCACATCCGCACGATGGGGGGACAACTTTCCTATTCTCCAATAGCCTGCCGTCGCTGTCAACGCTTCCCCTCGGCAAGCGCATTGCTAGAATAAGAGCAGCACCGCTCACACCCATGCCCGTACCTGTTTCGCAGATGTGGACCGTCGCGACCTATGTCCTGCAGCAAAAGCTGAAGCGGCGAGAGCGTTACCCGCTGGTGCTCATGTTGGAGCCGTTGTTCCGCTGCAACCTTGCCTGCGCGGGCTGTGGCAAGATCCAGTATCCGCCGCACATCCTTAAAAAGAACATGACGCCCGAGGAATGTTTCCGTGCCGTCGATGAGTGCGGTGCGCCCATGGTGGCTATTCCGGGCGGCGAACCTCTGATGCATCCTCAGATCCACGAGATCGTCGAAGGCCTGGTCGCGCGCAAGAAATATGTTTACCTCTGCACGAACGCGCTGCTGCTCGAAGAGAAATTGCCGCTATTCAAGCCGAGCAAGTACTTCACCTTCTCCGTCCACGTCGACGGCGAGCGCGACCACCACGACTTTTCCGTATGCCGCGAAGGCGGTTTTGACGTCGCCCTGCAAGGAATTCGCGCCGCACTCGCGCGCGGCTTCCGCGTCACTACAAACACAACCCTGTTCGACGGTACCGATCCCAACAGCGTCCGCGCCTTCTTCGATCAGATGATGGATGTCGGCGTCGAAAGCATGATGCTCGCCCCCGGCTACTCATACGATAAGGCGCCTGACCAGCAACACTTCCTCGGCCGCGCCCGTATCCGCCGCCTGTTCAAGGCCATCCTCTCCAATCGAAAATCCAGTTGGCGCTTTAACCAGTCCCCTCTCTACCTCGAATTCCTGATGGGCAAGCGCCACTACCATTGCACGCCGTGGGGCATGCCCACCTACAACATCTTCGGTTGGCAAAAGCCCTGCTATCTTTTGCAGGACGGATACACAGACACCTTCGCCGAACTGATGTCGTCCACCCAATGGGAGCAGTACGGCACGGAATCGGGCAACCCGCGTTGCGCAAACTGCATGATGCATTGCGGCTACGAACCCTCGGCGGTGAACGAGACTTTTGGATCTCTCCGCGGATTCTTCGCCACTGCCCGCGCCTCGCTCTTCACCCGCTACCGTGACCGCGATGCCGAGCGCCTGCTTGCCGAACCGGTCCGCCCCGTTCACGCTCACAATCCCTTCGTCACCATCCAGGTGAAGCAACCGGCTGGCGAAGCGCAGCAGGTATGAGCGGCTTCGACGATCCCGATTCGCTCGAAGTCGTGCCCGGCTTCGACGACGGCGGCCTCGAAGGCACGATCCCCTCCCTTGCATCCGACGATGAACTCCGCGCCGCGCTCCATCTCGCATTCGACTATCGCGGCGACATTACCATCACCCGCAAGAGCGGCGCCGTCGTCGAAGGCTACCTGTTCGACCGCACGGAAGGCGTGACGCTCGCCGAATCGTTCGCGCGCCTCTGGCCGAAGGACTCCGACCAGCGCATCGCCATCCCTTATTCCGACATTGCTTCGCTCGCCTTTTCCGGGCGCGACACCGCCGCGGGCCGCGGCTGGGAGGCTTGGCTGCGCCAGTATTGGGCGAAGAAATCCGCCGGCGAAACGCAGATCGAACTCAAGCCCGAGCCCCTCGACTAGCAAGCCTAATCCATCACAGCTCAGCCGTCACACCACGCGCCAGTGGGGAGTGCTATGATAAGAAAGCGGCCACGTAGACCTTTCCCCGTTTTTTACCTCTCATTCCGGTCCTGTTTCCGGTTTCTGGTCAAGAAAGCAAACCACGCGCTTGAGCTTTCATCTGACTGACACGACAGCTACACGATGCAGGATTCATCCTGGATCATCGGCCCAAAATACAACAGGAGAAAAATACCAAATGACCGCTGATTTCAAGCGCGGAAATAGACAATATTTGATAGCCAGCGACTTTGATCAGACGCTCAGCTTCAACGACTCAGGCTTCGTGCTGAGTGAGATGCTGGGTAGCGAGCGCTTCTCGGAAAAGGTTGAGGGCCTTGCCAAGATCCATCTGGTCCAGCAGGGAGGCGAGTTAGCCTACCTGCTCCTGCACGATCCCGAATATCGTTGCGTCCGCCGTGAGCACTTGCACGAAGTGGGCAAGCGAATCCGGCTGAAGAAAAACATCCCCGCGCTCTTGCGAATGATCGACGGATTGGAGGGCAACCGCTTCGCTTTCTACGTCATTTCGGCAGCGCCAGAAGAGGTGATCCAGTCGGCACTGGAGGGTATCGTTGCACCGGACCACATCATTGGCACAAGGTTTCACTACCATCCCGATACCGGCGAAATCGAATCGATCGCCCGCGTCTCGGCCGGATACGGAAAAGTAGCCGTGCTTGAGGAACTGATCCAGCGCCACCAGGTCAGTCACGACCATGTGGTTTATGTTGGCGATGGTAGCTCCGACGTTCATGTCATGCTGCATCTGAACCGCCGCGAGGGCCTCACCATCGCGGTCTCGGAAGCCAAGTTCATTTCGCAGATCGCACGCCGCACCGTGCTCAGCGAAGACGCATTGAGCGTTCTCGTGCCGATCCTCGAAGAGGTCGCCGGCTGGGACTCCCAGCGCATCCGCTCGCTGTTTGCAGCCAATGGATTCGCCTTGCAGGACTGGAATAAAGTGCGTACGGATTCGCTGACGATCTCCCGGCACGAAGTGCCGGAATCGGTCACTGCGTGATGGACGGGGGATATATGAAAGAAATCATTCTCCAATCCATCGGCTGGGTGGCCACGGCCGTATTCGCCTGCTCCTACCTGTTTCGCAAGCCATCGTCCCTCCGCGTCGTGCAGGCCATAGCCGCCGTGCTTTGGATTGGCTATGGCGTCGCGATTCAAGCGCTGCCGGTCATTGTCGCCAATGTTGTTGTGGCGGCTATGGCGCTGATCAGCGTCCTTACCGCACGGCGCCGCGATTCCACGCAGATCGCGGATTAGCCAGTTCGCGGACTAGCAGTCATTTAGTTGCGGCCATGGCCGCCATCTCTTTGCGCAGCTCAGCCGCTTTTTGCGGTTGATGCTGCGCATCGTAAATCTCGGCCAGGTCAGTGCGTGCCGAATTGAGCCAGCTAACAGACGGATTCACTTGTTTCAGCAGAATTGTCGAACCGGCTGAAGTCTCCCGCTCCGCTTCGTTGTATCGCTTCTGCCGCAGAAGGGTTCGCCCCAGCTTGATGCGCGCGATTGCAATGTTCAAATGATCGGGTGCAAGCGTCTGCGTGAACATGGCGAGCGCTTCGCGAAAGAGCGCCTCCGCCCGTTCGTTTTCCCGCTCGGCCATATACACGCTGCCGACATTCGAAATCGCTGTGCCAATCAGGTAATGCTTGCCCGCATAAACCGAGCGGTAGATGTCCGCCATTCGCTGAAAGGCTTTTCGAGCTTCGTCATACTGTTTCCGCATCAGGGCGACGTTGCCCACTTCATTCAGTGCCGAAGCTACCCGTGGATGCACCGGCCCGAACGTGCGCTCCTGAACGGACAAGGCTTGGCGTAGCAGAACCTCCGCCTCGTCCAGCCGCCTTTGAAACACCAGCGCCCGCGCCACCATCGTGAGATTCGCCGCCGTGCGGTAGTGGTTCTCTCCATAGAAACCTCGCGTGATCACCAATGCCCGACGATGAAATCGCTCCGCCTCCTTGTAGTTGCCCAAATCCTGCTGAATGGCGCCAAGATTCACCAGCGTTTCCGCCACCCGCGGATGCCGTTCCCCATATAGCCGGCGCGTCATTGCCAGAACCCGTTGGTTCAACGCCTCCGCTTCCTTGTACTCGCCAGCATAGAATTTCGCGTTTGCCAGCTCATACAAACTCCCGGCCAGTTCCGCCGACGAACCGCTCACGGCCGACCGCAACTTCACGGCCTCCTGGAGCACGGGAATCGCCTTCGCATACTCGCCCTTCTCCTGCAGAACGCGCCCCAGGGCATCCATTGCCGCCGCGATGGATGGATGTCCGGGCGGCAACAACTGTCGATTTCTGTCGAGTCCCTCGCGTATCAGCCGCTCGGCGTCGTCGAGTTTGGCTTGGTCCACGCGCAACAGTCCCAAGGCCACCAAAGTGTCGGGGATCCCCGAAGCGAGCGCTCGCCGCCGCTCCAGCGCCAGGTTGAGCAGCTTGTCTGCCTGGTCCAGGCTGCCCAGCTTTTGATAAATGTCGCCCAGCGTCTCGTACAGTTCGGCCTGCACCAGCGGATCCTGATCGAGCGTGCCCGCCTCCTGCACGCCGCGCTCCAGCAGCGCCGTCACCCGCAGGTCATTCGCCGGACCGGCTTCAACGTCGCCGCCC
>JBDTVQ010000290.1:0-9056 GCA_040007195.1 Acidobacteriota bacterium | reverse complement strand
CATGGTCCATGCCCATCAGGTGCAGTAGGCCATGCAGCATCAGAATGCAAATCTCTTCTTCCAGGCTGTGGCCGTGCTCGGCGGCTTGGAGCCGAGCCCGTTCGCAACTGATGGCCAGCTCACCTAATGGCAACGGCGGCGTCACTGCCTCCTTCGCAAGCGGCATCGGCGCGGCCGGGAAAGAAAGTACGTCTGTCGGTTCGTCTTTGCCACGCCATGTCCGGTTCAACATACGCAGCCGGTTGTCATTCGTGATCAGGCAGGTAAACTCGCGGCCGCCCGATACTTCTTTCGCCAGACGAACTGCGTGCAGCTTCAATGAAGTCCGCCGGAGACGCGACGGCGCGTATTCGAATACAAGCAAACTCGCGGGGTCAGACATTCGATCAATGCGTGGCCGGCGCTTCGGAGGCCGTGGGACTGGCTTCCGCCGCCTGGGCTGTGTTCAACTGTTGCTGCTCGGACCAGCGCAGCGAGAGCTGGCGGTTCAATCCGTTCGCCTCTTGAAACCGGTCGTAGGCGCGAATGATCTTCTGCACCAACGTGTGCCGCACAACATCGCGCTCGTCGAACATCACGAAGCTGATCTCTTCAATGCCGCGCAGCACTTCCATTGCGTCGAGCAGACCACAACCGCGGCCCACCGGTAAGTCAATCTGCGTGATGTCGCCCGTGATCACCATCTTCGAATTGAAGCCCTGGCGCGTCAGCACCATCTTCATCTGCTCGGGCGTGGAGTTCTGCGCTTCGTCCAGGATAATGAAACTGTCATTGAGCGTCCGGCCGCGCATAAAGGCGATCGGCGCCACTTCAATGACGTTGCGTTCGAGAAATTTCTCGACCTTGTCCGCATCGAGCATTTCAAACAATGCATCGTACAGCGGCCTGAGATACGGATCGATCTTTTCCTGCAATGTTCCCGGCAGAAAGCCGAGCTTTTCGCCCGCTTCCACAGCAGGGCGCGTGAGGATGATGCGGCTGACCTGCTTGTTCAAAAGCGCATTCACCGCCATCGCAACCGCCAGGTAGGTCTTGCCCGTACCCGCCGGACCGATGCCAAAACAGAGGTCGTGCTTCTCGATCGCGTCCAGATAAATGCGCTGGTTGATCGTCTTCGGCGTCACTACCTTTTTGCCGAACGTCCGCTGCCGTCCGCTGTCGATCAACGCACGCAGCGAAGTCGACTGGTCCGCTGTGACCACACGCAAATAGCTATTGAGATCGCCGTTCTGAAAGATGTGGCCATCTTCGACGAGCCCGACATAGTCGTTCAGGATCTTCTTCGCCCGTTCGACATCGGCAGCCTCGCCATCCAGTTCAAGCGAGTCTTCCTTGAGACGCGTCGTGATGCGGAGATTGTTCTCCAGCAACCGTATATTCTCGTCTTTGGTCCCGAACAGGGATTCAATGCCGCGGCTAATGCGAACGCTGGTTTTCATGCGAGAGGGAAAAACTCTACTCCACAACGCGAACGATTCTTGGGGGGTCTTACTAGGAAGGCCGGGATACACAACACGCTGGCGCGTGCGGGTGTACTGAGCATCTACAGGCGAGTATACCAGAAGCGCCCGTGCCGTCAACGGCAATCGGGCGCTCCTCTGATGAACAGTTCGTGACGATTTCCAGCGCTCCCCGTGGTTATTGCACCGTCAGCCGCACGGTCACCGGTTGCGGCGCGGCCGCCGCGCAGGAACTGATGGTCACGGTTCCGTTATACGTTCCAGCGGCCAGCCCAGTGGGCTTCACCGTCACCCGGATCGACTGCGGCGTCTGGCCCCACGGTTCCACCGACAGCCATTCGCCGCCGGCCGCCGTGGACGCGCGGTCCACGAAACCGATCGGACCGCCAATCGCCGTCACTTCAATCGATTGCGGCGCCGGTGAACTGCTGGCCGCCCCGCTGAAGGTTAACGAGGATGCGTTGACACCCAGTTGCCCCTGCGCGCCGCCCACGCACAGGAACAAACCGTCCTGTGATTTCGCGCCATTCAATTCGCCCACCACCGGCTGTTCGCCCGGCGCCACTTGCGGTACGACGATATTGAATTGCTGCAAGCCCGAGCTGACCAGCCCGGCAAAGTCCACCCTCGCCTGCGAGCCGCCCACCGTCAGTTTCAAGGAACTGGCGCCCGTCAGCGGCGCCGGCGTTAACACCAGATCGCTCGTCGGGCGGGCAGGGGTCGTGCCTCCGAAGCCGTTGCCGAAGAGCAGCACGGGATCATTCGGCAATGGCGCCTTCACCACAGCCGCCGACCCAAACAGTCCGGGAGGACCTGCGTATGCGCCATCGGCAAACACCGCGGCGGGATAGCTGCGGCCCTGCGGATCGAATGCGAAGAAGGCGGGAGCAAGCATCTGCATAATCACCGTCGTCGTGGCCTTGCCATCGGGTGCGGTCACCTCAAGCGTCGTCGCGCCAACGGCCACATCGTCGGGGGCGAGAATGTTCAACTGCCCCGGACTCACAAAGTAGATGTAGGCGGCCTTGCCGTTGATCTTCACCGACACGCCGTCAATCGCTTCGGGCAGCTTGCCGTTTACGAAATCCGTGCCCGCCCAGATGCGCGTGGTGCGCGCCAGATTCGTCCCTCGAATCGTCAGCCATCCGCCCCAGCCCAGGTTCTTTCCGAACGAAGCTCCATTCACAACCGGATCGACCGCACTCAGTGTGACGGTCGGCGCGGCGACCGTGATCGTCACTTTCGCCGAAGCCGTCGCCGTCAGGCCCGTACTGTTGGTCACCTTGAGCGTAATGTCATTGCTCGCCGCGCTCAGCGCGGCCGTGAACTGCGCCGTCGAGCCGATAAGCGTCCCATTGTTGCGCCACTCGTAGGCGCTGATCGTGCCTGAGCCCGCAACGCTCGTCGACCCATCGAACGTCACCTGAACCGATCCGCCCGCCGGAGCGGTCAACGGCAGTGTGCCATTGTTGCCCGCCGATTTGCTTTGCGACGTGAGCGTCAGGTTCGCGGTCGGCGCCGTCGCCACCACAACATCCACATTGACGAGAATCACCGAATAGAACAGTTGCCCGGAACTGGTACGCGCCAAACTCGCGATGGTGGTTGAGGAAGTCGTCCCCCGAAAGCGGATCTTCTGCCCGAAGAGGCTGTTACTCCAATTCCCCGGCAGCGTGCGAGGAACGGCCAGAACCGTATCGAGCGGAACCATCACACCGTTATCCATCTTCATCTGCTGAGGCGGCATGTCCAAATAGAAGAAGGGAATTCCGCCCGAAATAAATCCGTCAAAGAGCACTCCCTCCCATTCCACTTCCTTACTCGCGAATGCTCCGGCGGGAACGTCCTTAATGTCGGAACTATTCACGGGAATTGGAACACTCATCACAACAGGATTGAGCGCTTTCCCGAACTCCACCCAATCGGTCTGCCAGGGCAACTTTGTCTGCGCGGCTAGGATGCCGGAAAAAGTAAGGAAAATTACGCTTTTCAGCCGAATCATGTTAATTTCACCGCCTGCCTGCAGGATAGGATTCGGCATTGTCGCACCATTCCGAGTAAATCCGCAAGCACCTTTCAACACAAAATGGACGCACGGCTTAAAAGGAGGTCTAACTCCCGGGATCTCGCAGCGGGGGACCTTCACGCCGTTTGCTAAGCTAGGGGTTTCTACGCTTGAACGAACGCCCAGTGAGCGCGTAAAGGGTGAACAACCGGCTTGACAGTCGACACGCAGCAGGTCTCCTTCGATTCTCTTTCCCTCGATAGCGGCGCCACCCTCGCGCCCGTGGACATCGCCTATGAAACCTATGGCCAGCTCAACGAGGCACGTTCAAACGCGATTCTGATTCTTCACGCCTTCTCCGGTGATGCCCACGCGGCCGGCATCAGCCGCGACGGCGGACAGCCCGGCTGGTGGGACAACATGATCGGGCCGGGCAAAGGTTTCGATACAAACAAATACTTCGTGATTTGTTCTAACGTGCTCGGCGGCTGCCGCGGGACTACTGGACCAGCCTCCATCAATCCCGCCACCGGTCAGCCGTTCGGCGGTTCGTTCCCCGGCATCACCATCGCCGATATGGTGCGCCTGCAAAAAAAGCTCGTCGACCATCTGGGCATCACCAAACTGCTCGCCGTCGCCGGTGGCTCCATGGGCGGAATGCAGGCCCTGCAATGGTCCGTCAGCTATCCCGACGCCGTCGCCGCGGTGCTTCCCATCGCCTCAACCGCGCGCCACAGCGCCATGCAGATCGCATTCAACGAAGTCGGCCGTCAGGCAATCATGGCCGACCTCGATTGGCAGGGCGGAAACTTCTATGGGAAAGACCTGCCCGCCCGCGGCCTCTCCGTGGCGCGCATGGTCGGCCACATTACCTACATGAGCGACGAGTCGATGCGCCAGAAGTTCGGCCGCCGCTTCCGCGACAAAGACGGCCCCGGCTTCGACTTCTCCGTCGACTTCGAGGTGGAAAGCTACCTCCGCTACCGCGGCAGCCAGTTTGTCACCCGCTTCGACGCAAACTCATACCTGTACATCACCAAGGCGATGGACTACTTCGATATCGCCGCAGGTCAGCCCTCGCTCGCCGCCGCATTGGAACCGGCGAAGGCGCGCTTCCTCGTCATCAGCTTTACGTCGGACTGGCTTTACCCCAGCTACCAGTCATTGGAAATCGTAAGCGCGTTGCGCGGCCGCAATCAGGATGTGGCTTATTGCGAGCTGCCCTCCAATTACGGGCACGACGCCTTTCTCGTGGAAGTCGGCGAACAAACCGATCTCGTACAAGGCTTCCTCGACGCGACCTTCCGCGGAGTCAGCCGGACATGACCACGACGCCGAAACGGCCGCCTGCCCTCGTCCACGACATCCTCGGCCGCAGCGACTACGCCATCATCAGTGACATTGTCGAGCCTAATTCGAAGGTCCTCGACCTCGGTTGCGGCGAAGGCGAACTCCTCGCCTGGCTCGTCGACAACAAGCAGGTGCAAGCGCGCGGCGTGGAACTGAGCGGCCCGCGCGTGCAGCGCGCCATCAAGCGCGGTGTCAGTGTCTATCAGGGCGACATCGAACAGGGCCTCATCGATTACCCCGATTCGGCATTCGACTACGTAATCCTCAGCCAGACCTTGCAGGAAACGATGAGACCCCTCACCGTCCTCCGTGAAATGCTCCGCGTCGGCCAGCGTGGCATCGTCGCGTTCCCCAACTTCGGCCACTGGCGCGTTCGCTGGTCGCACCTGGTCAGCGGCAGCGCCCCGCGCACCCCTGTGTTTCCGCACTCCTGGTACGATTCGCCAAACATCCACTTCCTCACCGTGCAGGACTTCATCGACCTCGCGGTGAAGGAGAAGTGGACGATCGAAAAGAACATCTATCTGGCCGGGCACCGCGCAATTTCCACGATGCCCAACCTATTGGCCGAAACGGCCGTGTTTCTGTTCCGGAAGTAGCCGCGCCTTAGTGCATCATCACCGGCACGGTGGCCACGGCGTCGTCCCAGGCAACTTTCAGGAATTTGTCGTCGGCCTTGCCTTCAATGGTGATCGTTAACTGTTCCACTGGTGAACTTGCCTTGGTGAGCTTCATCGCCGTACGGCCGTAGTCTTGGTCCTTGCTGTAAACCGTGCCCCACTGGCCCGTCTGCTTACTGATCACCAGCGTCCATTCCTTCGGACCCGGAACCGCGTACAGCGTGTACTTGCCGGCAACCACGTGAAGTGGGCCGATCATCATGTCGCCGCCCATTTCAAAGGTCGTCGCCTCGTCCGCGCCCAGGCGCCAAACCTGGCCAAAAGGAATCGTCTCGCCAAAAATCTTGCGATTCTTCTTGAACGGACGGCCATAGGTGATGCTCACCGTTTTGCCTTCCATTTTGTAAGTCGTAGTCACATGCGGAGAGCCACCTTTGCCCGCATGCACCTGTTTGGTTTCCTGACCAATGAGAAGGCCCGCAACCGCGAAGGCCAACAGCGACACACCTGCGAGCGAATGGCTGAGTTTTTTCATAATGAAGGTATCCTTACTGCGATTGTAGCGGACTGCGGCCTGTCGATTGGGCCGGCTTCTCAATGCCAAGGAGGTCTGTGACCAACGTCGCAACATCGATCGCGCGAAGTTGCCCCGCGCCCCCGGCAATGCGCATTCGCGGCCCCGCGCCAATGAAAACCGAGCGCATGTCGTCGCGCAGCGGATAGCCGCCGTGCTGCCCCGTCGGCTGTTTCAAGGTTTCGATCAGGGGACCGTTGAATGAGAAGTTCAGATAGTAACCAGGCGCCGGATCGAGGCAGAGATCGGCCCCCGCTTCGCCCCCAAATCCCAGCGCCGCCTTCTGCTCGGGCGTCGAATAGAAGGCCTGAATCACCGGTCGTCGAGTCTCCGGATCGAGCAGATCCGCCAGCACACGTTGCGCAATACGCAGCAAGGAATCGCGTTCACCAATGGGCACAATGCCGTCTTTCCAGTCGCGCGTATTCACCAGCAGGCAGTTGTAAAGTCCGGACATCTTCGACCGCTGCGTGTCTAACTGGCCGTCGTTTGTGCGCGCCACCAGCCCCGCCCGCTCCAATGGCAGATAGAAGCGAATGTGCTTCTGAACTGCGCCCATTCCGTGATCGCTCACGAAGACGATCGAGTCGTCCGTCGAGACCCCTTCGATGATGGGCTTAAGCGCCTGGTCCAGCGCCGTATACATCCAGCGCCGCGCAAAGGCGATGCGGGGATTGCCCTCAGACAGCCCCAGCCAGGCATGCTCGGTGTGATCGGGATAGCTGAAGTAGCCGGCCTGCAAGCTGTATTTCCCATTGCGCCACAACCACTCCTGCAAACGGCCTTGTTGACGGATCACCAGTTCGTCAAGCTCCAGCGTGCGGCGCAAGCTCACGTCGTCCATCGGCGAGCCCAGCGCAGTACCGTTATCGATCACGCCGCCGGCTTCTGCCAGAATGCGCCGGCGCAGGGCTTCTGGTTGCGCGTCAAATACTCCGAGTTCCTGCGCGGCCGTGCGCAAGAGCGTAAACGCGCTTCCATCGGGCGCAATTTCGAACAACCGGAAATAGACGACGGCTGGCACAGGCGCTTCGAAAAGCAGCCCTTCACTGAAGTGCCGTGCCAGTGCGCGATTCGTCGGAGGTGCATCTTCGAGCGCCGCCGCCCAGGCCCGCACGCGCTTTCCCCCGGACCCCTCCGTAATGTCGATGTGATCGTACACTCCCCGCTTCGATGCTCCGGCCGAAACCTGAAACGTAACGCCCTCCTCCCGCCAACTGAAGCAGCGGCGTGGTTCACCGCACGGCTTCGCCTGCACATCTTTCTGCGTGAGCAGCCGGTTGCCCATAATCTTACGCGTCTGGTAGTTGTTGATCACCGTCAGTGGCACCCCGGGCGGCGCGTTCGTGGGCAAAAATGGATAAGTTGGCACGAAATTCACCGCCGCCGTGCGCAGTCCTTGCCGTGCGGCAGTCACCCAAACGGGTTCGGCTGTCAGTCCATCGGCGCGAAACCCGGAGGATCGCTCAAAGCTGGTGTGATCCTTTCGCGGAAGCACCGCGTGCAAGTTCGCATGTATGCCGTTGACATCGCCCCACGCGCCCGTCGCCAGCGCGACGTGGCTATTCGCAGTAGTCGAAGGAAACGCCGGCTGCATCGGCAGTACCGTTCCTCGATCCATCAACGCCCGCAATGCGGGCATGTCGCGCGTCGCCGCGTCCTGCATCAGTGCCTGGTAGCCCAACCCGTCGAGACTGATCACCAAAGCACGCGGCCCGCGCTCCGTTTGAAACCGCCGCCACCCCTGCATCAGGATCACCGCACCGTTGCGGTTCGGCGGAATGTAGCGCGCGAAGAGCCGGCTTCCGGAGAAACTCGCTCTCTGCCTGCGCCAAAACTCGACCCACACGATCCGCCCGCTGTCGGCCAGCTCGTCGTTCATTGCCTTAAGCAGGGGATCGTTCACGTCCATCGTTCCCGTCGACCGCGTGGCAATGATTTGCGTCTGCGGTGCGCGGGCCAGAACGCTGCTCAAATTTTCCGTGCCCCGGCAGCCGCCAAGATAAACGAGCCGCGCAGCTTCGGGCACCACTTGAATCGCTTTCGCCACATGATAGGCGTGGCCGCGTTGCACGAAAATGCGCGCCGCGCCGCGCGCGTTCAACACACGTGCGAAGGCGTCCTGCGCCTCCTGCTCCCTGCCCTGCCACGCCATGCTCACCGCGCCCCCGCCCGCTTGCGGCCGGTTTGCGAACACCTCCACCGTCAGCCCGGCCGCCCCCTTGCGCCAAACGCGAACGTAGCCGCCGTGATCCTCCCACGCCCAACTCGAATCCTTCGCATACTGCGATTGAAAGGCACGAAACGACGCCGCTCCGTCGTCATCGTCGAAGAACAACAAGCGCTGCGTGCAAACCTTGTCGCGGCAGACATCGGCCGCCTGCAATACATCCACGTTGGGAAGGTATGTCTGATAACCCTTGGCGAGAGCGCTCAACTCTTTGTTCACCAGGCCGCCCCGCAAGCGCTCGAGCCATGCGGCTAACAAGCCCGCGGCCATCTCGTTGCGCCGCGATTCATCGAGCAGTGCGCCTTCCATCGCGCCCGGTGAAACCAGTTCCGCGTAGGCCTCCAGCACCTCCGCGGCCAGCGCCGCTTCCGGCTCAGTGCCAACTCCGGCCACAGCCAGCGCCACCAGCCGCGACCGCTCGCTCCCGGCCACCTCGAGCACTTCACGCACGCGGTCGGCCCGAATCGCCTCCACCAGAAAATTGCGGACACGCAGTTGCTTCGCATCCCCAATCGCGGCCATCAACCGGCCGCCGCTCATGCGCGGAGCGAACTCCACCTCGAAGAACTTGGCGAAGCTGACTTCACTCTCTTCGCGCTGCCCATAAGCCAGAATCGCGTACAGATCACGCGCACTGAATCGCGCTATGCCCAACGACCCGCGCCCTTCGCCGCCTTCCATCCACGCGCTCCGGATCGTCTCGGCCTGCTCGTGCAGCACGCGGTCGAACAGGGCATCCTGGCCCTCTAGCCGCAACGTGATCAGATGATGGAAGTAGTCCGCGCGGTTCGATGCAATGCGCTTGGCCTGTTCGCTC
>JBDTVQ010000289.1:0-9087 GCA_040007195.1 Acidobacteriota bacterium | reverse complement strand
TGCTCCACGGCTCGACCCTCGCCCACGCCTGCGGCACCCGGTCGAATAGCTTGAAACAGACCGTATCGACGATGCCCCAGTTGTCGAAATCACGGCACCAGCGGTCCATTTGCGCCGTCGTGACGAGCGCCGGATCATCGACAAACGACGCCACCATGCGTGCCTCATACACGCCCGTCTCCCACAGCGCCGCGGCCAGTTCGTGACTCGTGCCCAGCCGCTTGGCCAGCACCTGCACGTTGGCCATCGAAACACCCAGCGCGTTCCTGGCGTTGATGCCGAACCGCGCCAGATTATCCCGGTCCTTCGGCGTGCTCATCTGTGCGAGCGACTCGAGTGCGGCCTTCACAACGTCATCCACAATGGCCGTCATCACGCCGGAACCTTCAACAGCTCGGCCAGCACGTCGTAGCTTTCGCCAAGGCCACGCTCCATCCCCGACTGCAGAACGCCGTCGCGTGCCGCCGCCGATTCATACAGCAGCGTCAGCGTGAGCGTGGTCTCGCCGCCCCGCTCCACGAATTCGGTTGTGTTCAGGCACTCGCCCGGATACCACGGGTCGTCGAAGCGCTCGGTACAGACGATCCGCGACGGCTCGTCGATCTCGCGGAACATTCCGCCCATCCCCATATCGATGCCCTTCGCCACTTTGCGCCACACATAGCGATACACTCCCCCGGCGCGCAGCTCGATTTCGCACACGGCCAGTTCCCATCCGCCGCGCACGCCCAGCCAGCGCTTCAGCAACTCCGGTTTGGTGTGGGCTTCAAACACCAGCCGGCGCGGCGCGTCAAAAACACGCGTGATGCGAATTTCGCGTTCCCCCAGCGATTCCACAACCAGTCTTCCAGGACTCTTCATCATCAATTCCCTCTCGCGGTGCGGGATTTCGATTTCTTTTCCAAAGCCTTCAATTCATCGAGCAAGGTATCGAGTTGCTGGAACCGCTGCTCCCAGAATTGGCGGTAGTTCTCCAGCCATTCGGTCGCCTCGCCAAGCGGCTTGGCTTCGAGCTTGCGCGGCCGCCGCTGCGCATCGCGGCCGTGTGAAATCAGGCCCGCCCGTTCGAGCACCTTCAGGTGCTTCGAAATCGCCGGCTGGCTCATCGAAAACGGCTCCGCCAGCTCTCTTACCGTCGCCTCACCCGAGGCAAGCCGCGCAAGAATGGCTCGCCGCGTCGGATCGGCAAGCGCGGCAAACGTGGCGTCCAGACTTTGAGTTTGCATAATCACCAATCAGTTATATAACCATTTGATTATGCATTGGCCACCGCCAGAAGTCAACAGATAAACTGGAGCGGAATCTCATGACCACCACCCGCCGCACTTTCTTCCTCGGCGCCACCAGCGCCACCCTCGGCTCCACCCTTTCCGCCGCCCCCAGCGGCAAAATCACCATGGGCGTCATCGGCGCGGGCGGACGCGGCACGTTCGTGATGGGCGTGTTCCAGAAGGACGCGAACCTGCAGGTGGGCGCCATCTGCGACGTCTACGAACCGAACCTGGAACGGGGCCTCTCCGCCGCATCGAAAGCACAGGGCGGCGTATCGGCCAAGGCCTACCGCAACTACAAGCAGTTGCTCGACGACAAATCGATCGACGCCGTCCTCATCGCCACGCCCGAGCACTGGCACCATCGCATGGTGCTCGACGCGCTCGCCGCGGGTAAGGACATCTACGTCGAAAAGCCGCTCTGCCGCACGCCCGAAGAAGGCGTCGAGTTGATGGACGCCGAGAAGCGGTCGAAGAATATCATCCAGGTCGGCATGCAGCGGCGCAGCTACGACCTCTATCAGGAAGGCAGCAAACTCGTTGCCGCCGGAGCCCTGGGCAAGGTGCGCATGGTGCGCTCGTGGTGGCTGAACAATCACATCGACGAGCCCCGTCCGCCCAAGCTCGAAGGCGCGCTCGACTGGAAGCAGTGGCTGGGGCCGGTCCCGGACCGTCCGCTCGACAGCGATGTCTTCCGCCGCTGGCGCCTCTATAGCGACTTCGCCGGCGGCATTGTCGCCGACCAGGGCGCGCACGTCTACGACGGCATCCACATGCTCATGGGTGCGGGCGCTCCGATTGCCGTGACGGCGGCCGCGGGCCGTCCTCATGCCGCCGTGGGCAATACTCCGGAGAGCGTGGTCATGACGGCCGAATATGCGGAAGACTTCATCGGCGTCTTCAGCATCAACTACGCGGCGATGAAGTATAAGAGCCGCAACGACCAGATGAATCACCTCGACGGTAACAAGGCCCGCATGGACATCGGCCGCGAAGACCTGCGCGTTTTCGAACAGGGCGCCGAGGAGACGCCGGCCATCGAAAAGCGCTCGGCGAAAGGCTTTGGCTACGCCACCGATCTCCATGTGCAGAACTTCCTGGAATGCGTGCGCACGCGCAAAACGCCCACAGCGCCGATGTGGCTGGCGTTTCAAGCGGCGCTGGTGGCACAACTCGGCAATCTATCGTTGAAGCACGGGCGCCGGATGAAATGGAACGCGGCATCACGTAAAGTGGAGTTCTCATGAGTCTGCGCCGCCGCCACTTCCTTAGCTCACTGGTTGCCGCGCCCGCCCTGTTCGGCGCCTCCACGCTTCCCATGCGCCGGCGGAACGAATCCGGCCCGCGCGACACCCAGTCGCCATTCGACCCCTCGCGTTCGGCCATCATCCTGTGCGACATGTGGGACAAACACTGGTGCCGCGGCGCCAATGAGCGCCTGGTGCCGATCATCGAACGCTCGCGCCCTCTGCTCGAAGCCGCGCGCAAGCGGCGCATGGTCATCATCCACGCGCCGTCGGAGACCATGCAGTTCTATAAGGACGCGCCGCAACGCCTGGCCGCTATCAACGCGCCCAAAGCCGCGCCGCCCTCAGCGCTCGCCCTCGACGCCCCGCCGCTGCCCATCGACGATACCGGCGGCGGGTGCGATACGGGCGACCCCAAGAACGTCAAGATGTGGACGCGCGAACACGCGGGCGTCTTGATCGCACCCGAAGACTTCATCTCCGATAAAGGCGACGAGGTCTACTCGATCCTCAAGCTGCGCGGCATTCAGACTCTGTTCGTCATGGGCGTGCACACCAACATGTGCATTCTGAACCGCACCTTCGCCATCAAGCAGATGTCCAAGTGGGGGGTGCAGTGCGTGCTCATTCGCGACCTGACTGACTCAATGTACAACCCGGCAGACCGCCCGTTCGTCAGCCACGAAAAGGGAACGAACCTCGTCATCGAATTCATTGAACGCTACTGGTGCCCCAGTACGACGTCGGCCAACCTGCTGGCGGCGTTACGCTAACCCCACAGCAACTCTCCCGCCCCGCGAACACCAACCTCCAGAGCCGCCGTCCCAACACGGCCGCTCCGAATCCCCTACCGTCCCCCGGCCGCACACCCATCTTTGGAAAAGGCCGAAGTCTCGTTCTGCATCCGCGCCAAGTCCTCCCGTTGAATCGGACTGAATGCAGCGTGAGAATCTAGCTGCGCAAGAGCGGCCTTCATGGACCGGAGGTGTGCGCACGCCCCCGCCGCCGCACCCTTCAGCCGGTCAAGGCGAGCAAGCGACGAATAGTCCATCACGAGCGTCAGCCGCGAATATGACGTGAGCGATCCACGGTCGGCAAGACCGGAATAGACGGTAGCCGAGCGTTCATAGTCGCGACGGGCGGCATTCCATTTCTTCAACTGCTCTTCGGTCCCAGCCAACCTGAACAGCGAGTGGGCGAACCGGTCGGCGGCGCGAAAGTCCTTCGGGTCTGCCTGTGTCACTTTCTCCCGCAACTCCGTACTCTCGCGATAGGATTGCTCCGCGCGGGCAAAATCGCTTTGGGCGCGCTGTGCATCTGCCATGGCTCCCAGGTCGAACGCCAGGTCCAGCCGTGCGGCGGGCGACTGTGGATGGGCGGCAAGCAACTCCCGGTCGATCTGTTCCGCCATCCGGGCCGCTTCGAGCGCCTGCGGAAACTTGCGGCCATTCATGAACGCGCTCGACCTGTCCCGATGCATGAGCGCAAGATTGCGCCGCCGCTGCGGGTCAGGGTGCCTCTGTTCTTGGGCATTCCAAATTTCCACTGCCCGGCCGTACAGCTCGATTCGCTCAAGCGCCGAGGTCGCAACATCCGCGAGCGCGGCCGTCGCGAGGGCGACGGTGTCCCGCGAGCGTTCATCGTCCGGCAGTAAGGCCGATAATCGTTCGGCCAATGCCAAGGATTGCCGGGCGTAGGCTTGCGCCTTTTCGCTCGATCCAAATTGGGCTTCCCGATAGGCCCGCGCCCGGAAGAGCGCATTGACGGCGCGGAGCGAATCCGGCGATTTGCCGTCCGCGCGCAGCAGAGATTCCGCCAACACCCCGGCGCGTGCCAGAATCTCGCCCGACTTGCCCGTGTTGCCCAGACTCGCCTCACCGCCGGCCCCGGTCACCGCGGCCAATTGTACATAGCCGTCAATCAGATCGCGCATCAGGCCCGGACTATCGGCCGCATCCTTGCTGAGAGCCTCAAGGTACTGCAAGGTCCCAGCCACCAGCAGCGAACGCACCTCCACCGTTCCATTGATCTCGCTCAGCCGCGGCTGCAGGTCATGAATCACCGTGCGAATCATCCGCCGGCTTACATCGAACCGCCGCTGCGCAATCGCCGCCTGCTCAGTCGCCCGCTGCCCCTCCACCACTGCCGCCACGAACCCCGCCGCCACGGCCAGACACAGAACGGCAAGGATCGTGCCGAATGCCTTGTTGCGAGCCCAGAAGCGCGCGGCGTAGTACCAGCGTGTCGGCGGCCGGGCCTCCACCGGACGGCCGTCGAGAAAGCGCTGCAAATCCGACGCCATCTCTCCCGCCGAAGTGTAGCGGTTGCGCGGCTCCGGCGCGAGCGCCTTCAGCACGATCGCATCAAGATCCGCAGGAATGCCGCGGTTCATCTTGCCCGGCGGCTCGACAGGTTGGTCCAGAGATGCCAGCAGCTTGCCCATGCCCATTTCCAGCCGCAGCGGCTGCCCTGCAAGAATCTCGTAGATCAGCAAACCCAAGGCATAGATATCGGATGCCGGAGTGGGCCTCTCCCCGCGCAGCTGCTCCGGACTGGCGTGTGTAATCGACATCGCCGCCAGCGTCCCCGTGCGCGTTGCCGTTTCCTCGTCGAGCATGCGCGCGATGCCGAAATCCAGGATCTTCACCTGCCCCGCCGTGCTCACCAGAACATTCTTCGGCTTGATATCCCGGTGCAGCACCAGATGCTGATGCGAATAGCTTGCCGCAAGACACACCGTCTGGAACAGGCGCACCCGTTCGCGCAACGAAAGTGAGTGCCGCGCGCAATAGTCGGTGATGGGGCTGCCGTCGATCAGCTCCATCACCAAATACCGCTGGCCGCCGGCAATGCCCCCATCGATCATCCGCACAATATTCGGATGATCCAGCCGCGCCAGAATCCGGCGCTCTTCAATAAATCGGCGCTCGGCTTCCGGCGCAAAGAACCGCCCCCCAACCACCTTGATAGCCACTTCGCGCTGGAATTCACCGTCGTCCCGCACCGCCCGGTACACCAGACCCATCCCGCCTTCACCGATGATCCCCTCCATGCGGTAGGGTCCAAGGCGGCTGCCCGGGCCAAGCGGATCCGCTGGGTTCAGGAATCTGCCGGCCCGGACATGCGCCTCCACGAGTGACGCCACCTCCGCACGCAAGGCCTCCGGCAAAGAACCGAGCACCGCCAACCGGCTCGACTCCTCCGCCTCCAGTACGATGCAGAATGCCTCGCGAAGCGTCACGCCATCATCTCCGGGATGAATATAGCTCACTCTATTGGCGCATCCCAGTATCATGACTGGTCAAACTATTTATCTTGACTGGATTTCCCCCCGCGCCACGCCAGTAGAAACGATTGAAGGAGGAAATCCGATGGGCCGCAATTCCGTTCGCCGATACTTTCCCCACGTAGGCTTGGCGATCACGCTTGCCTGCATCCTCGCACCGGGCATCAACGCCAGTTCGTTCAGCGTATCCATTCCCACCGGCGCGATCTTTGCTTCCCCCGTTCCCGTAGCGCTGGTGAGCGGCAACAGTAGCGCCCGCGCCAGCAACGGATCGGTCGGCGCCCGGACCATAGCCACGGCTCAAGCCCCGAGTGTCCTGGCGGGCGCCCAGACTACGGCCAATGCCTCGGCCTTTGCATTCTTCGACGACCTGATTTTCACCGGTCCCGGCCAATTCGTCGCCTTCGACGGTTTCCAGATCCCCTATGCCGGAACCCTCGGATACGATGTGAACCTGCTGATGGACGCTTCGGGAAAAACGTCCTTCTCAGCAGCGCGCATTAATGTGACTCTTGCGGCAGCGGTGACCTGCCAGGGTTGCAACTTCAATCTAAACGGCGTTGCAGACGTGACCGTCACCTCCAATGCCGCGCCCGTCATATCCCGCGCGCAGCAAACAAATCCCAACCTGCATCTGGACTACCTCACCGAATTGCCGATCACCGCATTCTTCATAGGTCAACCCTACGCCGGCGTCAATGTTTCCGTTGGCTATGGCCTGGACGGCGTCTTCGACACCGGTCCGGTGCTTGTCCCCACGGGGGTGCCAGTCTCCATCAGCATGACAATCGTCGGATCGGCTGTTGCTTCGGCACTGTTCATCTCCGATGCCGTGGCCGATTTCGATTTTTCGCACACGCTCGGACTCCCCGAAGGGGTCCCTGTCTTCAACCTGCCCCCAGGTTTCACCGCCAATTCGGTTTCGATGGGGCTGGTGAACAACATCATCGGCGAACCGATCGGTGGGGATTCCGGCGACGTTCCGGAACCCGGAACCTTCGGCCTGGTCGCGGCAGCCTGCGTATTCCTGGGCTGCCTAAGGCGTTCTAAGACGGCGATTCCACGGGGACGCGGTTCAGGTAGCGATACAGCCAGGCACGGGCAAAGCTCCACATCCGGGTAACCGATGAAGGAGAAGTACCCAGCACCTCCGCCGTCTCCTCAATGGAGAGCCCGCCGAAGCAGCGCAACTCCACCACGCGCGCGCTCTCGGCATCGGTTTCCGCAAGGGCCGTCAGCGCTCGGTCCAGATCCAGCGCATCCAGATCGGGCGCCAACGCAACGGCGGTCAGATCGTCCAAGGCTACCGGCTCGCCGCCCCCGCCGCGTTTTTCCGCCAGCCGTTTGCGCGCATGCTCGATCAGAAGCCGCCTCATCACCTGCGCTGCCGCCCCGAAGAAGTGCGCTCGTCCCTTCCAATGCATCCGGTCCTGATCGGCAAGGCGCAGATAAGCCTCATGGACCAAAGCCGTGCAGTTGAGCGTGTCCGCATGGCGCTCTCCCGTCAGGTTCTTCTGCGCGATGCGTTTCAGCTCGTCGTAGGCAATCGGAATCAGTTCCTCGAAGGCCTGCTGGTCTCCCTCGCTCCAACGCAGCAGCAACTCTGTAAAGTCCGCCACAGGAGCCATCGTAGCGCGTTCCGTCCTCCGGACCCGCTCTTAAATGGGCCCCCCGCGGTCTGTCGCGCGGCTTCGCCAAGTGAAGGATCCCCGCCATGGCCAGAGCGGCAACTCAGGTCACCCATTACCAGGGTCGTAATATTTTCCCGCAGATTCTCCTCAGTAAACTGAGGGACTCTCTCAGGTGTTTATCTGAGATGAACGCCGTGGCGGCAGAACGCGGGCTCGGGGATGACGGCGGGCGCGAGGATATGCGCGGGCGTGTAGCGCGCGCGGGACCAGCGCGAATCAGGGGCGAGGCGAACCTCAATGAACCAGCCCAGGTCTTGGCTGTGCTCCGCTTTGCGGGCTTGCCCGCGAAGAATAACTCCACGAGTTTCAACAGTTACCTGGGAACCCGCGACGATCGCGGAGTCGACCAGCAGGGACAGGCACTTGGGCCCGATCTCCTCGAGATTGGCGGTGATGCGCAGTTGGCGGCCGCATGGTTCGGCGATTTGGACGGTGACGAGGTCCGAACAGAGGTAATTCGACTGGCTGTATTGTTTACCCATGATGTATTTGTAGTGCAGGTGTTCTGCCAAACCTCTCCAGGAATATTGCATTTGGTCTACGGATTAGTCCTTTTCACTACCCCCACCGACGTAGCCTTCGCAGTTGGTGAATCCGGCGGAGACGGAAACCAGGGTGCTGCCAAGAGGTCCGAAGCCCGGCTTCACGCCCAGCCTGGCTGGATAACCACCGGCTGGATAACCACCGGCTGGATAACCAACTGGTTCGCCCAAACACGCGTAGACGGGGAGGCGGAATGGCTCAAATGCGCTGGGCACGGTATACTTTGGCCTTTTAGTCCTTTAGTGGGAGGCCTCCTTGGCGGAATGGCAATTTGCACACGCGGAACCGGATGAGCAGTTCGCGCAGCTTCATCACTTCTCCATGCTCCAGCACCAGGATGGACGCGAAATTGAGTTCTTGATCACGGTGAAAGAGTTCGTAAAGGCCACCGATCCGGCGATGAAGTTCTTCGCGCAGGCGAACAAGCAAACCAACCAGAAGACGATGGCCTTCACGCCAGTGGGTTGGGGTGGCACGATGCTGCAGGCGCTGTCGGATTGCATGCGCGCCGTGCGGCGTTTTCCCTACGAAGGCGAGTAGCCGCGCGACCGCTCCCCGCTTGACAACGTGACCGGACCGTGCCGATACTACCCCTAAGTAGCTAGGCATGGGAAAAACGAAGAACGACATTCTGCAAGGCACGCTTACGCTGTTGGTGCTGCGTGCTCTCGAAGCCCGCGGGGCGATGCACGGCTACGCCCTGTGCGGGCATATTCAGACCGTATCGTCCGATTTGTTGCGCGTAGAGGAAGGGTCCCTCTATCCGGCGCTGCACCGCATGGAGCAAGACGGTTGGCTCACCGCTTCGTGGCGGATGACGGCGAGCGGGCGCAAGGCGAAATTTTACGCGATCACGCCGCGCGGCGTGGAACAACTGGCTGCCGAGCGGGCCAACTGGCAGAGGCTCACGCGTGGTGTGGCGCGCGTGCTTCGTTACAGCTGAAGGAGCGAACCGATGTCCTGGTTGACACGCATCTCCGCCGCGTTCCGCGCTGGGAAGCAGGACGCGCAACTCGACGACGAACTGGCCTTCCACATCGCCGAGCGCA
>JBDTVQ010000288.1:0-9092 GCA_040007195.1 Acidobacteriota bacterium | reverse complement strand
TCCACGCCAATCTCTTCGATGCCCAGGAACGTGTAGGCCACCAGCATCACGTCGAGCAACGTCCACCAGCCGAATTGGTCCACCAGCGCAAAGGGCAGGGTGTAGCAGTAGATGATGAGCGCCCGTCGCAGGTGCACGACGTAGGCAAATGGCAATGGCGTTTTGCGAATGCGCTCGCACCCACCTAGATAGTCGACCAGCAACTGCACATTCTGATCGATCGTCATCTGCACATAGTCGCTGATCTTGCCGCGCTGGCGCGCCTCCTGCAGGCACAGGCTCATCTGCAGCGCCGCATGCAACGCAAGGTGCTGCGCGCCTTCCAACTCCGCGCGCTCCCGCGCTTCCAGCTCGTTGGCGGCCGGGCCCAGCGTCACTTCGCCGCGCAGCGTGCTCATCGCCGTCCAAGGGAAGATCGCCGTCCAGCGCGTCAGGCGCCACAGCAGATCCTGTGCCTCATCCAGGTGCACGGTACCCATGCGCACCAGGTTGCGCGTCTCGTTCACAATGCCGCCCCACAACTTGCGGCCCTCCCAAAACCGGTCGTACGAGGCGTTCGTGCGAAAGACCAGCAACAGGCCCAGCGCCACGCCGACCAGCGAGTGAATCGTCACGCCTATCCCCACCGGCCGTACCCAATTGTGAATTGACAGCACGATTGCCGCCCACAGCACGCATGCCAACACGCGATAGGAAATCTCGCGAAGCAACGTGCCGCGAATGTCGAAAAGGTGGTCCAGCCACTTGTGCGGGTCGTAGTGAATCATGCTGTCCCGACTATTCTGCCCTGTCCGGCCGCATCCCGGCACATTCGCGAGACAATGGAAGTGTGCAGAGATACAGTTTTCTCCGTCTCCTGCTCATGTTGCCCGCCGGGCTTCCCCGGGCGCTGCGGGCCGCGCCGCGCTCCATGCGGGCCAAACTCGACGCGATTGAGAATAAGCAGGTCCCAAGCGGTGAAACCATCCATTTCGCCCGCCAGGAACTGCTCGACTATGCGCGCGAAGAGCTGGTGCGGAACAAAGTGTCCGGCATTCGCAACGCCAATTTCGTTCTGGCCAACAATTACGCCACTTGTTCGGCGTCGATCGACTTCCATCGTGTGCAGGAGAGCGTGCAAGGCCGTCCGCCGGGCATGCTCTCGCGCCTTCTGCTCAGCGGCGAGCGCGACGTTGAGGTAGAACTGCGCTTGTCGTCCGAGCGCGGCTGGTGCCGCGTGGATGTGTTGTCGGTCGAAGTCGACGGCTGGGACGTCAGCGGCCGGGCGCTCGACTGGCTCATCGACAACTACGTCAAGTCGCGCTATCCCAGGGCGAAGATCAACGCCTGGTTCGAACTGGAGAGCAACATCAAACAGGTGGCGCTCACTCCGGCTGAATTGAAAGTATTAATCGCCTAATCGCCCCGATACGCGCAGCCCGCCGTGCATGTCTCGCGCACCTCGATGCGGCTGAGCAACGGCAGCGTGGGCTTTAATCGCCGCCAGATCCAGCGCGCCAGATTCTCGCTCGTCGGATTGTCCAGGCCCTCAATGTCATTCAGGTAGCGATGGTCGAGCGCGTCATGCACCGGCGCGAACGCCGCCTTCACCTCGGCAAAATCCATCACCCAGCCCAGATCGGGATCGAGTTCGCCCTCGCAGTACACGCGCACCTGAAAGCTGTGTCCGTGCAGGCGCGCGCACTTGTGGCCTTCCGGCACGTTCGGCAACCGGTGTGCCGCTTCGAGACTAAATTCCTTAAAGATCTCCACGTTGCCAATGCGCCCCAGCGCCGCCTACATTTTACCCATCGCGTGCTCGGTGGCCACGAAGGCCCGCAGTTCGGCCTCAAAGCCCGGCGTGCACGTCACGCAGTTTCCGCCGTAGATGGTACGTCCGCCGTCGAAGTTGAAGAAGATGCCGCCCGCCTCTTCGGTGATCACTTGAATCGACGCCAGGTCCCACGGCTTCGCCCCTTGTTCGATCCAGGCGTCGGCATGGCCCGCCGCGACGAACATCGAATCCATCGCGCCGCCCAGGCTGCGCACGGCCCAGAACCGGTCCAGCCAATGGATCAGGTCGTCGGCAAAGGGCCAACGCGTGATGTTCTGCATCGAGTTCACGCAAATCACGCCTTCGCCGGTCTCTGTCTTGCCCGAAACAAAAATGCGGCTCTTCGTGCCGTCGGGATTGATGCGCCACGCGCCCTGCCCGCGCACGGCATAGTAGGTTTCACTCAGGGCAGGGAAATGCGCGGCGCCAAGCACCACGTCCTCACCCACCTCCAGCGCCAACAACATCGACCACAACCGGTTCCGCCGCACGTAATCGCGCGTGCCGTCGATGGGATCGATAATCCACTGCCGCCCGCTTGCCGATTCCCGTGACGCCCCTTCTTCGCCCATCTGCCCGTCTCCCGGGAACACCGCAGCCAGCCCCTCGGCAAACAATACTTCGCATGCACGGTCGGCCTCGGTCACCGGCGAATCGTCGGCCTTCGCATCCGCCGTAACGCCCTGCCGCTGATACTCCAGCGCCACTTCGCCCGCCTTCCGGAGAAGATCGAGCGTAACCTCTAACTCTGTAGAAAAGACCATATCTTCTCAGTGTGCCACGCCCCATCCGCCTCTCCCTGCTACCATACCCGGAGTGAGCGATCGCACCGTCTACGGTCTGTTCATCCAGGCCGCGCAGACTTACGGCAACCAACCGGCCCTTTTCCACCAAGTCCACGACCACGGCAAACGCGAGTGGCGCAGTCTGTCCTGGCTCGAATACAAGCAGGCCGTGGAAGAGGTGGCGGCTGGACTTTCCGCCCTCGGCGTGGCCCACGGCGACATCGTCGCCCTCGACTCCGAGACACGCCTGGAGTTCTATCTGGCAGACGCCGGCGCGCTCGTCGCGGGCGCCATCGCCGCCGCCCTCTACACCTCTTACCCGGTCGCCGATCACTTGAAGACGCTGCAGCGCCTGGCGCCACGGGCCGTCTTCGTCGAGAGCCCCACCATCCTCTCCAAGCTCCTGTCAGCCGCCGAGCAACCGCTCGACACTCACTACATCCTGCTCACCGGAGAGCCGCCCGAGGGCGGCGTCACGCTCACGTTGGAGCAACTGCGCGCCAGCGGCCGCGACGCCATCGCCCGCGAACCCGAACTGCTCTCCCGCCTCCACGCCGCGCTCAACCCTTCGGACGGAGCGATCCTCTACCTGACCTCCGGCGCCACCGGGGAACCGAAAATGGGGCTCGTCTCACACGCTGCCCTCTATGAGAACTGCGACATGGCACCCAAGATTGAGGGCCTCGACCTCAGTCCTCAACATCGCACCATCGCCTTCCTGCCTTCGGCTCACATCACGCAGCGCCTGGTCGTGCAATACCTGCCCATCCGCTGCGGCATGCCGGTCTATTTCAGCGAAGGCCTCTCGCGCCTGCCGCACGAAATCAAACACGTGCGCCCGACCTTCTTCGTCGCCCCGCCCCGCGTATGGGAGCGCATGTACACCTCGATCTGCACCGAGCTCAAAAAGCGCCCGCGCATTGTGCAGCGGCTCTTCTGGGGAGCGCTCGGCTTGGGGATCGACATTCACACGCGGCGCATCCAGGGCCTCGAAGCGCCTGGCTGGATGACGCGCACTTGGTGGCTGGCCGACCGCCTCATCTTCCGCACCATTCGCGAGCGCCTCGGCGGCGAGCTCAAGTTCGCCATCTCCGGCGCCGCTCCCCTCGGCAAAGACCTCGCCGATTTCTACGCGGCTATCGGCATGCCGATCCACGAAGGCTACGGCCTAACCGAAGGTGGTGTGGTGTGCCTCAATCCCATCGGCCGCCCCAAGTCCGGCTCCATTGGAAAGCCGCTTCCGGGCGTGGAAGTGCGCCTTGCGCCCGACGGCGAACTGACCTTCAAGTCGCCCACCCTCTTCAGCGGTTACTGGCAGGACCCGGCCGCCACGGACGCCATCCTCCGCGACGGCTGGCTCCACACCGGCGACATCGCCGAAATCGATTCCAATGGCTTCGTCTCCATCACCGGCCGCAAGAAGGAAGTGATCGTCTCCTCCAACGGCAAGAAGATTTATCCGTCGATGATCGAAGGCCTCTTCAAGATGGAGCCGCTGCTGCACCAGGTGCTCCTGATCGGCGACAAGCTCCCCTACGTCGCCGCGCTCTTCACGCTCAACGCAACGGTGCTGGAATCGCTCAAGGAGTTTGAGGAGTTCCGCGGCAAGCCGCTTGCCGACGTCGTCCAATCGGCTCCCATTCAGGCGGCCGTGAAGAAGGTGGTGGCCAAGGTCAACCGCCAGCTCGCGCCGTTTGAGCAGATCCGCAAGTGGCACATCGTCGACCGCGACTTCACTATCGAAGCCGGCGAGATCACGCCGACAATGAAGGTGCGCCGCGCGCGCGTCCTCGAAAATCACCGCCACGCCGTCAGCGGGCTGTATGGGAATCGGGACGCGGACGAATAACGGAATACCATAGAAGAAGAGTCGCCATGAGCCTGTTGATTGAAGGCCCGTCCCTGGCTGATCACCCGTTGGTGAAAACCGATTTGCTCTCCGTGCGCACGGAGTGGGATGAACAAGCCCAGGCGTGGGTTACCTTCGTTACCGAGCTTGGCGATATCTCTACGTTTGGCGCCACTCCGCGCGAGGCGCTCGATCAAACGGTCGATCTCGTCGCGGGCCATATTGAGACAAGCCTCGAACATCAACTTGACGCCGGTGTTCCCGCCGGCCGGGCTCGCCAGATCCTTGTCGCGATCCGGGCCATGAGCCCTTCATAAAGTCACTCGGCGAGCGACGCGTTATGCCAATCTCGATTAGCGCCAAAGAGCTAATTCGAATTCTCAAGGGGCTGGGCTTTCATCTTGATCGGATTCGAGGAAGCCATCATACATTTAGAAAGTCAGGATAAGCCCGCAGTGTGACGATGCCTGTCCATGCCAATCGCGATCTTCCTGCCGGTACGCTTGGCAGTATTCTGAAACAAGCCGGCATCACGCGCGAACAGTTGCAGCACCTGCGCGACGACTCGTCCACTGGCGCGTAATCACCCGCGCTATCCTCTCCCCATGGCCCACCCCGTCGTCCACTTTGAAATTGGATGCCGCGTTCGCGAATCCACCTCGGCCTTCTACCGCTCACTGTTCGATTGGGAAATCGATGCCGCCGCGCAGATTCCCGCCTTCTGGGGCGGCCTCACCGGCCATCTCACCTCGCTCGGCCACGAGCCGCACAACTACACCATCTTCTACGTGCAGGTCGACGACATCTCAGCGGCCATCGCGCGCGCCGTCGAACTCGGCGGCAAGCACGTGGTCGGCCCGATTCCGATTCCCACCGGCGCCTTCGCCTGGATCCAGGACCCGGCGGGCAACACGGTCGGGCTCTTCAAACCCGCTGCCGTATCCTGACCCCTCGCTGCTGTCTTCTTCCGGCCGCCGCACGGGCCACAGCACGCCCGGCAATCCTTTCGCGAATCCCACCGCTGCCGCGCTCAACGGAACTACCACCGCCCACAACGACTCGCCATAAGCCAGTCCCGCCAATGCCATCCCACCCACCAGCATCTGGAGCGTCGTCCCGCACACCGTCCATAACACCGCTCCCCGGCCCATCTCCATCCCCGGCAAACCCGGCAGCACCGGCGGATGCTCGGGCGCGGCGCCCACCGGAATCGGCGTTTCCTGCTCGCCCACCCATCGACGCAACCACGCCGCCTCGCGCTCGGCCTCGCCTCGCGACGGATGCGCGAAGTTCGAATTGAACGTAAACACGCCGCCCCGGTAGTGCACCTCCACGCGGTGCTCCACCAGCCAATCCATCCGGCCCTCAACTGTCCGCACGTCGCCCAGTACTTGGCGCGGAATGGCGAATTCCGTCTTCTCACCCCGGTACCGCAGCCAGTCGTCTTCCAGACTGAGGAATCCGAAATCCCAGTCGGCGAATCCCTCCGTGTACCGCACGCCCGCGCCCGGATGAATTCCCACGAACCAGGCGCCCTCTTCCGGCTCCAACCTCGCGGCCAGCTTGTCGCGAATGCGTGACACAAATCGCCCGCCCAGCAGAATTTCTCCACGCACCGTCAGCCACGCCGCCACCAGCGTGCCCACCACACCGCCCAACAGGAACTGCAACGCGTCCTCAGGCGGCGGCGCCCAAAGCATTCCCGCCCCGAGGCTTCCCAAACCTACCGCCAGGTTCATCCAACGCAACTGTTCGCCATACCCCGCCCGCACGCGATCGGTGAAGGCGAGTTCGGCGGCGGGCTCTTCCAACGCCGCCCTCGCCGCCATCGGCGCTCCGCCGTACGCCTCGTCCGGATTGCGCAGAATTGCCAATGCCCGCGCATCGTCTACGCCGAACCTACGGCCCAGCTTCAGCACGCGCGCCTCCATCGACGGGTGGCTCATGATCGACCCCATCATGCCGCCGTCGCGCGCCGGAATACGGCTCAACAGTGCCAACCGCGCCAGCGCCGCGATTTTGCCTTCCGCATCGCCGGTCAACTCCACCGCCCGCGCATCGGCTGCATACTCCCGCCGCTGCGAGATCCAGCCCTGCCCCAAGACGAGCACCAGCGGCACGATCGGCAGCGTCTCCAACCACAAGGGCGCGCCCGTGGTCCGTACCGCCCACGACAACGCCGGCCATCCGAAGATCAACAGGCCGAAAAACATCACCTGGCCGATACCAAATGCCAGGTGGCCCTCTTTGTGATGCCCCAACTCGTGGGCCAGCACCGCATCCACTTCGCGCGGCGTCAAACCGCGCACCAGGCTCTCCGTAAGCACAATCGCGTCGCCCGACTGCGCAAATGCGTTGGCCTCTTCAGGAATCTTCGTACGCCGCAGGCTGAGCCGCGCCAGCTTCACGCCCGCCTTCGCCGACAACGCCCGCGCGCGCTCGAAGAGCTCGCCTGAATCCACCGGCTCCGTCCGCACGTAAGTCAGATTCCACGTCACCCACGCCAGCGCGCGATACACGATGTACGCCACGCCGAGGCTGAGCACGGAGTCCACCGGAGTAACCTGAATGTCCTCTTCACCCAAGCCAAGGCCAACCAGAAATATCGCCAGCGGCACAATGATCGATCCCTCCGCCACCACCTGCCGGATGAGCACCCGCTGAAAGTGTTCGCGCGTCGCGCTCAGCAGCGGCGCCATCGCCGTCATGCATGCCGCAATCGCCAGCAGCGGCGGTGCCGCGAACACCACCACGCCCACGGCCATCACGAACGCGGCCGCCGGAGCCCCTGTCTGCGCCACTCCCAGGCGCACCGCCAGCGACACGAGATCCGCCACGTTCAACTCCGAAATCCAGTACAACCACGAGCCCAGTAGAATCCAGTTCATCCACACGAGCCAGTTCACCTTCTGGTCGGCCCGCGCTGCGCCCGCCCGTATGCGCAGGGCATAAGCCATCAGGCCGGGAACGAAGAGAACTACGAACAACGGAATCAACACGCGCGTGACAGGCGTGGGCCGCACCGCGCGCAACGTCACCTCCGGCGGCACCTCGCCCTCGTCGCGCGAGATAAACCAGATACGCCGGCCTCGCCACTCCTCCTGCTGGTCGGGAAGCCATCCCTGCGGCGCCACCCCCGTTTCGGTGTCCAACAGCAGATCCACCACCACGCGCCCGCCGCCGCGCTTGTGAAATTCGCGCACTATGCCCGCCAGCCGCAACCGCACGGTGGCCACATCGTGATCCGGCCGCAGCAGGTCGCGGCAACGCCCGCCCGCTTCGGCTTCATCCAAAACCTGCGGCTCCCAATGGCAACCCGTGACATCGGTGCCGACGCCCGCCGGAATCAGATCGGCCAGCTTCGCCGCCGCCCCTGGACCCATCCCCACAGCCTCCACCCACACGTCCGCGCTGGACTTGTGCGTCCAGACCCGCAGCGTGACCTTGCGAGGCTCTGGCCGGTTCTCAGACTGCTCCTGTGCGGCCGCCACCCAGGCGAGGCACACCACCAGCGTGGATACGGCGACTGGCTTCCAATTCGGCACGTCCTTTCACCATCGGCACAATTCCGGCTGGTAAGGAGTACATCAGCCTGCTCTATGCCGTATTTCAGGGAAACGCCCGAGGCCGGCACGAATTGCCTGGTACTTCCGCTGCCGGATGACTATTCACGCGAAGAAACCGCCGGTTGTTTTCGTCTAAGACAACGATGAATCGCCTATCGTTCGGAAGATGGATCATGACGTTCGTCCTGCTGGCCAATTCCGTGCTTTCGTTCCTGCTGGATTGGAGCCCCAACCATCTGCTCAACCCCCTGTGGCATCCTCACGCCAAGTTCCATGGGGCGCTGTTGCTCTTCGTCCTGGCGGGCGTCTCGGCCACCGGACTGTGGCTGCTATGGCGAAAATCCGCCGAACCCGCCGTCTCGATTCAAGCGTCGGCCCTGTTATCGCTCTCCTTTTGGACGCCGCTCTTCTACATCACCACTCTGCTTCCAGGCTCCACTTCGTGGGCCGGACGCCCCGAAGCCGATCCGCGCCTCGCTGGCAGCCTCATCACACCAAATCTCGTGGTCGCCGCCCTCTTCGTGGTCCTCACACTCTCGGCCGTTTGGATGAGTTTGCGAGCTCGCCCTATACTGTCCTCTGACACATGAAGACCTTTGAAGGGAAAGTTGTGATTGTGACGGGTGGCAGTTCTGGCATCGGAGCCGCCTCAGCCTTGCAATTTGCGCGCGATGGCGCCAAGGTCGTCATCGCCGCCCGGCGTAAGGAGCAGAGCGAAGCCGTCGTGCGCCAGATCGAGGCATTGGGAGCCGAAGGCCTGTTTATCCAGACCGACGTCAGCCGGCGCGCCGATGCCGAAGCCATGGTGGAAGCTACACTCGCGCGGTTCGGCCGCCTCGATTGCGCCGTGAACAACGCGGGCGTCGTTGGTCCCGTCTTCACGCCCGCAGCAGACATCGACGAAGACGGCTGGGATCATGTGATGAACGTCAACCTCAAGGGCGTCTGGATGTGCATGAAGTACGAAATCCCGGCGATGCTGCGACAAGGCAATGGCGCCATCGTGAACATCTCCTCCATCTACGGGTACAAGCCCAGCGACGCGGGCCACGCGCCATACTCGGCGAGCAAGTTCGGCC
>JBDTVQ010000287.1:0-9121 GCA_040007195.1 Acidobacteriota bacterium | reverse complement strand
TTGGCGCCGGTGTGATCCGGCCAACGGCTCATCGTGCGTTCGATCAGTTCGATGACGGGAGGAATTTCAGGACGCGCGCGGCCGTCCTTGCCCCAATACTGCCAGGGCATGGTGTTCATGATGGAGTCGGCGTAGAGCACTTGGGCATCCGGATCGTTCGGGTACTTGAGCGCCACCTCTTTCATCGCGGCGGCATAGGCCTTGTTCAGCGTGAGACGGTCCTTACCCTTCTCGGAGGAAAAGCGCTTCGCGAGGGCGTCGATGTAGGCGCGTTCCGATTCGGGCGCCTGAGCGGCGAGCGACCGTGCTTTGCCGATGGCCTCGAATGCTTCCTGCTCGCGCTCGGGCGCGGGGATCGGGTCGTTGATGTTGGGCGCCAGGGCGAGCGCGAGTCCCCAGTAAGCCATGGCACAGTTGGGATCGAGGCGGGCGGCTTCGCGAAACGCGCGGGCGGCTTCGTCATGGTTAAAGGCGTAGACGAGGGCGAGTCCCTGCCGGACGAACTTCACGGCGTCGGGGCGTTGAGCCGTGGCGTTGAAGGTCATCTCGCCCATGCCCTTCAGTTCGGGGGCGATGGCTTTACCTTGCGGCGTCTGCGGCGCGGGCTTCGGCGCACAAGCGAAAAGAACGAGGAACAGGACGGCGGTGAATAGCTTCATGAGAATTGCCTCCCCAATAGATGCGTCGCCGGCGGACCGAGCGGAAAACGCTATTGGGCCGGCGCCTTCACCCAATCTACGTTCAGGTGGGCGTATCGGATTGTTTTTCGCGGACCGTCAGCTGGAATGTGATTCTGGAAGTAACTATAGGTTAAATGGAGCGTGCCGTCACGCCCCTGAACCATCGACGGATAGTGGTAGCTGGAAGCCGGCTTGTTCTGTCCATCGCGTTCGATGTGGCGGGTCCACTTCCAGGTTTTTCCTTCGTCGTCGCTGAGCGAGAGTGCAAGCGAGTAACGTTCCTTTTCGAGGTCGTTGTACAGCAGAGCCCATGTGCCGTCGCGGAGCACTTGCACTTCGATGCCTGCGCCGGGGTTGTACAGCTCAGTATCAACCGGCTTCGACCATGTGATGCCCTGGTCGTTCGATTCGCTCCGGATGATGCGTTTAGGCGCGGGGCCGTTGTCGCGGAAGTAGGCGACGAGGGAGCCATCGCGACGCCGGGCGATGGAGGGCTGGACGGGGCCGTTGCCGACGATGGGTTCGCTGGTCGACCACGTTGCGCCGCCGTCGTCGGTGATCGCGACGAGTGAAAAATCGAAGCCATCGGAATAGAGCGGCACCAGCAGCCGTCCGCTGGGGAGTTCCGTGGGACGGGCGCGCGGCATCCAGCCCATGCGGGCGAAGTATTTGTCGGCGGCTTTGGGGATCATCCCCATCACGTGCGGATCGTCGGGAAAGTTGGCTTCGGCCTGGCGCTTGACACTCGCCGCGAAATCGCGCGGAATCGCCAGCAATGCTTCGTTTTCCCGCCATTTCGGCGTACCGGGTTCTTTGTAGTCTGTGGAAACGCGATACCTCAAGAGCCCGGTGTGCCACTCGTTGGCGATGATGACGGTCCAGAACAACCAGAGGCGCTGCTTGGAGTCGAGGAAGAGGGCGGGGTTGCAGTCGGGGAAGCCGGGCGTGTCGTCGACGGTGAAGCGCGGGTCCCAATCCTTGTGGCCTTTACGCAGCCGCGCGCCTTCGACCTTCACATCGTCGGCCGTCCGTTCGCCAGAGCCGTTGTACCAGACGGCGAGAAGATCGCCATTGGGAAGTTCGACAACGCTGGAGGCGTGATTGTGCCAGTGCTCGGGCGGAAAGATGTCCCGCTTGTCGAGGAAAGGCTCGGCCGCCTGCATCACGCAGACGAGGCTCAAAGCAAGGGCGGTGCGCAGCAGCATCCGCCTATTTTCGCTTATTGCAGGCAGCAGGCAGACTGTACGAGTTGAACGGGTGAGGTCTGGCGCTCGTGAGCAAAGTATTGTTGCCCAGAGAGGCGTTTGTAGACTTCGCCGGCGACGCCCGAGGCAACGGGTCCGCTGACATGCTTACCGCCGGTGAGCATGACGACGACGACCAGCTTGTTCTTCTCGACGTCATTGAAGGAACCGAACCAACCCATGTGGGTGGGCGAATTGCGATCCGTGCAGGTGCCGGTCTTACCGAGGATCGGCTCGTCTGGCGAATAGCCCGCGCGCCGCGCCGTGCCGTAGGCGACCGCGCCCATCATGCCGGGCTTGATGTCGGGAATGTATTGGGCGATGTCGAGCTGGCGCTTCACGCGTGGCACGAGGTTCGCGGCCTGATCCTGATTTGACGGGTACTGCAGATAGTAAAGGGTGCCGCCATTGGCAAGCGAGCTCATCAGCGCGGCCAATTGCAGGGGCGTGAGGGTGATGCCTTCGCCAAAGCTGGACATCATGCCGACACCGCCGAACTGGGGCGCCTCAGTAGGCAGGCGGCCGGGCTGTTCCCCTTCCAAGCCGAGCGTGGCACGCTCGCCGAGGCCGAAGAGCCGGGCATAGTAGGAAACCTTTTCAAAGCCGAGCTTGACGCCCAGGTTGGCGAAGAAGGCGTTGTCGGAGTGCGCGATTGCTTCGGTGAGGTCGAGCGTCAGGCGGCGGCTGAGGCGCATCGGCGTAGTACGGTCAATCAAGCCTTCGCTGAGCGCAGCCATGCCCACCACAACTTTGATCGTGGAGCACGGGATGAAACCGCTCTTGAGCGCCAACTGCTGATTCACGATGGTGAGGATGCGTCCCGTGTTGGGGTCAACCACGACGACGGTACCGTTCAGGCCGTTCATGGCATCGACTGCGGCTTTGCGAACTGTGAGGTCTTCGCCATCCACCAGGTCGCCGACAGTAGAATCGGCAAAACTGGAAACCTTCCAATAGCCGGCGGACATGCCGCGGCTTCGAGCGGCTCGTGTACGGGCGGCCGTGGCTTTCCTTGTGGTGGCAGTCGCGGCACGGCGTTTAGAGGTCGTACGCCGGGTGGTGGCCACCGATTTAGCCGGCACCTTCGCTTTCGCGCTGGCAGCCGGTTTCTTCGCGGCAGTGCGTGCGGTGGCAGTGCGCGTAGTCGTGCGCCGAGCCGTTGTCTTTTTCTTGGGGGCCGTCGCCGCGGCCAAGGAATACGTCACAGATAGCAGCAGTAGGAGTGCGGAAAGAATACGCGCCATCGTTCTATTACTCTCCCGAGGCACTGGCGGCTGATTGGCCGGTCGCGCCCGTTCCCTCTGTATCGGCGATCGGGCGGCTAAGCTGCAGTCCAACCACCATCAATGGCCACAATGGACCCGGTTATAAATGCCGCTTCGTCTGAAGACAGGTAAAGCGCCAGGTTAGCAATCTCTTCAGGCCTACCCAGTCTACCGATTGGCTGGCGCTGATTCAACTCCTGTCTCACCTTTTCTTTCTCATGCTTATGATACTTCTCCAGATATCCCTCGACGAAGGGGGAATCGACAGTACCTGGGCATATGCAGTTCACACGGATTTGTTGGGCGTATTCGACGGCCAACTGCTTGGTCATGGCCACAACGGCCCCTTTGGTGGCGCAATAGGCGTAGCGCTTTTTGATGCCCACGACGCCGGCAACCGACCCGATATTGACGATGTTGCCCCTTGTGGCCAACAGTTTGGGCACGGCAGCGCGGGTGACCAGGAACATGCCCGTTACGTTCACGAGCATGAGACGTTCAAAATCGGCAAGAGTTGTGTCCTCAATACCGCCCACGAGGCCGATTCCGGCATTATTGACAAGAATGTCGAGGCGGTCGAATGAGGCGAAGGCTTCCTGGACTGCAATTTCGTTGGCGATATCGAGGGTGAGGGCCTGCGCGTTGCCAAGTTCAGCCGCCAGTTTTTGTGCGGCTTCGGCGTTCAGGTCGGCAACGATCACAGTGGCTCCCGCGGCGGCCATCGCGCGGCAGGTTGCTTCTCCAATGCCGCTGGCTCCGCCTGTCACCAGCGCTACACGATTGTCGAGACGAAAGGGCATGAATTGTGTAGTCTACCGCACAGGCGGCCAGCCGGCCGTACCGAGAATCGTGTTTCGCGCGGCGGCTTCGGCGGGAGCGACGGCGGACTCCTGGAAATAGCAGCCGGTGACGGCGTTTGCGCGGGCATCCGTCCCGAAACGAAGGCTCGTCTTGTTGCCGCTCGTGAGGATTCCGCTCACGAGGTTTTTCGACGTATACAGGAAAACCGCATCGGTTGATCCTCGAATTGCGCCGGGCCCAATGACGTGGTGGCTCTCCAGGCGTCTGTCAGGACCAGTGCAATAAGGCCGGCCGCAATAGGCGACGACGCCCTTCTTCACGCGGCGAATCTGGAACCCGGTGACGGTGACGGCGCGTGAATCGATCAACTCGATGCCGCTGCCGCGGTCCGGGGAGTCGCCTTCGATGACGACGTTCGAGATGACCCCGTCTTCGGAGTTGGCCGCCGCGACGTGCATGGACTTGCCGTTGGGATACGGCGAGAGAACGCCGTCGATCAGGAAGCGGCGGGTCTTGAAGACGGCTACGGTGTACCAGTCGGCGAAGGAGGGCCCGGTGCGGGTGATGTTGCGCAGGATAATGTCTTCGCAGTCGTCGTCGTTGTCATTGCCCGCGGCGGCGGCGGCGTAGCCATCGGTAGAGATGTTTTCGACGGTGACGCGGCGCGAGTAGACGATCCAGACACCCATGCGGGTGCCGGTGAAGTGGAAGCCGGAGATGTAGATATCTGAGTGGGAGATTCCCTTCCCTTTTCCCCCGTCGCGTGGTGAGGGATCACCGATTCGAAAGCCATCTTTGCTGACACCCAGCTGTTGCGTCGTATTGCGGATGACCACGCCAGGACCGCCGATGAGGCACGACCCGGATGCGGTCAGTTGCACGTATCCACTGATGCGGTATTCGCCGGGCGGGAAATAGAGACAGCGGCCCGAAGCGTCGTCGAAGGCGCGTTGGAGCGCCTTGCGATCATCGGTTTCTCCATCGCCAGAGACGCCGTAGGAATGGACGTCCGTGAGGGGAAAAGCCGGGTGGCCGGCGCCGGCGAGAAAATGCGGCGCGGCCAGACACACCGCCAGCAGGAAGCGCGAAGCGTTCACATGAGGCAGTGGCGCGTGTGCGCGGAGATTCTCAGGACGTTCGAGCTACTGATTTTCGATGCCAACGTTCTATCGCGGTGTTGGATCTGCCGAAAAGAATGGCGAGGCCGACGCGCGCCTCGATTGATTCTTGGCGCGGCACCCGGCTGAAGGTCCCTCAAAATTCCTGCTCATGAGGCATATTTCCAACGGAACACTGGTGAGCCCTTATATCTCCCTCACGCGATCTTACGAAGTGGCGATGGCCTACGCGGTGTTTGGAAGGCGAGTTGCTGACGAGGAAAGGGTGGGCTATGTGTACGAGATCGTTTGCGATGAACGAGACCGGGCTTCTCGCGCATTGGTGCTGGTAGATCCTGTGAAAGAGCTAGTCCGGGCATGGCCGCGGCCCTTTGCCGAGCACACCTACCATCACGATGGCGGACAGGATTTCCTACAAGGAGTCGTAGCTCCTGACAGGTTCCCGTGCGTGTTGACGAGAAATTATCTACAGGCGCCTCCCGGAGGCGGTACACCGCGCCCACCGGCTCTTCGACACGAACTGGAGGCCTTGGTGCGGGCACTTCGCGATGCTGAAGTATTGGCGCTTCGCACAGTTCCTCCTCATTGTGTAAAACAACGGTTTCGTGTCTCGGCGAGCGGTTTCGGGCGATAAGGCCTGAGAAGATGATCGAGAAGATGACAGAAAAGCCGATATGGAAGGCATTATGAATCTCGAAATCAGGACAGTTTCGGTAGAGGGGCATCTTCAGGCTGGGGAACGATTCGAGTTCTTGGCGCTGGATCTCGCGACGGAACCGAAGCTTCCTCTCGCGACGGCCTATTACGCTGTCGATGGCGTGCGCGAACCCTACGGCCTTCGGCTAGATCTGGACAAGAGAATCATTCTCGATTCACTGACTGACGAAGCGTTGCAGGATGAGGCGGATCAGTGTGCAGGACACCTGTTTCAATTTCTCATGACAGCGGCGGGCGCCCGTTTAGTCCAGTCAAGTCCGGCACGGAAACTGGCGTTGAGGCATGAACTCGATGTGTCTCCCGTGCGAAAAGGCAAAACAAAACCCGCAGCCGGTGGTGCGGCCGCGGGTTCTTTCTCGAAATCCTAGAAACCTAGAAAACGAACCGGGCGCTGATTTGCGCGCGGCGGGCGTTAGTGCCATCGGGGAAGCCGGTGGAAGCCGAACCTTCGCCGAGGCGCGCCGTCGGGCGGATGGCGCCGGCGGTGGCCTGGAATGCCTGGTTGCGGACCGCCGTATCCGAGACGTTGTTGAACACGTTGAAAACCTCGAAGTTGAGTTGCACGTTATAGCGCTCGGTGAAGGGAAGGATCTTCGTCAAGCGCACATCGGTGCGGAACACCGATTGCGCGGGAAGCGACGAAACCGGCTGGAAGGGGACGCGCGTGCTTCCGCCGAATCCATTCAGCGAAGTGGTGAACGGCGCGCCCGTGTAGGGCGTGCCGGAGACGAAGATGACTGGCGTCGAATACTGCGCCGAACCGTAGGTGGTGATCTGCGAGAGCTGCCAATTGTTGACGAGGTACTTCGCCAGGCTGCTGTCGCTGTTCATCACCTTGGGCTGGTGAATGGAGCTGAACGAGACGCGATGGCGCTGGTCGAGCGAACTGGTCGACTTGTCGTAGCCGAAGTCGCCGTTGTAGAGCGAGCGAACGGAGCTGAAGAAAATATTGTCGCTACCGGTGCCCTGGTTATAGTCGATTGCGTGCGACCAGGTGTAGCTGAACTGCATTTGGTGCGACTTCTTGCGCATCTTGAGTTGCGTGACGAGGCCGTTGTACCAGCTCTGGCCGCCGTTCTCCACCTGCTGCGCGCGCCGCCACTTGGGGTTGACGCGGTTGGCAATCAAGTACCCGGGCGTTGTGAAGGTTCCGGTTTGCGCACCGGCATCGTTAAAGATGTTGTACGTAACATTCGGGCCGAGTGCGCCGATGTTCAGGTCGCGAACGGTCCACAACTGGACGCCGCGCGACCACATGTAGCTGGCCGTGAAGGCTACGTCACGAACGATCTCGCGTTCGATACCCAGGTCGGCTTGTTGCGTGTAGGGGTTGCGGAAGTCATCACCGGCAAAGGTGACGTCGACGGTGCCTGCCGGCGGTTGGCGGTCCAGGCTGGGCAGAGGAGAGGGGAAGACCGGGCCGGCGGCCAAATCGGAGGCCACGGCGCCATTCAGCGTAATGTTGCGCTGATAGACGCCATTGGACTGGGTTAACGTGTTCAGCGCACCGCCAGGGAAACGGCCATAGAAGATGCCATAGCCGCCGCGCAGGACAGTCTTACTGTCATTGAACGCATATGCGAGGCCAATTCGCGGAGCAAAGTTGGTTTTCGTCGTGGGAATACGGCCAGTCTGTGGATAGTCCGGATTGGTGATAATGGGCTGCGTGTAGTTGGAGTATTCGTAGCGTACGCCGTAGTTCACAGTTAGGTTCTTGGTAGCGCGGAACTGGTCCTGCACGTACAGCGAATAGTCGCGGATGGTGACGTCGACGACCGGATTGCCAAAGGCTTGCGAATACGTCTGCCAGCGCTTTTCGCCGGTGGTATTGCCGCTAAAGTCCAGCGCGAAGTTTGTGAAGTTGCCGTAGGCGTAGGAACCGCGGCCGTTAAACAACTGATTGGAGTAGTCCTGCGTGCGGACGAAGTCGCCGCCCATTTTCATGGTGTGCCGGCCGATGGTCCAGGTGAGATTGTCGGCAATCTGGTGGCGGTTTTCGCTGGGATTCAGGCGCGGCATGTAATTGGCAACGCCTAGATTGGAAACGCCTTGAACGGAGATGGCAAGACGTCCGGTTTCGGGCGGCAAGTAGGCCGGATTGAGATCGTCAAAAAGGCGATCTTTGAACCAGCCATAACGCACCTCGTTCACGATGGTCGAGGTGGGGATAGACGTATAGCTGATGCGGCCGTAACGGGTGCGCACCGTGGAATCGCCATTGCCCCCTACGCCTGAACCGTTGTTCAGCGCGGCTGCGGATTGAATGCCCATCGGCGAAATCCAACGGAGGTAGTTGAAGGAAAAGCTGAAGCTGTGGCGTTCGGCCGGCCGCCAGTCGATTTTGCCAAAGCCCAATTCCGAATTGGCCTGGCGGGGAATGGTGACGTTATGCCGCTTGGTGATGAAATTCACCGCCGCGTCGCACTGCGCGGCCGATGCGGTGCACGTGCCCACGAACGCGCCCGCCGAATTGAAGAGGGGCGAGGAGTTCATGGTGGCCAACAGCGGGAAATTACGGCGGATGCCTTCCCCATTGAAGAAGTAGAACAGCTTATCTTTTACGATCGGCCCGCCGATGGAGCCGCCAAACTGGTTTCGCTTTTCAGGAGGGACGCTGGCGGCATAGCGGTCGCGGGCTCCAAAGTCCTGATTGCGGAAGAACCAGTAGCCGGTGCCGTGGACGCCATTGCTGCCAGAGCGCGTGACGGTGTTGATCACGCCGCCGGTGGCGCGGCCGAACTCGGCGGAATAACCGCTGGATAGCACTTCGAACTCCTGCACGGCGTCCTGCGAAATCTGCGTGGAGATCCGGGTGCGGCCTGCGTTTTCGTTGTAGTACTGGTTTGTAGTGTCGTTGCCGTCGGTGAGGAACGAGTTGCCGCCAGCCACCCCGCGGAAGGTGACCAGGCCAAATGTGCCGTCGGCGGAGACGCCTGGAGCGAGAAGCACGAAGCTATCCACGCGGCGGCCGTTGATGGGAAGGTTTTGGATGAGCGCGCTCGTCACGACGGCACTGTTGCCAGTGCGCGTCTGCTCAATGACCGGGGCGAGATCGACCACCTCCACCTGCGTGGAAGCGGAGGCGACGCTAAGCGTCACCGGCAGGTCGACGACCTGCCCTACCGAGATATCGAACCCGCTTACCTCATAAGGCTGAAACCCCTGCTTGGTAATCGATACTTTGTAGCCGGATGCCGGAACGAGCGCGGGCGCGGCGAAGATGCCCGCGGCGTTCGTTTTGAGGTCGCGGCGAATGCCTTTGGATTCGTTAGAGACCACGACAACGGCCTCAGGAA
>JBDTVQ010000286.1:0-9124 GCA_040007195.1 Acidobacteriota bacterium | reverse complement strand
TGGCGATGGAACCAGATTGAACTGATGTAAGCAGCGATTGTTGAGTTGAGAACTAAGGAGGGCCGGGAGACGCAATTTAGCGTCTCCCGGCTCTTTCCGTTTAGAAGGAGAACTGGAATGCAAAGTAGCTCAATGTTTCCGCTGGTCAGCTTGAAAGCGGCCAGCGGCAGCGCGCGTCTCGTAGGAAACCCCACGACTAAATCAGCCGTCGAGCCACAGGATTTCGTGGAGCAGAGAGTTATTTTCCGAGCATGGAAACGAGACTCACTAGGACGGAGGCAGTTAGCCACCGACCATGGTTTGAAAGCGTGGCCGATCTACGTAGCGAAAACTGATGCTAGCACATAGCAGCCCAGCAGTCCTCGTGGAAGATATTGATGGACTGGACGGCGGCCTAGTTGCCTCCGTCCAGGCGTTTCGTCAGAGCCGGTCGTTATCGGCCTTCCAGTTCTTGATCGCCTGCTTGATCGCCTTCGGCTCCATGCCCGAAGCGGCCGCCTTCTGCGCCAGCTCGGCGAACTCGCCGTCTGACGCAAACCGCAGCGCGACAATCTGCTTCACCGTCAGCCGCGCATCCAGCGCCTTGCCCGTCAACACATAGTGCCGGAAGTTTTCCTCGGCGCGAATCGCCCGGTCCTGCGCCTTCAACGCATACACCCGGGCAAACAGCGCCGTCATGATCAACGTCACTACAATCACCAGAATCAACGACGCGCTATACAGCCGCTGGTGGTCGCCAATCGAGTGATACAGGTTCACTCCCGCGCCGATCAACGTGAACAGGAAAATAGTGAACAGCACGCGGTGGTACAGGAAATCGATCTTCGCGTGATTCTCGTAGTTTTGTGTGGACAAGTCAGAAGCCTCAGTGGTCAGTATCGCGCGAACCCCGGCCCTTTGCTGCGTTTACGTTCCTTGTGCTGGCTCCACGTGTACCAGTACATCCTCCACCCGCGCATCGGCCGCGCGAATCGCGTCCTTCACCGCGTGCGCGATCTCGTGCCCGCGCCTCACCGTCAGCGCTCCGTCCACTTCCAGGTGCATATCCACGTAGTAGCTCGTGCCCATCTTCCGCACGTGAAACTTCTCCACCCTCGACACGCCTTCCACGCCCATCGCAAGCTCTTCGCAATTCGCCTCCACCGGAGCCCGCGCATCTTCATCGGTCAACTCCGACAACGCCTCGCGCAACAGCGTCGCCGCGTTGTAGAGAATGATCGCCGATGCCCCAAGCGCCGCCCAATCGTCGGCCGCCTCATAGCCCGCCCCGCCGATCAACGCGATGCTGATTCCCACGAACGCAATCGCCGAGGTGATCGCGTCGCTGCGATGATGCCACGCATCGGTCTTCACCGCCGTGCTGCCCACCTCCTCGTTCTGCCGCAACACATACCGCGACAGGAACTCCTTGACAACCACAACGCCCGCCAACACCACCAGCGTGTACGGTTCCGGCGGCAACTGCGGCGAATGGATCTGCGCCCACGCCCCATAAGCGATCCCCAGTGCCGCGGCCACCATGCCGCCCGCCACCAGTGCCGCCGCCAGCGGCTCGGCTTTCCCATGCCCGTAAGGATGGTTCTCATCGGCCGGTCGCAGCGAAAAGGCAAGTCCCCCCAGAATTACCAGCGACCCCACCACGTCCGTCGTCGACTCCGCCGCATCCGCAATCAACGCGAAGGAGTGCCCCAATACACCCGCCACCGCCTTCGCGGCGGCCAGCAGTATGTTCACCGCCGCCCCCGTCAGCGTGGTGCGAATCCCTAACGCTAACCGGTCGGCCTGCCCAGACCTCTCCACTCTCGTAGTGTAGCCGGGCGCCCGTCTACCGCTTGGCCACTTCCAGGATCGCCGCCCGTATCTGCTCCTGGCTGCGTGAGCCAATGAAGTGCTGCCGGATCGTGCCCTCCCGGTCCACAATGAACAGCGTCGGTATCGCCCGAACCCCGTAGCGCCGGTGAACCTCCCGCTTCGAATCCAGCAGCACCGGAATGGCGTAGCTGTTCTTCGACACAAAGCCTTTCACGGTCCCCGTGTCTTCGTTATTCACACCAACGAAGACCACTCCCTCCGCGCTCAGCTCCTTGTGCAGCTTCTCCAACTCCGGCAGCTCCTTGCGGCATGGCGGACACCACGTCGCCCAAAAGTCCATCACCACCACCTTCCCCCGCAACCCGGCCAGCGACATCTCGTTCCCGTCCAGCGCCTTTAACGTGAATCCCGCCGCCCGCTGCCCGGTCAACTGCGCCCTCTCTTCCATCGGCAGCACGATCATCTCCGTCTCGCTCCAACCTTTCGGCGCCGTGAAAGCGAACAGGCTGTCCGGCACCGCGTCGCCCACCTCCAGCCGCTTCACCTTCATCGTGATCTTCACCTGCCCCTCGCGACCGCCCGCATTCACCTTGCCCGTCTGCACCGCCTGCAGCACGAATCCGCGATTCTTATCGATCCACAACTCGTTCACGTTCGCCCCAATCCGCACGCGCACGATCCCGCACGCAATGCGCTCCTTGTCCAGCTTGTACGTATCTTCTTTCACCAGCACCGCGCCCCGTGCCAGCTTCCCGATCGCCACCATGCGGCCAATCAGAAAGTGTTGCGCGGAACCGCGAAAGTCCTGCTGCGGTTCGCTTGCTTCTTCGTCTTCATCGTCGGAATCGACCGACGCCACGTTCATCCGCGCCCACTTCTTCTCAGTGGAACTCGCCTTCCACGTCGCCTCGCCGTCGCTCACCAGCCAGACTTCCTGCCCCGATTGCTTCGCCATCAGCCGCACCCGCTCCCGGCCGCGAACCGCGAAGTCGTATTCCGAACTCGACACCTGCGAGTTGCCCACGGCCGCAAGCTCGTCCTCACGCACGGCGGCGATGCGGATGGCCGTCAGATTCGAGTAGGCGCTCGTCATCCGGCTGATCAGTTCGTCGGCGGACGTCTGCGCGCAGAGCGCCGTCGTTGCAAAGAAGAAAAGGAGTCGTCGCATCTCAATCCTTGTATTTCATCTGAACCTCGCCATTGCGGTAATCGATCGTTAATCGCAACTGGGACAGCACGGGCAAGCCGAGCAGTCCGGAGATCTCTGTTCCAAAACCGTCGCTCAGCGAAGTGAAATCGAAGGAAGGCATCCGAGGATTGTCGTGCCGCAAGCCGGCGAACGTCAGCGTAACCTGATCGGCCACGAACACCTTGTCCAGCCCACCTTGCACGCCGGAAGTTCGCCCCGAAGTCGATTGGACGCTCGTCTGCTGCCGCGCAGCCCTTTCCGAGATGAAGTTCTGGTTTGCGCCGCTATCGATTAGGAACAGCGTCGCCATCTTGCCGTTGATAAACGTGGGCAGCAGTAAGTGATTGCCGATACGGAACACCCGCGAAAATCCCGGCGTCGGTTGCGCATCTACTCGCTCGTCGCGCGAAGGCGCGCCGCTCAGTCCGCCATACGGGCTGAGCGACATCTTGAGCTTGGGGAAATCGAAGGTGACCAGAAACTGTTCGAAAACGTCGGCTCCAATCAGCCCGTCCAGATCGGCCACTTTCTCACTCACGTGGACAACATAATCGCGAAACCGTAGCTCGCCGATGGACACGCTTTCGGCCAGATAGAGGTAAGTCGATATAGGCTTGCCATCACCGATTCCCCTCAGCTCTCTGCCCGTCGACTCAAGACCCGTCAGGCCGGCCTTCTCTGCCACATTGCGCCGCAAACTGATGCCGCTGGCGCCTGTGTCCAGCAGCAGCCTCACTTTCTTCTTGCCGTTCAAAATCACATCGAAGGCAAAGCCGCGAACGCGCGTCGGACCTGCATGCAGCAGTTCCAGCTTGACGTCGTAGTTCCGATACGCACTCTCCAATACCCGTGAATTGCGCGACCCCATCTGCCGGTCCGCTTCCACATGCGCCCTCACGCGGCGAGCCATCTCCGTCGCCGGATCAAGCAGCGCCAGTGCCTTTTCCAGTTCCGCGAGATGCGCCGCGGGATCATCCAGTTGGTCCGCGTAAAACATCCTCGCCCTGGGACTGCCGGGCATCAGCCGGTAAGCCCGCTCGGCAATGCTCTCCGCGCTCGCGGCGCGCGAGACAATGCTGTGCATCCGCGCCAGCCCCAGCCACGCCTCCGGATGCGCCACGCCCGACGAAATCACCTCCAGGTAAAGCTTCTCCGAAGCCGTAAGCTTCCCCTGCCTGTACAGCACATGCGCCTCGGCAACCTTCAACGCCGCACTGTCAGGAGCTTTGCCCTTCGCCTCTTCCAGCGCCTGATACGCTTCCTCCGCCCGCCGGTCCGCGATCAGCGAACGCACCAATCCTTCCCACGCATCGCCCGAATCCGGTTGCAGCGTCGCCGCCCGGCGATAAGCCTCAACCGCTTGTTTGTCGCGCCCGGCATTCTCGTGCGCCCGCGCTTCGGCGAGCGCGCCGGCGTTCTGCGCCCACAGCGGCAGACCCCACAGCGACGAAGAAACGAAACCGCGGCGACTAACAATCCCCATGTCGAACCGGCTAAGAGAAGATACTAACATCGCATTAGTTGCAGCCGCCGGCCCTCCTTCCGCCGCGCCGCCGTATCCTAATGGGATGGCAATGCCCCTCTCGCGCCGCACCCTTCTCTCGCTTCCCGCCGCCGCGGCCCTCGCCTCCCACGCCCGCGCTGCCATCGACTATCGCGAATACGCGCGCTGCCTCCCCGATTACCTCGCCCGCGTCGCCCGCGAGGCCGCCGCCCGCCGCGCCGCCGTGCTCGATGCCTGCACCACGCCCGCCCTCGTCCGCGCCCGCAACAAACAAGTTCGCGACAGTTTCTGGTCCCTCATCGGCGGCCAGCCCGAACGCACGCCCCTCAACATCCGCACCACCGGTTCGTTCAAGCGGCCTCAATACACCGTCGAGCAGATCGTCTACGAATCGCGCCCCGGCCTGCTCATCCCCGCCAACCTCTACATCCCCAACTCCAGCGAGCAGCGCCTCCCCGGCGTCCTCTTCCAAATGGGCCACTCGCTCAACGGCAAGGCTTCTTCGCTCTACCAATACTGCATCCAAGGCCTCGCGGAACTCGGCTTCGTCGTACTCGCATTCGACCCCATGGGCCAGGGCGAGCGCACCGCCTATCCCGATCCCGAAACCGGACTCACGCGCCTCCGCTCGGCCGATAGCGAACACACCTATCCCGGCAAACAACTCATCCTCGGCGGCGACACCTCCACGCGCCTCCAGGTGTGGGACTCCGTCCGCTCCCTCGACGTCCTCGCCGCTCACCCGCGCGTCGATGCCACGCGTCTCGCCTCCACCGGCAACTCCGGCGGCGGCACCACCACCATGTTCCTCACCGCCGTCGACGACCGCCTTGCCTGCGCCGCGCCCGCCTGCCCCAACACCGAGAACCACGCCCTCGCCAACCTCAACGGCCCTGGCTCGGTCGACGACGCCGAGCAGTGCATCCTCGATGGACCCTCCAAAAACATCGACCGCTGGGACCTCCTTCATCCGCACGCCCCCAAGCCGCTGCTCATCATGGTCAGCGCCCGCGACTGGTTCGGCACTTACTCGCCGCGCTATCTCGAAAACGGCCGCGCCGAATTCGCCCGCCTCAAACGCAGCTACCAAACCCTCGGCGCCAAACCCGAACTGCTCCAGTGGTACGAGTCGCCCCTGCCTCACGGCCTCGGCTACAACGTCCGCATGGAAACCTATAACTTCCTCCTGCGCCACCTGCAAGGCCGCACCACGCCGCTCGACAAGGAACCCGCCACTGCCGCCGAGCCCGATGCGACACTCTACGCCGCGCGCGGCAACGTCACCAAGCTCAGCTCGAAGACGCCCTTCATCCTCGCCCGCGAACTTGCCGATTCCATCAAGACGCCCGCGCCTTCACCCACCCTCGCCAAGTCCCTGACCCAAATCCTCCGCCTTGACCCGCCTTCCACGAAGCCCGCGCGCATTCTCGGCCGCGTCGCTTCCCGCGCCTGCGACGCCGAAGCCATCGAGATCGATGTCACACCCGAGGTCACCGTGCCCGCCTGGGTCTTCCTTCCGCGCATCCCCACCACAAAGCCCCCGCTCATCCTGCTCGAACCCGCCGGACGTAACGCAAACTGGGGCGAAGATTCGCTCTATCAGCAACTCGCCGCCGCGGGCCGCCTCGTCATCGCGCCCGACCTGCGCGCCCTCGGCGACCTGCGTGCCGAATACCCGCGCCATGCCGCCGGCCATGCTTCGAGCCATCAGAGCGAAGACTCCTATGCCTGGGCCTCACTCATGCTCGGCCGCCCTCTGCTCGGCCAGCGCGTCTCCGACATCCTCGCCGTCGTGCGCGCCGCCACCACGCTGTACAAATCGTCTAACGTCGAACTCGCCGCGCTCTCGCACCTCACCGTGCCCGCCCTCTGCGCCGCCGCGTTGGAACCCAAAATCGCCTCGCTCCATCTCTCGCGCCATCTCGTGTCGTGGCGCTCGCTCGCCGTCAACGAGAACTACGATCACCCCTTCGCCAACTTCCTGCCGGGCATTCTCCGCACCACGGATCTGCCGCAGATCGCCGCCTCCCTCGCTCCGCGTCCCCTCACGATCGCCGCGCTCTCCGACCCCGCGTCGGCCTCGCTCTACAGCGCCAGCCATATCAAGATCGTGAACACGCCGCCCTGGTCGCTCGCTACCTTCGGCGTCTAAGCCGCGCCACCGCGCACGCGCCGCAGCCGCTCCTCGAGCACCATATCCTCACGGAAGTTCTCCCACCGCAGATCTACGCCCGCGGCCATCTGCAGCGCCTTGCGCGGGATCAGCCCAATCAACTCGCTGCCCGCCACCTCGACGCCATGCGCGCGTGCGGCCACACCTACGGCCTCGAACGCCACATGCACCGGCGTCACTTCATAGTCGGTAAGATTCATCGACACCTGCGCCAGCCCGCGTGAGGCCAACTCCAGCCCCAGCGCCTTCACGCACGGCAACCCGCCCGAACTTTCGCGCACCTCGCGCGCCACCGCCCGCGCCACGCCCACATCGCTGGTGGCCAGGTTCACGTTGTAGGCGATCAGAAACTTCCGCGCCCCTACGGCCGAGCATCCCGCCGACACATGCCGCCCCTCGCCCACGTCCGGCACGCCCACCCCTGCTGACCGCACAAACGCCAGGTTCCGTCGCTCGGCCATTCTCGCCGCCGCTTCGTACAAATAACAAGGCACGCCCAGCTCCGTCCACAATCGCTCCGCGGCGCGCCCGGCCAAGGCCGCGCACTCCTCCATCGACGTCCCCTCCAATGGAACGAACGGCAACACATCCAGCGCGCCAATTCTCGGATGCACGCCCGCATGTTTCCACAGATCGATCCGCTCCACCGCCGCCGCCGCCGCACGCAGCGCCGCTTCCAGCACTGCCTCCGCCTCACCGGCGAACGTCAGCACGCAGCGATTATGGTCGGCATCCGCCGTCTCATCCAGCAGGTGTGCCCCAGCCGTTCCCCGCACCGCCGCCGCCAACGCCGCAACCACGCTCGCATCGCGCCCCTCGGAAAAGTTCGGAACGCACTCAACCAGGCCACCCGCGCTCACGCCGCCTCCAGCCGCGGATAAATCATCTGCCCCCGCCGCAGCGCCATCATCAACAGGTTCACCCCAAACTGCAAGGGAATCTCGCGATAGTCGCTGGCATTCAGAACGAGCAGGTCGCCCCACTTCCCAATTTCAAGCGAACCTGCCTGGCTCCCCACTCCCAACGCATGCGCGCCGTTGATCGTCGCCGCCACCAACGCCTCCGCCGGCGTCATTCGCAGTTGCGCGCAGGCGAGCGACATCGCCATCGGCATCGAAGGCGTCGGGCTCTCGTGCGGATTGAAACCCGTCGACAACGCCACCGCCGCCCCGCCATCGATCAACTCCCGCGCCGGCTCCAACGCGTCGCCGCCGCGATAGAATCTCACGCCCGGCGTCAATACGGCCACCGTCCCGCTTCCGGCCATTCGCTCTGCGCAACGCTGGAGATACCCCACTCCGGAAACGCTCATGGCCTCTTCCGGCACCCAGTCCACCGCGCTCCGCAACCGCACGCCCGTCACGAACCCCAACGCAAGCGCCGCGCCAATGTACTCCGCCGCGCCCTCCAACTCAAACGCCCCGTCGCCGATCGCCACATCGACGCGATGCGCCAGCCTGCGCCGCGCCACCTCCGGCAGCATCTCCGCGCGCAGCCATGCCAGATATTCGCCGCTCCGCCCCGCAAACTCCGGACTCACTCCCAGCGCCCCGCCAAAGCTTCGCACAATATGAAGCGGACGCTCATTCAAGCCATCCAATACCCGCAGCGCCCGCAGCTCGCTCGCCTCGTCCAATCCGGCGCCTGATGTGGAACCGAGCGTCGTGGTCCCATGCCGCCACACATTGCGCAGTTGCCGCTTGCCTTCCATTTCCAGCCGCTGCGCCGAATACCCGCGCATGACCCGAGTCCCTTCGCTGTTGGGAATTAAGTTGCCGGTTGGATCGGGGAAGCGGCCTTTCAGGCAGCGGGTCTCAAAATCGTCCAGCGCGGCCGGAGGCGCCAGCAGATGCGTCTGGCAATCGACGAACCCCGGCATCACTGCCTTGCCCGAAGCGTCGATCTCTTCGGCATCCCGCGCGGCCGCCAACATTTCGACCCGCCGGCTCGGACCCACTTCCTGGATCACCCCATCCACAATGAGCAGCGCGCCATCGGGGATGATGCCAAGCGCGCGCATCTCCGCGCCGCGCCGCGCGCCACCGCTACCGCGCATCGTAACCAGTTGACGCGCACCCCGCACGAGTAACACGCGCGGAGCTTTTGGCGTTTCAGGCTCGTTCGGTTTTCGCCTGGCCACTCGAAATCAGTTCACCCGCTCCTTGCTTCGCATACCATCACAAGTATATGCGCCCTCGCGATTACGGGAACAAACTGAGAGCCAAACGCGGAAAGCCGAAACCCAAGGCGAACAAATCCGGTGCCTCCGCGCCCGGGCGCTCGGCTGCCCCGCCGCGCTCGTCATCCCGCGCCAAGCCCGGCGATGACTCGCGCGGTTCGACCCGTGGGCCTGCCCGTGGCCCTGCCTCCGACCGCGAAGCTCCCCGCCGATCCGGTCCGCCACGCGGTGACGCCCGTGGCCCCGGCACTGACCGCGAAGCCCCCC
>JBDTVQ010000285.1:0-9191 GCA_040007195.1 Acidobacteriota bacterium | reverse complement strand
GGAGTTTGAATTTTCATGTTTCCACCTGTGAGATCGATGGCGAACAGGGTCTGTCCATTTTGTTGGATGAGTACTTGGTCGGACTGTGGAGAGCAGACGACCTGATAGCCGCTTCTGGTGGTTACGGTTGGCCGGATGATCAGTTCGCGAATCTCGATCGGCATGAATGCCCCTCCGCGAACGGAGTTTATCATGTGGATTCCGGCTCAACGGGCGAACGGTTCACTCCTTTACGCGAAGCAACGTCACCGCGCTCGCATGGCCCGCTTCGTGATACACGCGCTGCGTCGCCTTCTGGAAGTCGGTGTCTTTGGCGAGCGAGATATCCATGTACTTTTGTGGGTTGCGATCGATCAGCGGGAACCAGGTGCTCTGGACCTGAATCATGAGCCGGTGCTCGCGGCGGAAAACATGGTTGACGTCCGGTAGCGTGAACTCGATCTTCGCCACCTGACCGGGCACGAACGGAGCAGGCTTGTCGAAGCCGTTTCGGAAGCGCCCGCGGAACGGTTCGCCCCGGACCATCATCTGAAAGCCGCCCATTTTCTTTTCGGCCGGGTTGGGAACGGGGTCGGGATAGTCGTCCGGGAAGACGTCGATCACCTTCACGATGAAGTCGGCGTCCGTGCCGGTGGTGGAGACGTAGAGAGTCGCATTGATGGGACCGCTGAACTGCGTGTCTTCGGTGAGCGGCTCGGTCTGATAGACGAGCACGTCGGTGCGGCGCGCCGCGTGGCGCTGGTCGCCCACCATGTATTCGCGAGTCATGCCGATGGACTCATAGTCCGACGTCGGCACGGGCTTGGCGGGATCGCTGATGTATTCATCGAACGCCGCGCCCGCGGTCGGCCCTGCCATGGCGAGTTTGCCGCCTTCGCTCATATAGAAGGTCACCGGCTGCGCCTCTTTGGGGGGCCACTGCTGATACTCCTTCCACTGGTTCGTACCGGTCTCGAACACATACGCCTCGGGCAGCAGCGGATCGGCCGCGCCCTTCAGGTGATACTCGAAAAATGGGAACTCGATTTTCTCGCGGAAGTAGAGGCTTGTCTTGGCGTTGAACTCGGCATAGCCCAGCTTCTCGCCCTCATTGTTCGACCACTGCCCGTGATACCAGGGCCCCATCACCAGCATGTTCTGCGCTTTGGCGCCGCCCTTCTCGGCGGCCTCGTACACGCGCAGCGGACCGAACAGATCTTCTGCGTCGAACCAACCGCCGACGGTCATCATCGCCGTCTCAATGCCTTTCAGGTGCGGACGCGTGTTGCGCGACTGCCACCACTCGTCATACGCCGAGTGCTTCATCATGTCGTTCCAAAAGACGGATGCGTTCTTGAAGTATTTTTCGTTGGCGTTGGCAAGCGGCCCCATGCGCAGGAAGAAGTCGTAGCCGCTGTCGGTGTGATGTTCGAATTTTGGCAGGACGAACTTGGTGGGTTCATGTCCGCCGGGCTTGTCGATGTTGATCAGGAAGTTGAACGCGTGCGGAAGAAACAGCGCGCCATTGTGATGGAAGTCGTCGCCCTGCCACATGTCGGTCACAGGGGCTTGCGGCGAGGCAGCCTTCAGCGCCGGATGCCGGCTGAGCACACCATGCACGGTGTAAAAGCCGGGGTAACTGATGCCCCACATGCCGACGCGGCCGTTGTGGCCTTTCACGTTCTTGAGCAGCCAGTCGATGGTGTCGTAGGTGTCGCTCGATTCGTCGAAGTCCTTCGGCCCTTTATTGGGGTTGTGCGGGCGTATGTGGACGAATTCGCCTTCGCTCATCCAACGGCCGCGCACGTCCTGATAGACGAAGATATAACCGGACGTGCCGAACGCGTCCGATGGCCCGAGGCCGGTGCGGTACTTGTCGACGCCATAGGGGGCAAGCGAATACGGTGTGCGGGTGAGCAGAATCGGGTAGGTCTTTGAGGTGTCTTTCGGCGTGTAGACAGCGGTGAAAAGTTTGGTGCCGTCACGCGCCGGAATCTGAAACTCGTGTTTGGTGTAATGGGCTTTGACGTACTCAAGACCCTGCCCACACAGGACAGCGGGAATGAGGAGGGCGATGAGGCAGGACGCGGCGCGCATTGCATTACTGTAGCAAGCGGCCCGGTGCGTTCGAACTCGTTCAAGGAGATTCCATGGAACAGTACGAAGTTCTCATTGTGGGAAGTGGGGAAGCGGGAAAGTACCTGGCTTGGACTCTGGCGAAAGCGGGACATCGCACCGTTTTGGTGGAGCGCAAACTGATTGGCGGTTCATGCCCTAACATTGCCTGCCTGCCCACGAAGAACGTAATCCATTCCGCCAAGATTGCGTCCTTCGTGAAGCGTGCGGCGGAGTTTGGGCTGGAAGAAAAGCCGCTGGCCACCAATATGCAGGGCGTCTACCGGCGCAAACAGTCGATGGTCGACGGCCTGGTCGAACTGCATCTTGGAAGATTCAACGCCAGTGGCGCCGAGTTGATCATGGGCGAGGCCCGCTTCACGGGCGAAAGGCGAGTGCAGGTTGATCTGAACGGCGGCGGTTCGCGCGACATTGAAGCCGATCGCGTGATTCTCAGTCTCGGCACGAGGGCGGCCATTCCGGGAATTGCCGGTTTAGCCGAGGCCGAACCGATGACGCATGTCGAGCTTCTGGATCTGCAGCGCCTGCCTGCGCACCTCATTGTTCTGGGCGGCGGATACATCGGCTTGGAGATGGCGCAGGCTTTGCGGCGATTCGGTTCGCGCGTGACGGTGATCGAAAGGGGCCCGCAGCTTGCCCGCCGCGAAGACCCCGATGTCGGAGCCGCGCTCCTGGAGCTATTCCGCGACGAGGGAATTGACGTAATGTTCGACACCGAAGTCCGTTCAGTCGAGGGCCGCTCCGGCGACATGGTGAGAATGACTCTGGACGGTCCGGAGGGACGGATGGAAATCGAAGGCAGCGATCTGCTGGTCGCCGCCGGCCGTACGCCGAACACGCAGACGGCTGGCCTCGATGCGGCGGGCGTTGCAGTGGACGCTCGCGGCTATGTGGTGGTGAACGACCGGCTCGAGACCACGGCCGCCAACGTATGGGCGGTGGGAGACTGCGCGGGAAGCCCTCAATTCACTCATGCGGCCTTCGACGATTTTCGGATTGTACGCGACAACCTGAACGGAGGGCAGCGCACGACGCGCAATCGGATGATCCCCTACTGCATGTTCACCGACCCTGAGTTGGTGCGGGTTGGGCTCAACGAGTCTGAGGCGCGGCGCCTGAAGGTGGAGTACCGCCTGGCCAAGATGCCGATGGCGGCAGTGCTGAGGACCCGGACTATTTCCGAGCCGCGCGGCTTTATGAAGATGCTGATCGCAGCGAATTCGGATCAAATACTCGGATTTACCGCCATCGGGGCTGAGGCGAGTGAACTGCTGGCCGCCGTTCAAACTGCCATGCTGGGAGGGTTACCGTACACCGTGCTGCGGGATGGGATCTTTACTCACCCGACAATAGCGGAAGGATTGGTATTTCTTTTGGACAATATCGCCGCGGCAAACTAGGAACCGGCTTTGCCGCACTTCTTTTGCAGCGCCTCAAGAAGCTTGGCCCTCATCGGTTCCGGCACTTCCTTCGGCTCCATCCCTTTGTACACCTGAAGAGTCTTCTTGGTTGTGTCGTACACCACCCAACAGTTGGCACAATTGGTGATGTGTTCCTTAACCTGGGCTTTTACCTCCTCGTCGGCCGTTTCATCCAGGTAGTCGTTTAACCACCCTAAGAAGTCTTTACAGGTAAGCAAAGGCGTCGTCTCCCTTCCCGCGACGAAAATACTTCGTCAGCTTTTCCCGTAACTGCAGGCGTGCCCGCAGCAGGCGGCTCTTAACGGCCGGCACCGAGATGCTCAGCGATTCCGCTGTCTCTTCGGTGGAAAGCTCTTCCACATCCCGCAGAACAAATACCGTCCTGTAGATGGGCTCTAATGATTCGATGGCTTCATCGAGAATCCGTCGCATCTCTTCTTGCGAATATGTGCGTTCCGGGGTCTCGTCCCACACGGCGATCTCGCGAACCAGGTCGTCGGTCTCCCCCTGGACTGGCTCGTCGAGGGAAACCTCCTTGCCGGTTTTGCGCTTTCGCAGCTTCATGAGGGCCTGGTTGACGGTGATCCGCACCAGCCAGGTGTAGAACTTGGAATTGCCCGCGAAAGTTCCTATGTGCGAGTAGGCATTGAGGAAACTCTCCTGCAGCACGTCCTCGGCGTCTTCTTCGTTGCCGGTGATGTGGCGGGCCAGGCGAAGGATTTTCCGGTCGTGGCGGCCAACCAGTTCCGTGAAGGCATCCAGATTGCCTGCCTGCGTCTGCGCCACCAGGGCCGCGTCGTCCATTTCGGCGAGCGGCAGCGTGGATTCAGCGGGCGGAGGGGTTCCCGAAGTAGCCATGGAAGCTTTTAGGGTAGCAGGTGGCCAGCGGGCGAGGTTTGGGCAGACGGACTCGGCAGAGCCAGCCAAAGTTCGTGGACGGCCTGCACAATTGCGTCAGGACGGTCCGACGGCATGTCGTGCCCGGAGTCCGGCACGATGATTTGGCGGCCTTGCGTGGAAAGACGGGCCAGCCTCGGCTGCAGATCGTAGACCCACGTTCTCTGGAACTGCTCCAGATCGCGGCCGGTCAGGCCGTTTCGCAAGGCTGCGTCGGTCGTCCGGCCAGCCGTGAGCACCACTAATGGTTTGTCTCCCAATGTGCCTGCGGCGCGCGCCTGCCCAGCGCTGACTTGAATCGAAGCAAGTTCGCTGGCTCTGGCACTCAGATATTTCGAACTCAGGATAGTATAGGGCTCGGGAATCCCGTGGAGGCGGAACAGTAGCCGGTAATAGCCAAGACCGACGCTCACAGGAGCCCACCGGGCCTGAAACAGATACCGTTCCCGCATGGCAGTTCCTAGAGTTTTCCAGGCTTCCGGCAACAGTTCGTACTGATCTTCTTGCGTTGCATCGACAAGGACCATTCCTGCCACCTCTTCCGCATGCTTTCCGGCATATACGCGGACGTTGTAGCCGCCGTACGAGTGGCCCACGAACACGAATGGCAGTTGTTCCCCGGCACGCTGCAACAACTTATGTAACTCGTCGGCGATCCGGGCGCTCGTCCGGGGCATTGGTCCTGAATCACTGCCGCCATATCCGGCGCGGTCGTAGGAGCAGACGCGCGCGAACTTCGCGAGGCCAAGCTGAACCAGTTGCCACTCACTCAACCGATCACCGAGTCCCGCCTCGAGGATTACCGTGCGACTGCCGCTGCCCGTACAGTTGAGCTGCAACCGGAATCCGCCGATATCGATGAGCCGCCCCGGTTCAGGAAAGCGGCGGGCTTCCATACGGGCCGCGATTGCCTGGTAGCAGGCCCCCAGCGCAGCGGCCAAAATCAGCACTCCGGCGAGTGCGAAGCCTACCATCCGCAAGCTGCGATTCATGAACCGATCCTGCGGGGCTTGGCCACAGCCGCATGATAACCTGAAGACTTAACCCCCCATGAGCAGCATTACCGTTACCCTGCCGGATGGCAGTCAGCAGTCCCATCCCGCCGGCATCTCACCGTTGGAGATTGCGCGCGCCATCAGTCCCCGCCTGGCCGACGATGCCGTCGTCGCCGAAGTGAACGGAGAGCTCCGCGACCTCACCCGCCCGCTGACCGAAGACGCGACGGTGAAGATCCTCACGTCGAAGAACCCTGAGTCGCTTGAGGTCTACCGCCACTCGACCGCGCATCTGCTGGCGGCGGCCGTTTTGGAGCTGTTTCCCGAGACGCAACTGGGCATCGGCCCGCCGATCGAATCCGGCTTCTATTACGACTTCGACCGCCCCACGCCGTTCACGCCCGACGACCTCGAGAAGATCGAGAAAAAGATGTGGGAGATCCAGGCGCGCGATCTTCCCTATGAGCGCATCTGGACCAAGAAGGAAGAGGGGCTGAAGAAGTACAAAGACGCCTGGATGAAGTGCGAGCTCATTGAGGAGCGCGCGGGCGATGAGTTCAGCGAATACACGCTGGGGCCCAATTTTATTGACTTCTGCCGTGGTCCTCACGTGCCCTCCACCAAGCGCATCAAGGCGTTCAAACTGCTTTCCAGCGCCGGCGCGTATTGGAAGGGCAGCGAGAAGAACAAGCAGTTGCACCGCATCTACGGCACGGCGTTCTTTTCGCAGAAGGACCTGGACGCCTACCTGAAGCAGCTCGAAGAGGCGAAGAAGCGCGACCACCGCAAGCTCGGCGCCGAGCTTGAGCTATACATGATCGACGAGCTGGCTGGGCCGGGGTTGATCTTCTTCCTGCCCAAGGGCGCGACGGTCCGCCGTGTGCTGGAAGACTGGATGCGCAACGCCTACGTCGACCGCGGTTACGACCTGGTGTTCACCCCGCACGTTGCCCGGCTCGACCTCTGGAAGACTTCCGGGCACGCCAATTTCTACGGCGAAAACATGTTCAAACCGATGGAGCTGGACGATGCCGAATACCAGCTCAAGCCGATGAACTGTCCCGGCCACATTCTCATTTACAAATCCAAGCCGCGCAGCTATCGCGATCTGCCGGTGCGGTTGGGCGAACTCGGCACGGTGTACCGGTATGAACGTTCGGGCACGATGCACGGCCTGTTGCGCGTGCGCGGCTTTACGCAAGACGATGCGCACATTTTCTGCACGACGGACCAGATTGAGAACGAGGTCGTGTCGTGTCTGGAGTTCGCACGCGACGTGCTGCATACCTTCGGTTTCGACAAGTACGAAGCGGAGCTGAGCACGTGGGATGGCGGAGCGTCGGGCAAGTACGATGGCGCGCCGGAGTTGTGGGAACTCGCCGAGAAATCCCTGCGGAGTGCTACGGACCGCCTCGGTTGGAACGCGAAATTCATGCCCGACGAGGCGGCGTTCTATGGTCCGAAGATCGACGTGAAGCTGGTCGACGCCATTGGCCGTAAGTGGCAGCTTTCCACTGTGCAGTTCGACTTTACCCTGCCGCGCCGCTTTGGCCTGGAGTTCGTCGGCGAGGACAACAGAAAGCATCAGCCGCTGATGGTGCATCGTGCTCTATTCGGTTCGGTGGAGCGCTTCTTCGGCATTCTGATCGAGCACTATGCCGGGGCGTTCCCTGTCTGGCTCGCGCCGGTGCAGGCGACGCTGCTGCCGATCTCCGACCGCCATGCGCCGTTTGCGCGCAAGGTGATGCAGGAGCTGAAAACCGCGGGTTTCCGCGTGACCATCGACGAGCGTAGCGAGAAAGTGCAGATGAAGATCCGCGACGCGCAGATGGACAAAATCCCCTTCATGCTCGTGGTCGGCGATAAGGAAGTGGAGTCGGGCCAGGTGTCCGTGCGCAACCGCAGGCACGGCGACCTTGGCGCGAAGCCTGTGTCGCAGTTCATCGCAGAGGCGATGAAGTTGATCGTCGAACGCACGCCGTTCGAATAAGGCCGTGGTGCACCTGGTGGCCGCGTGGTTGGCGCTGGCGCTGGTCGCCGGGGCGTCGGTCTATTGCGTGCTTACCTTGATCGCCGTGCGAAGCTACCTGGGCCAACCGGAGGCCCGTTTGCGCGGCGTGGTGCCGGTATCCATCCTCAAACCGCTCTATGGCGCCGAGCCTGCGCTGGAAGCCTTGCTGCGCACTTTCTTTGAGCAGGAGTACCCGAACTTTGAAATTCTCTTCGCGGTGCGACGGGAGACGGACCCTGCCGTTGCCGTGGTGCAGCGGTTGTGCGAGCAGTATCCGCACGTCCCCGCGCGATTGCTGATTACGGGGGAGCCCGAATGGCCCAATGCGAAGGTGTGGAGCCTGGAGCACATGACGGCGGAAGCGAAGTTCGATCTGCTGGCCATGTGTGACTCCGATATTGCCGTGGGGCCCGACTTTCTGCGGCGCGTGGCGGCGGAGTTCGAGAATCCGGGTCTCGCGCTCACCACGTGTCCCTATCGCGCGGTGCCGGGCGGTACGATCTGGTCGACACTGGAGGCCATCGGCGCGAACACGGAGTTCCTCTCGGGCGTGCTGGTGGCGCGGATGCTCGAAGGGATGCGCTTCGCGGTGGGGCCCACTATCGTCGCGCGCAAGCAGGCGATCACGGCGATCGGCGGCTGGCAGCGCGTGCGCGACTACCTTGCCGAAGACTTCGTGCTGGGCCAACTGGCGGCCGATGCGGGGTTGGGCGTTGGCCTGTCGCGATATGTCGTGGACCATCACATCGGGGGCGCGATGCTTCGCCCGAATTTCGCCCACCGCCTGCGCTGGTGCCGCTCCACCCGGCGGTCGCGGCCGGCGGGCTATGTGGGCCAACTGTTCACGAATCCGACGCCGCTCATTCTGTTCCTGCTCGCCATCCAGCCCGGGTGGTGGCCGGTCTGCGCAGGGGCGACCATGCTGCGGGCAATGGCCGCCTGGGCCACGGCCGGACCGGTGCTGCACGACCCGTTGACGGCCGGGCGCTGGTTCCTGGTACCGTTACAGGACCTGTTGAGTTTCGCGTTCTGGTGCGCCGGATTTTTCGGCAACACGATTCGCTGGCGTGGGCGACAATATACGTTACACCCTGATGGCCGTTTCACTCCGACTGCTCGCTAGTTTTGCGCTCATTTCCGTCTTGTTTGCCGAAGAACCGCCGCGTAAAGAGACCGTTGTCGTTACCGGCACCTACCAACCCGTTCCCCTGGACGACGCCGACCGCAGCGTGCGGGCCATGGACGTGCGTGGAGAACCGTCGCTGGTGTCGAATACTGTCGTCGATTTCCTCAATCTCGATTCGTCTGTCGATTTGCGCCAGCGCGGGCAGAGCAACATCCAAACCGACGTTTCCATTCGCGGCTCGTCATTCGGCCAGACCTTGATTCTGCTCAACGGCCTTCGGTTAAACGACGTGCAGAGCGGCCACCATAATCTGGATCTGCCTGTCGCCCTCGATGGTGTGGAGCGTATTGAGGTGCTGAAGGGCTCGGGTTCGACGTTTTATGGATCGGACGCGGTGGGCGGTGTGGTCAACATAATCACGAAGCCGCCGGAAGTGAGCGAGTTCCGACTGCGCGGCGCGGTGGGGAATTTCGGATCGAACCAGCAGCGCGCGAGCGCGGCGTGGATAGGCACGAAGTTCCGCCAACAGTTTTCCGCCTACCGCGATTTTTCGACGGGTTTCATTCCCAACCGCGATTTCCGCAGCCTGGCGCTATCGTCCACCACGGGCGCCGACACCTCGCTGG
>JBDTVQ010000284.1:0-9192 GCA_040007195.1 Acidobacteriota bacterium | reverse complement strand
GCCGTTGATGGTGCCACGGTTCATGGAGAAGCGGGCGAAGAAGTTGTCCTTCTCGGTAAGCGTGTAGTCGTGGCGGATCGTTAGATTCTGCAGGCTCGTGCTGTAGGTGGCATTGCGAACGTAGTTGGAGCCGGCGCCGCTGAGATTGGGATCGGGATAGGTGGCGGCGAGTGATCGTCCGATGGAGTTGAAGGCCGAGGATGGGACGGTGTTGTTGGGGTACAGGGTGCGAGTGGCCGTAGCGGCGGTTCCCGTGGTGCTGTAGGGGTCGAAGATCACGTTCGGGAAGGCGCCGTTCTTCATGGCCGCGGACGGGACGGTGGAAATGTTGGTCTGCTGCTGGCGAATTTCAGTGCCCTGATACGCGCCGAACAGAAACGCCTTGTTCTTCTTGACCGGCCCGCCGAGGGAACCGCCGAATTGGTTATAGGAGAGGTGGGGCACGGGTCCGGGCGGCGCAAAGAAATCGCGCGCGCCGATCGCACTATTGCGGAGGAAGTTGAACACGGAACCGTGAATCTCATTCGTTCCGCTCTTGGTGACGACGCTCACCACACCACCGGCGGAACTGCCGTATTCGGCGGAGAAGTTGCCGGTCTGCACCTTGAACTCCTGGATCGCTTCGAGCGAAGGCCGCAGTGCGTCGCGCTGGTGGTTATCGATACCTCGAATCTGCGACTGGTTGCTGCCACCGTCGAGCAGATATTGGTTCTGCATCCCGCGATTCCCGAATGCGGAGAAGGACTGGTCCTTATTGGCGGAAGGAACGACGCCGGGTGTCAGCAGTGAAAGCTGCATGTAGTTGCGGCCGTTTAGCGGCAGTTGTTGCGTCGTGTGTTCGTCGATGACTTGGCCAACGGCGTTGGTCGAGGTATTGACCAGCGGGGTTTGTCCTTCGATGTTGATCGACTGCGATGTCGCGCCCAGTTCAAGAGAAATGCGAAGGGAGACCGTTTCCGTCACGCGAAGGACGACACCGCGCTGGGTCGTTGTCTTAAAGCCTTCCTTTTCGACTTTGACGTCGTAGGTGCCAGGGTTAAGAAGCGGGATCGCGGCCAGGCCCGAACCACCGGTCCTGACGGATCGCAGCATCGTGCCGGTTTCGGTGCCGGTGATGGAAACCTTCACATCGGGGACGGCAGCGCCCGATGGATCGCTTACAAAGATATCGATCTGGCCGCCGGCGGACTGTGCCCGAAGAGTGGCCACGGAGCAAAGCAGGAGGGAAAGGACTGTGAGATTGAGCGAGCGTCGCATGAGAACCCCTTTCTGTTTAACGAGCTGACAGCATGTAGCTTGCTTTTGTTGTTGCAGTATATGCCAATCGCCGGTTGTTGGATAGGCCGAGGGATTTCCGCTGTCGCCAAATTGTGAAATTAATTTTATCTGGAGATTGACGCCAGCCGCTTCAGTCATTACACTTCTTTCATTCGGTCTTACGTAAAGGGGATTTAATGAAACGCTACGTCGCGCTGCTTCTGTTGGCAGAACTGTCGCTATTTGCTCAAAGTGAGCGGGGAGCCATCAGCGGCCTCGTCACGGACCCATCGGGTGGGGCCGTTGCCGGCGCCGAACTCACCATCGTCAACGTCGCCACGAATGCGACTGCACGGGCGCTCAGTTCCAATGCGGGCGAATTTTCCGCGCAGAACCTCGTGCCAGGGGTTTATCGCGTGGAAATCGTTGCCGCCGGCTTTAAGAAGTCCGTACAGCAGAATGTGGTCGTCGCCGCCGCGACTACCTTACGCCTGAACGCCAGGCTGCAGTTGGGCCAGGTGAGCGAGCAGATTGAAGTATCGGCCGCCGCGACGGTGATTCAGACCGATAACGCGAAGGTTTCGACACAGGTACAGAACAAGATGGTGGACGAGCTTCCGCTCGTTGTAGCGGGCACTTTGCGCAGCCCGTTCAACCTCGTCGCCGTCGTGGCCGAAGCCCGCGGCGACGGCACTACGCTCTCCATCGGCGGCGGCCAGGCCGCCAGTTGGAATGCCACCCTCGACGGCTACAGCGTCACCACCAATCGCTCAGGCAACGCCGACGAGGCGGCCCTGAACACGCCATCGGTCGAAGCGCTCACCGAGTTCACCGTCGACACCAACGGCTTCAAGGCGGAATACGGCCAGGCCGGAGGCGGCGTCATGACGTTCGCCTCCAAAAGCGGCGGCAATCAGTTCCACGGCAACGTATACGACTTCCTGCGCAACGACGCGCTCGACGCGCGGGGCTTTTTCGCCGGCAGCCGCAGCATCTATCGGCAGAACGACTACGGCTTCACCGCCAGCGGCCCGGTTTACATCCCCAAGCTCTACGATGGCCGCAACAAGACCTTCTGGTTCATCTCCCACGAAGGCTTCCGCAACCGGGTCGGCGCCAACGACACCATCCTCACCGTCCCCACGCCGGAAATGTACAGCGGCGACTTCCGCAACTGGGTCGACCAGAACAACAAAGTCGTCCCCATCTACGATCCCGGCACGACGCGGGCCAACTCGAGCGGGTCGGGCTCGGTGCGTGACCTGTTTCCGAACAATCTGATTCCGGCGAGCCGCTTCGCGAACACGTCGAACGCGATCGCCCAATTCGGAAAAGCCGTCACGCCGAATCGCGGCGGCACGCCTGGCTCGAGCGCCTACGTCCGCCAGAACTACATCGTCTCCGGCGGCACGCTCGTCACGCCGACCGACAAATGGAGCGTCAAGGGCGATCAGCAGATCGGCAACAATCACCGCGTGAGCCTTCTGTGGAACATTACCGACTACCGCCGCCAGGCGGGTCCCGCGGGCGCGCCTGGGTTGCCGGAACCGCTTTGGAACGGGCAGTTGCAGGCATGGAACACGGAAGCGTACCGCGTCACGGAAGATTGGACGATCTCGCCGAACATGGTCAACCATTTTTCGTGGGCCAAGAATACGTTCACCAAGAACAGCTATTCGGCCAATGTCGACAAGAACTGGAAGGACAAGGTTTGCATCAAGAACGTGGTGGACTGTAACCAGAACTTCCCGACCATCAATTTCACCGACGGCTACACGGCCTGGGGCGCGGCCAGCTACAACGGCACGGATCAGCCGGGTTGGGGCCTGAAAGACGACCTTAGCTTCATCCGCGGCTCGCACACGATCAAGTTCGGCTTCCAGTTCCAATGGCAAGAGGCCAACGGCTTCGGCCAGCAGGACATCGCCGGGCGGGCGGACTTTAACTTCCTCGGCACCTCAATTCCGGGCGCGACGAGTTGGCCCAATAGCGGCGGCAGTTCGTTTGCGTCGTTCCTGCTCGGCGACGCGCACCTGGGCCGCACGGAAACCATCCGCGCCGTCGTGCAAAGGTATCCCTACTACGGCTTCTACGCGCAGGACGACTGGCGCATTACGCGCAAGCTCGCTCTGAATTTCGGTCTTCGCTACGACCTCACTCTCGCACCGACGAACGGATTGGACGAGTACTCCGACTTCAACCCAACCCGCCCCAACCCCGCCGCCGACGGCATCCCCGGCGCCCTCTGGTTTGCCGGTTTCGGCGAAGGCCGCGAAAACCGCCGCAGCCTCGTACCGAACTGGCTCGGCGGATGGGGTCCGCGCATCGGCCTTGCCTACACGCCCGACAGCAAGACCACCTTCCGCACGGCTTTCGGCCGCTCTTTCTCCCGCGTCACCGTAGTTTCCGGCAGCGGCCACTTCGCCGGCTTCATCGGCCAATATCAGTTCAACAACCAGTCGCAGGGCGTCCAGCCGACCTTTAAGCTCGACCAGGGTCTGCCGGCATACACCCTGCCGCCTTCGATCGACCCGTCGTTCTCCAACGGCAACACCATCGACTACTGGCAGGGCCAGGAAGCAACGCGCGCTCCGGAGAACCTCTTCTGGACCTTGACCATTCAGCGCCAGCTCGCCGAAAACCTGGTGGTCGAAGCAGGCTACAACGCCACCGTCGGCACGCACCTGCAAACCGGACTCCTGAATCTGAATCAGGTGCCCACGGCCGACTACCAGGCGCTCGTCGGCCGCTACGGAGTGACGCAGGCGCAGTCCATCATGCGTTCGTCGATCACCTCCGCCGCGGCGAAAAATGCGGGCTTTACCAAGCCCTTCTCCGCCTTCTCCAGCACGGTCGCTCAGTCGATGCGTCCCTTCCCGCAATACACAAACATCGTCACAGATGGACAGAACGGCGACAAGAGCGGCCACTCCGCCTACCACGCCTTCGTGCTCAAGATGGACCGCCGCTTCTCCAAGGGCCTGACACTCAACTGGAACTATGTGTTCTCGAAGATCATCACCGACTCGGACACCTATTACGCCAACCTCGCCGGCGCTTCGGATCAATACAACCGCAGCCTGGAAAAATCCATCGGCGCCTTCGACCAGTCGCACGTGGTGAAGTTCTCCACCCTCTACGACCTCCCGTTCGGCAAAGGCCAGCGCTGGCTGAACTCGGGCCTGATGAACCAGGTCTTGGGAGGATGGCGAATCGCCGCCGTCCAAGTGTATAGCAGCGGCACCCCCATTGCCCTCGTCCGTAACAATCCGTTACCGATTTTTAATGAGAGCACGCGCCCCTACGTCACCAGCTACGACGACTGGCGGGCTCCGGTGGGCGACGGCGGCTTCGATCCGGGCCGCGACCGCTTCCTGAAACCAGCCGCCGAGTTCGGCGCCCAGCCGAACGACTTCGGCAACGTCACCCGTTACAATCCCAAGGTCCGGACGTTCCCCAACTTCAACGAAAACATAAGTATTGCCAAGACCTTCCGCATTGGAGAGATCGCCCGCATCGACTTCCGTTGGGAGGCTTTCAACCTGTTCAACCGCACCATTTTCGGCACCGGTTCCACCAGCTTGAACGCCGCTACGCTCGGCCTGGTGACCAACCAGACCAACTCACCCCGCCAGATGCAGGCGGGTCTGAAAGTCTATTGGTAGGCGCGGCGGCCGATGCCGCACCCCGGCATGGGTCATTGACGGGGTAGTTAACGTTACACTACAATTTCCTCATCTTGCTTCAGCAAGAGGGGGTTATTCATGAAACGCTATGTAGCGGGTCTGCTGCTTTCTGCCTGCATGTTCGGCCAGACGGAGCGAGGAAACGTGAGTGGGCTGGTGACCGATCCGACCGGCGCCGCCGTTGCTGGAGCGCAACTCACCGTGGTGAACACGGGGACAAACTCCACTGCCCGAACTGCGACAAGCAATTCAGGTGAATTCAATGTTCCCAATCTGGTGCCGGGCGTCTACCGTCTGGAGCTCACCGCAAACGGGTTCAAACGCTACGTGCAGTCGAATGTGATTGTGGCCGCGGCGTCGACGTTGCGCCTCGATATGACGCTGCAACTGGGCCAGGTGAGCGAGCAAATCGAGGTTTCCGCCTCGGCCGCCGTAATCCAGACCGACAACGCCAAGGTTTCCACGCAAGTGCAGAACAAGATGGTGGATGAGCTGCCGCTGGTCGTCGGCGGTACGATGCGAAGTCCCTTCAACCTCGTGGCCGTCGTGCCCGAGGCACGAGGTGACGGCCAGGCTCTCGCCATCGGCGGCGGGCAGCGCGCTCAATGGGATGCGACTTTGGACGGCCATAGCGTCGGTACGAACCGGTCCGGCGACACCGCCGAAGCCTCGCTAAACACCCCCTCCGTCGAAGCGCTCACGGAGTTCACGGTCGACACCAACGGCTTCAAGGCCGAATACGGCCAGGCTGGCGGTGGCGTCATGACCTTCGCTTCGAAGTCCGGCACCAATCAGCTCCACGGCAACGTCTACGACTTCCTCCGCAACGACAAACTCGACGCCCGTGGCTTCTTTGCCAGCAGCCGCAGCATTTATCGCCAGAACGATTTCGGAGCCACCGCGAGTGGGCCGCTCTACATTCCCAAACTCTACGACGGCCGCAACAAGACCTTCTGGTTTGTCGCCTTCGAAGGCTTCCGCAATCGCGTGGGTTCGAACGACACTATTCTGAGCGTCCCCACGCCGGAGATGTACTCGGGCGATTTCCGCCAGTGGGTCGACCAGAACAACAAGGTTGTGCCCATCTACAACCCCCGTACCCAGCGCGCCAACCCGAATGGCGCCGGCTCGGTCCGCGACCTGTTTCCGAACAACATGATTCCGGTATCGCAGTTCTCCACCACCGCCAACGCCATCGCCCAATATGGCAAGGCAGTTGCACCGAACCGCAGCGGAGTTCCCGGCACCAGCGCCTACGTCCGCCAGAACTACATCGTCACCGGCGGAACCATGGTCACGCCAACGGACAAATGGAGCGTCAAGGGCGACCAGCAGTTCGGCAGCAATCACCGCGCCAGCCTGCTGTGGAACACCACCATCTTCCGCAACAAACCGGGTCCAAACGGCGCCCCCGGCCTTCCCGAGCCGCTCTGGAACGGCCAGATTCAGGCTTGGGACACCGAAGCCTACCGCGTGAGCGAGGATTGGACCATTTCACCGAACATGGTGAACCACGTCTCGTGGGCCAAGAACAACTTCGCCAAGAACTCGTTTTCCGCCAACGTCGACAAGAATTGGAAGGACAAGGTCTGCATCAAGAATGCGGTCGATTGCAACCAGAACTTCCCCGGCATCGACTTCTCCGAATATAATTCCTGGGGCGCCACCAGCTACAACGGCACCTACCAGCCCGGCTGGAGCCTGAAGGATGACCTCAGCTACATCCGCGGCCCGCACACTTTCAAGTTCGGCTTCCAGCATCAGAACCAGAACGCCGACGGCTTCGGCCAGCAGGACATCGGCGGTCGCGCGGGCTTCGACTTCCGCAGCACCAGCGTACCCGGCGCTGCCTCCTTCATCGCCGGCGGCGGCAGTTCGTTTGCATCATTCCTGATCGGCGACGCCTACACCGGCCGCACCGAAACCATCCGTACCGTCACTCAGAAATTCCGCTACTTCGGCGGCTACGTCCAGGACGACTGGCGCGTCACCCGCAAGCTGACCATCAACGTCGGCCTGCGCTACGACACCACGCTGCCGCCAACGAATAAGAAGGACGAATACTCCGATTTCAATCCGACCCGTCCCAACCCCGGCGCCGATGGCCTTCCCGGAGCCCTCTGGTTCGCCGGCTTCGGTAACGGTCGCGAAAACACCCGCAGCCTCGTCCCCGGATGGTACGCCGGCATCGGCCCGCGCCTCGGCATGGCCTACACGCCGGATAACAAGACCACCTTCCGCACCGCCTTTGGACGTTCCTTCTCGCGCGTCACCGCCGTGCAGGGCAGCGGCCACTTCGCCGGTTTCATCGGGCAATATCCCTTCACCAACAGCTCGCAAGGCGTCACGCCCACATTCCTCCTCGATCAGGGCCTGCCCGCTTACCCGCTGCCTCCGTCCATCGATCCGGCATTCTCCAACGGCAGCACCGTGGACTTCTGGCAGGGCCAGGAAGCCACCCGCGCGCCGGAGAGCCTCTACTGGACCTTCAACATCCAGCGCCAGCTCGCGCAGAACATGGTGATCGAGGTCGGCTACAACGCCAGCATCGGCACGCACCTGCAAACCGGCCTGCTCACTCTGAACCAGTTGCCCACGGCCACTTACCAGGACATGGTCGCCCGCTACGGCGTTACCCAGGCTCAGTCCCTGCTGCGCGGCAACATCACCTCGGCCGCCGTCGTCAACGCCGGCTACCGCACGCCCTACACCAACTTCACGAAGGACTTCTCCGGCCCCACCCTCAGTCAGGCCCTGCGGCCGTACCCGATGTACACCAACATCAATACCGACGTGCAGAACGGCGACAAGAGCGGCCACTCCTCCTACCACGCACTTGTCATCAAAGTGGACCGCCGCTTCTCCAAGGGGCTGACCTTCAACTGGAGCTACGCACTCTCCAAACTCATGACCGACTCGGACACCTACTTCGCCAACGTGGCCGGTGCCATGGATCAATACAACCGGGGCCTGGAAAAATCGGTCGCCTCCTTCGACCAGACCCACGTCGTGAAGTTCTCCACCATCTACGACCTCCCCTTCGGCAAGGGCCAGCGCTGGATCACAGGCGGCATCGCCAATCAGGTGCTCGGCGGTTGGCGCATCGCCGCCATCCAGGTCTACAACACCGGCGCCCCGATTGGCTTGTCGCGCAACAACCCGCTTCCGATCTTCAACGAGCAGACGCGGCCTTACGTGACCAGCTACGACGACTGGCGCGCGCCGGTGGGATCGGGCGGCTTCGATCCGGGCCGCGACCGGTTCCTGAAGGCCCGCTCGGAGTTCCCCACGCAGCCCAACGACTTCGGCAACGTCACGCGTTTCAACCCCAAGGTGCGCGCCTTTGCCAGCCTCAATGAGAACATCAGCCTCGCCAAGACCTTCCGCGTCGGCGAAGTCGTTCGCATCGACCTGCGCGGCGAAGCGTTCAATCTGCTCAACCGCGTCAACTTTGGAACGGGTTCGACGAGCCTCGATTCCGCAACGCTCGGCGTGGTCACCAACCAGAGCAACACGCCGCGGCAAATGCAGGTGGGCCTGAAGGTCTACTGGTAAGAACACAACCCGCAAAAACACAAAGGGCGCTGGAGTAATCCAGCGCCCTTTGTGTTTCTGTCGAACCTATTCGACTTCGCGGCTGCGTTTCTTGCGGCTGCGTTTTCGAGCCAGCGCCTCTTTGGCGCGTCGCTTTTCACCAGGCTTGAGGTAATAGGAATGCCGCTTGATATCTTTAATGATATCTTCCTGCTGGACCTTCCTCTTAAACCGGCGAAGCGCGCTTTCCAGGGTTTCTCCATCCTGGACTACGACTTCGGCCAATATAATCACACCCCTTCCGTGGCAAAGTAGCCGAACCCATATTGTAGCGCAGACCCGGTCAACGGGGCGCGGGGGTCTAGCCCGCAGCGCGAAGGGCCAGGCGCGAAGGGCCGCCTGTTTTGGGACCCGGAGGGGCGATAGAATAAGTCGCCACGAAGGAGCATACGACCATGAGCACACGAAGGGGCTTTCTCACATCCATGGCCGCGCCGGCGGCATCGCTGGTTGCGCAACAACGCCGGGCCGGTCAACCGAAGATCAAAATCACCGACCTCCGGTGCGCGATCATCGGCGGCGGCCCCGTCATCCGCATCGTCACCGACCAGGGTATCTCCGGCTACGCCCAGGCAGAATCGAGAAAGCACTACCTGAAGCCAATGGTGCTCTTCTACAAGGACTACATTCTTGGCGAAGACCCCACCGACGTAGA
>JBDTVQ010000283.1:0-9246 GCA_040007195.1 Acidobacteriota bacterium | reverse complement strand
GAAGAAGAACGCCATCATGATGATCGACTTCGCCCTGCAGGAGCAACGGTCCGGCCGGGATGCCTACTCGGCCATCCTCGACGGCTGCCTCCTGCGCTTCCGCCCGATCATGATGACGACCATGGCGGCACTTCTCGGTACCTTGCCCATCGCCATCGGCTATGGCGCGGGTGCCGAAGCGCGGCGTCCGTTAGGCCTGGCTGTCGTCGGCGGTCTCATGGTCTCGCAAGTTGTCACTCTCTACCTCACGCCGGTGCTGTACCTGTACTTCGATGCCTTGGAACAGTTCTTCAAGCGTGATAGGAAAAAACCCGCTCCGGCCAAGCAGTTGGACACCGAACAAGTGCTTCGCTAGGTGTCGAACATAAACTGGTCAACTGCCTGAATTGCAATCCTTCGACGCAACTCGACAGAACTCGGAAGTACCGGAACCAACCAGCATCGGTCTTGTCGGCGTCAGCCTCCTGCTCATTGGCGCGGTACGTCGGCGCAGCGTCCGCTCACAATCTACTTAATCCCAATCACCATCGAATCGGGTCCCGCGAGATGCTCCACGCGCGTCTCGCGGAAGCCTGCTTCCCGCATCCAGCCCTGGCAATCGGCGCCCGTATAGTCGAAACCGCCATTGGTTTCGATGAGCATGTTGAGGCTCATCAACAAACCGAAAGCGTTCTGTGACCGTTGGTCGTCAATCAACGCTTCGTAGATGATGAGAGCACCTCCATCCGGGAGAGCCTTATACGCCTTCTCGATCAGCATCTTCTTTTCGTCAAGGTCCCAGTCGTGCAGAATGTGGCCCATCGTTACCACGTCGGCGTTAGGAAGCGGGTCGGTGAAAAAGCTGCCCGGTGAAAACACGACGCGGCCGGACAGCTCATTCTCATCGACATAGTCCTCAAAAATGGGCCCCACTTCCGCCAGGTCGAAGCCCATCCCTTTCAGGTGCGGGTTCGCCTTGGCAATCTGTACAACCAGATCTCCCTGTGCCGTACCGACGTCCACTACGGATGCATAGGACTTCCAGGGAAACTTGGCGGCGATGGCAATATTCGCTCCCCGGCTCAGACCCGACATGGCCTTCAGAAAGGTCTTGAGTCGTGCGGGATCCGCATACAAAGCTTCGAACAGCGACTGGCCACCCGCCTTGGCTTCGTTCTGTAATTGACCCGTACGAAGCGCCTCAGTCAAACTTCCCCAGAAATGGTACAGGCGAAGGTTCGCCATTTCCAGCATGCCGCCCAGGTACGAAGGCTTGTTTTTATCCAAGTAGAGGTCGGTAGCCGCGGTGTTGCGGTATCGGCCATCCTCTCGCTGGAGAAATCCGAGCGCGACCAGGGCGTCGAAAAAATCGTGCGCCGACCGCGAGTGCAATCCAAGGCGCCCGCGCAATGTCTCCAGGTCCGATGGATGCTTCGCCAGTTCGGTGAAAACCTCCATTTCGATCGCGCTTAATAGCGTCTTGGAGGCCCAGAAACCGAGGCCAACTTGCATGATTTGTTCGGGAGACGGATTTGTGCTCATTTTCGCCGTTCGTTGAGGAATCGCTCGATGAATCATAGCACCCGCGTCTCAGGCCGGGCCGTCCGAATCTCGTTTTGAGATAAACTGCAATCACCATGAAACGCTTAGTCGCATTTCTCGCTTTGGGTGTCGCAGTAGGCTCCGCACAGGTGCAAAGTGGCACGATCGTCGGCACGGTTTCCGACCAGGGAGGCGCTGCCGTGGCAGGCGCCAAGGTCACCTTGGTGAACGAAGGGACGAAGTTCACACGCGTAGTGGACACCGGTACGGCCGGCCAGTACGTCGCCACCTCGGTTCCCACAGGGAACTACACCATCACGGCCGAGTTACAGGGCTTTCAAAAGCTCGTCACATCCGGGCTGCGGTTGACCGCAGCCGACACACTGACCGTCGATTTGCGTCTGCAAGTCGGCAACGTGCAGGAAACCATCGAAGTCAAGGAAACCGCTCCCCTGCTGCAATCGCAAACTGCCGCCGTATCTTCGCTGGTATCCAATCAACAAATGGTCGAAATGCCTCTCAACGGGCGGACTTTCACTGCACTTCTGAAGCTCAGCCCGGGCGCCTATACGGGCTCCAGCGGCAACCTGGCCACCTCGCAATACGCGATCCGCGGCGACGTCAACATCTCTGTCAATGGCTCGAGCGCGCAGAACAACTCGTATCTGATCGACGGCGTCGTCAACCGCAACCTCTGGCTCTCCACACTCATCATGGTTCCTACCGTCGACTCCATTCAGGAAGTCCGCATGATGACCAGCAACTATTCGGCTGAGTACGGATCCGCGGCGGGCGCCATCACCATCGTCCAAACGAAGTCGGGCACGAATCAGTTGCATGGCAGCCTCTACGAATTTTTGCGAAATGACAAGTTCGACGCCAACACCTTCTTCAACAACCGCCTCGGCGCCCCCAAGCCGGCCTTCCGCCGCAATGAATTCGGCGGCACCGTGGGCGGTCCCATCCGCAAGGACAAAACATTCTTCTTTGGTGACTACCAGGGCATTCGCGTGCGCCAGCCGCGCACAGTGATTTCCACCATTCCCGGCATCGCGCAAAAGCAATGGATCAATTCCGGCGACTTCTCTCAGTTGGGCACCACAATCTTTGACCCGGCCAACGTTGTCAATGGTCAACGCACGCCGTTTGCCGGAAATCGGATTCCTGTCGCACGTCTGGACCCCGCGGCCTTGAAGGTGACGAATCTGATTCCCGACCCGACAAACTCGGCACCCACCCGGAACTTCGTCTTCAACCCCACTGTCCAGCAGCGCACCGATCAGTTCGACGTTCGCCTCGACCACAACCTCGGCCAAAGTGATCGCGTCTTCTTCAAGTACAGCTACGACGACACTCTGCTTCTCACGCCCGGAAACGTCCCGGTCGCCGCCGGCGCAAGCTCAAACATTCCGATCAGCCCCTTCCTCTCTGCCGATGGCACCGACACGGGAACCGAAACGCCGCTCAAGAATTGGTCCGCCACGTTCAACTACGTGAAGGTGATCGGCTCCAACATTGTGAATGAAGTCCGTATCGGCGCCGTGCGCTGGAATCAATACATCTCGCCCCTCGGCAATTCTCTGGCGACAGCGACGGCCGTGGGGATACCGGGCGTCAATATCAACAATAAGTCCGGCGGCCTACCCTCGATGGCCATTACCGGCTACCGCAATCTCGGCGACGCCTCCACCTACCCCGAAAACAGCCAGACAGTCTCGTTCCAGTACGAGGACGTCCTCACGATCGTCAAGAACAGCCATACTCTGAAATTTGGCGGCCAGGTTGTCCGGCATCGCTTTAACGGCTTCTCCGCATTCCCCACGCGCGGTACCTTCGATTTCAATGGCCAGTTCACGCGCCAGATCGGAACCAACATCGCCACTACCGCACTTGCAGATTGGGCCCTGGGCGCAACCAGCGGCATCAACCGCAGCGTTTTGGCCGGAACGTTTGGAATGCGCTTCTACAACTTCAACGCCTTCTTCGATGATTCCTGGCGCGCAACAAGCCGCCTCACGCTGAACTTCGGCGTTCGCTACGAACTGCTGACACCGCCCTACGAGGTCTACGATCGCTGGTCGAACTTCAACATCAACACGGCCCAGTTGGAAATCGCCGGCCGCGATGGAGCCAGCCGCCGCTTGCGCAACCTCGACACAAACAACCTTGCTCCGCGCCTTGGTATCACCTACATGCTTACCAGCGACCGCAAGACCGTCCTCCGTGCGGGATTCGGCAGTTCCTTTGTCGAAGCGGGCCAAGGCGGCGGACAACTCTACAAGAACCTTCCGTTCTTCTTTTCGAACGTGCTCGCCACCGATCAGAACGCCGCGCCGCCGCGCCGGCTCTCGCAGGGCCTGGATGCCCCCGTTCCTCCGAACATCAACGATTCGGTCGCTCTCTCTAGCGGTAGCCCCACGGCTTGGGACTACGGCTTGAAATCGACCAATACGATGCAGTGGAGCCTCGGCGTTCAGCGGGAAGTGCTCCCGGACCTCCTTGTGGATGTCTCTTACGTGGGCACACGCACGCTAGGCTTGATCGCCAATGTCAATCTCAACCAGTCCGTACCCGGCGCGGGCGCACAGCCGCAGCGGCGGCCCTTCTTCGCCATCAACCCCAATTTGACCAACGTCACCTACCGAACGAACTTCGGGGCCGCGAAGTATCACTCCATGCAAACCCGCGTCGAAAAACGGGCGCGCGGTGGTTTGACGATGTCCTTGGCCTACACCTGGTCGCACTTCCTGAGCAATGGCGGCAACATCAACGGCGGCGGAAACGCGCCTCCGCAAGACGCGCGTTGCTATGCCTGTGAGTGGGGCTCCATGCCCGAAGACCGCCGGCACATCGCCGTGTTCAATCATGTATGGGAATTGCCCTTCGGCAAAGGACGCAAGTTTGTGACGAATGGCCCGGCCGCACTGATCCTTGGCGGTTGGAGCCTGAATGGCATCTGGTCCATGGCCACGGGCGAACACTTCACTGCCACCGCGGCAGCAGCCGTTTCCAACTCCGCCGGAGGTGGCGGCGACCGTCCCAACCGCATCGCCGACGGCAACTTGCCGGGCAGCCAGCGAACCATCGACCGCTGGTTTGATTTGTCGGCCTTCGCCACTCCCGCTCAATTCACGTTCGGAAATTCCGGCCGTGGCATTCTCGTCGGCCCAGGAAACTTCAATGTGGACGCGGGAATACATCGCCAGTTTGCCATCAGCGAACGCTACAAGCTGACGTTCCGTTGGGAGATGTTCAACGCGTTCAATCGCGCAAACTTCGGCACTCCCAACGCTGCCATCGGAAACGCCCAGGCGGGACAGATCAGCAGCACGGCCCCTGCTCGCATCCAGCAGGCGGCCCTGAAGTTCTCATTCTGAGTCAATCGTACTTGAGAGTGAGAATCGGACCCCGGCGGCTGGCGCTTCAAGCGGGCGCCACCGCCTCCGGAAGCGCAACAACAACTGGCACAACTACGGCCGCAGCGATGAGTGTCGCCGAGCCATACGACTTCACGCCGAACAGATCACCCGGTACTACTGGAATTCGCGTTTGGATTTCTCGACTGCGGCTTCCCATTCCCCGTTCATCGGACCATTAAGTTCATGGCGATGAAGGGCCGGACAAAGAGGTCCGGGCTCAACTTGCAGCACATAGTACGTGCCGCGCTGAAGATACTTCGCGATCTGATGGCCATGCGCCGGCCCAAACGGAAAGTGCGCAGAATGAACATGCCGAGCGGGCCCTGAGGTGAGTAGAAGGGCTAGCCAGCCTACGGCATTTTCCACGCGTACCGTGCTACCCACAGGCACCCAATGCCCATACCGAGAATCACAACAAAATGTACCGTGAAGATGCGAAACCAGCGATACAGTAGCGTCCCGCCGCCCCAGAGAACGGCGTATCGGGTCGGATTGGACGACAGCACCCGAAGTGTGGGGATACTGCCGGTCAGATCGGATGAGGTCGTTCGTTCCAACCAGCTCTCCGTGCCATCCCGGATACCCAGGAGGCAGTCGTAGTCGCCGGCGTTTACGGTGTTGGTTCCGTAATAGTTCGGCCGGCACCTAACGGTGGCGACGTGCGCGCGTGTGGGTGTACCTGCGCCGAAATAGCCCTGCGTATCGCCAATGAGATCGGGCCCTTCGCGCCCCATCACGAAGTATGCGAATGGAAAGACAACCAAGATCAGTCCGGCAGCTGCGATGAAAATTGACAGCACGCGTCGCGCGGATCGCGGCAGAAGCATGTCACTCATGCGCGCCCCCGGCCCATGCAGAGCACGTGATTGCAGTAGCCGCTAAGCGCGAAAGACGCAAGCATCGGAAATCGTCCCGTCAGATCCTGATCGCCGCTGCGCCGATTGATTCTGTAATTTTCACGCGTAGGCGCAACGGCACCCAGCATCTCGTCCGTATCGGTCAGGACCACCAGGCCAACGTTAGACACGAAGCCCTTTAGGAGCGGAAACGCCAAGCAAATCAGGCCGCCAGGCGATAGCAACAAGATGAACGGGAGCCGGAGGACGATCCGAGGTGTGCCTGTGATCAATGGATTGAGGGTATACTGCCGGAACATGGGAATTCAAATCGATCAGGCGCTGAGCGCGCCGTACAACGAGATTCTAACGCCTGATGCCCTAGCGTTTCTAACCGCCCTTAGCGAGCAGTTCGAAGGGCGGCGGCGCGAACTGCTGCAAGCCCGTTCGGAGCGCTGGACCAAGCTGCAAGCGGGCGAAATGCCGGGCTTTCTCCCGGGCACGAAAGACGTGCGCGAGACCAAGTGGACAGTCGCGGCAATTCCCCCTGCGCTTCAGGACCGGCGCGTGGAAATCACCGGACCCGTCGATCGAAAAATGATCATCAATGCATTGAACTCCGGCGCATCGGTTTTCATGGCCGATTTGGAAGATTCGAACTCGCCTACCTGGCGCAACACCATGGATGGCCAGGTGAACCTGCGCGACGCGGTACGGCGCCAGATCGAATTTCAAAATCCGGACGGCAAGCAATACAAATTGAATGAGCGCACCGCCGTCCTGCTGGTTCGTCCGCGAGGCTGGCACCTGGTCGAAAAGCACGCGTTGATCGACGGCCAACCAGTCTCGGGTTCCCTCTATGATTTTGGCCTCTTCTTCTTCCACAACGCGAAGGAGCAGTTGGCGCGCGGCGTTGGGCCGTACTTCTACCTCCCCAAAATGGAAAGTCATCTGGAAGCGCGCCTCTGGAACGACGTCTTCGTGTTTGCGCAGGACTATTGCGGCGTCCCGCAAGGTTCCGTGCGCGCCACCGTCCTGATCGAGACCATCCTCGCCGCTTTTGAAATGGATGAAATCCTTTACGAACTTCGCGATCATTCGGCGGGGTTAAATTGCGGACGCTGGGATTACATTTTCAGCTATATCAAGAAACTCGGCCACCGCCCGGACATGGTGCTGCCGGACCGCGCCGAAGTCACAATGGATAAGGCGTTCCTCAAGGCATACGTCGATCTGCTCATTCACACCTGTCACAAGCGCGGCATTCACGCGATGGGCGGAATGGCGGCGCAAATACCGATCAAAAACGATCCCGAGGCCAATGCCAGGGCCCTCGACAAAGTTCGACAGGACAAGCTACGTGAAGTGAAGGCCGGCCACGACGGTACCTGGGTTGCCCATCCGGGCCTGGTGGGAATCGCCAAAGAAGTATTCGACGAACACATGAAAGGCCGGAACCAGATTCAAGTCCTCCGCGACGACGTAAACGTTACCGCCGCCGATCTACTGGCGCCGCACACAGGGTCGATCACGGAGCGCGGTCTGCGCATGAACGTCGATATCGGCATTCAATACCTCGAGGCTTGGCTGGCAGGAAACGGCTGCGTACCCATCTACAACCTGATGGAAGACGCGGCGACCGCGGAAATCTCACGCTCCCAGGTGTGGCAGTGGGTGCACCACGGCGCGAAGTTGAGCGATGGAAGAACAGTCACGGCAGAGATGGTGAAGCAGGCCATCGCCGATGAACTGGAGACCAAGCCCGGCCTGCCCACGAAGAAACTCGCCGCGCAACTCTTCCAATCCATGATGACCGGGGGCCAGTTTCAGGAATTCCTCACGACGGCAGCCTACGAATATATCGATTAAGGCCTAAGAAACCAACCTCTCAATCGTCACTTCGGCATTGTAGTCGGGCTCGCCCGACTCCGGATCGTAGTGCCGCGCAATAAGCGGATTCACCTCGGGCCAATGCGCCTGGACACAACCTGCTGCGACGGGCCCAATTCGAATGCGCGCCGCACATTCGCCGTGCGGCGATCGAAGGAGCACCGGATCGCCCTCGGAAAGCTTTTGCGCCTTCGCATCTTCGGGCGAGATCACAACATCACGGCGATCCAGACCGGTGAGCGCATCGCGATCATGCCAGAGGATCGAGTTGAATTGCGCTCCCCGGCGCGTCACCAGTAGCAATTTCGCGCGCAGTGTCGGCGGCACGGTCACCGAGAATCGCGCTCGTTTGTCTTCGAACGCCGGGCAGATGCCGTTTTCGAGCAGCCGCTGGCCGCCGTATTGAATAGCATCCCCTTCAACCTTGAGTTGCACAATTCCGGAGTACAGCGGAATGCTTCGATCGATGTCGGCGCGAATCGCGTCGCCCGTTGGAAAGTTGATTGCCTCGCGAGCCGGGCCGTCCAAAATCCGCTGGCCGAGGTCACGAAGGATCACCCACTCCGAACGCGCCTCCCCCACCGTGTCGCCCTCCCGGCGGCGTCCGATAAAGGGCGTGTAACGAATCCGGCGCTCAGTGCCCGTCTGTGTGCCGCCCCCTTCCTGTTCGTATCGCGTCCGGGCAGGCAACAGGAGCACAGCCTCGTCGCCAGGATCCACCAGCATAGATGTATTGAACACGATGTCCTGATGGACTCGTAACGGAAGCCTAGACATCGCCGTAGCCATGCGCGCAGGTTCCGGCATGGTCTCAATGAAATTGCCGCCAATGATGTACAGCACATCGAGCGCGCCCTCGTAAGCGGCTTCCAGCATGTGCCCGCACGACAGCCCGCGCCACGACGGAACAGGCGCGCCCCAGAGTGTCGAAAAGTGTCGAACGTTGTGTTCGCCGATGAAGTCCGGCACCGCCCCAACCTCGGCCCCGCCCTGCACCCCCGAATGGCCGCGAATTGGAACCAGGCCGGCACCCTCGCGCCCCAACATCCCACGCGACAGCGCCACATTGATCAACGCCCGCACATTGTCGACCCCGTTCGGATGCTGCGTCAGCCCCATGGACCAAATGAAAATCGCGCGATTCACGGAAGCGTAGAGTGTGGCGAACCGCTCCATCTCCGAGCGAGGCAGACCGGCAAGCGCTTCGAGATCCGGGAACCGTTCACGATCCAATTCCGCCTTCACCGCGTCCCAACCGCTCGTATGCGCTTCAATGAAGCTACGGTCAATCGCCCCGCGCTCATCCAGAACTTTCAACACCCCGTTGAAAAACGCCACATCGCCACCCGGCCGTACGGGGAAGAAGTCGTCCAAAAAGCGCGTTCCAAAAATTGCCGATTTTGCGATCGAAGGAATCCAGTAGCGTTCCAGCCCCGGTTCACGATACGGGTTGACGACGGCAATGCGAGCCCCGTTCTTCTTCGCGTGATAGAGATACTTCATTGAGACCGGCTGGTTGTTCGCCAGGTTCGTCCCGGCCAGCACAATCAGTTCGGTTTTCAGCCAATCCGTGAAGCTGA
>JBDTVQ010000282.1:0-9260 GCA_040007195.1 Acidobacteriota bacterium | reverse complement strand
GCGTAGTAGATTGCCTCGTCGGTCCAACCGGCGGCGTAGAGCGGCTGCATATCGCCGGGCGTGATGCGCGGCGAATCTTGGTTCACCTTGTCGACGAACCGCAGCATCGCCTTTTCATTCTCGGCGAGTGCGGACACTTCCAGGTCCTGCAGCACGCTCCACACCAGTTCTTCGCTTCCCAACAGTTCCGCCGCGACCGCGGCGTGTGAGTTGATTCAAAACGGACAGCTGTTGCGGTAGGACGTGTAGGCCGCGATCAGTTCCCGAAAGCCCGGCGATAGTGGCGCAGGCTCTCGCATAATCTCCTGCGTAAACCTCGCCAAATGCTTTGTGGCGTGCGGCGCGAAGGCGAACAGGTGCCAGATCTGCGGATACTCTTTTCCAGCCGCCTGCATCTGCTGGATCGCGTCCAGGTAGGCGCTCGCCGTCGCTCCCTGCTCAACACCAGGAAGGAACATCGGCTTCATACAAACCTCAGTTCGCCTTCAAAAGCGCGTCAAAATTCGCCAGCATCTTCTTCACGTCAGCGGCTTGTTCAAGGTCGGGATTCAGCGCGAGCATATTGCGGAAGTGGACGCTGGCCGTCGCAACATTTTCGAGCTTCCCTGTCTGTTCGGCGATGCGCGCGAACGTCAGGCCCAGCGCGTAGTGGATATAAGGGTCCTTGGGATCGTAGGAAAGCGCCTTCTGGCAAAACGGCACAGCGCGTTCGTAGTGGCTCTGCTTGCGTTCGGCGTCGCAGATGCCGAAGTAAGCAAGACTGCGCAGGTCTTTCCAGATGTCGCGCTGCGAGGCGCGCGTCTTGCGCCCGCCGCCGATCAAGAAACCACGCACCCAGAAGTTCAGCTGCCCCGCAAGCTTGCTGTCGAAATCGCTCAATTGCAGATAGGTGAGGTACGACGGAATGCTCTTCGCATACTGGCCGCCCAGGCGCTGGCTGTCGGCCAACCAGAAGTACGGCTCAGCGGTCTTGGGCGCGAGGGCGATCGCCTTATTGGCGGCCTCGATCGATGGCGTATAGGCATCCTTCATGCGATACGCGGCGGCGAGTTGCGTGTGGGCCAGGCTGTTGTCGGGGTCGCGCTGCACGACGGCCGTGAGCTGCCGGATCGCCTCGTCGGTCGCGCCGATATCAAGCAGCATGCCGCCATACGAGGCGCGGGCTTCTACGTAATCGGGATCGGCGGCGATGGCTTGGTCAAAATGCTTGCGCGCGGAATCGTACTCTTGCATCGCATGCTCGGCGCGCGCCAGATAGAGCGCAGCCTGGCTGTAGTTGGAATCCACCGCCAGCGCCTTGCGAAATGCCGCCGCGGCCTTCGCATAGTTAGAAGCCCCACCATCGCGGTAGGGCTTCAGTCCTTCTTCGAATGAGTCGACGGCGGCTTTGGGCCGCTTGCGTTGGAATCGAATCTTGATACTCACCGTCGATTCCTGGCCCGGATACACCGTCTCTTCGCGCGGCCCGTCGGGCTCATAGCCCATCTTCACGCCCTGCACCATGTGCGTCCCCGGAGCGAGGCCGGGCAACCGGATGGGTGTGCCCTTGTTCAGGACGCCGACCGACTTGCCATCGAGAAACACTTCCACGCCGTCCATGTTCGTTTCGAGAATCAACATGCCCGTCGTCGCGCCCTTCGGCGGATCGATCACGGCATTAGCGGGCACATAGGCGAGCAGCATGTTGGCGTCAAAGCTGCCACGATCGGCCACGGGATTCTGTTTGGCCTTGGTGTCGGCGCGCACGCCCGTGCGGACGTAATCGGCGATCTCATCGGCCGTCACGATGCCGTCGCGATTCTGATCGGCCGCGCCCGAAAGCCCGCGCGTCACATAGTAGGTGAACACACCATGGCCTCCGCCGAAGTCTGGGCTTTCGAAGGATTGCTCGCGATCGCGGCTGGCGCTCATCACGAATACCGACTTGCCCAGATCGACCAGCCCGCGGTTGATGGTCTCGTTGGACTCGGGCGAAATCGCGCCGCTGTGGCAGGCGTCGGCCAGCAGCACCTTCCATTTGCCCTTGATCTTCGAACCGAACACCTCGCCCAGGCGCGTCATCGAATAACCGCTGCCCGCAACGTCGGTGAGCTTGATGTCGTAAGGCGCCAGGTGACCCTGGCCTCCCGCAACGAAGCCGTGCCCAGCGAAGTAGATGAGCACACGGTCGCCGTCCTTGGTCACCGACGGAAGCCACTCCTCCAGTTCACGCCGAATATTGGCGAGCGTGGCTTTCGGCCCAGTGAGCATGTGGACGTTCTCGGCCGGGAAGTTGCCGCCTTCGGTCGAGATGAGGATCGAGAACATCGACTCGGCATCGCGCTCGGCATACCGGAGCTGTTGCTCCGCTTTCAGGTTCTGGTAGTTGCTGATGCCGACCACCAGCGCGTAGCTGCGCGGAATCGACGGGCGCGGCACGGCCGGGCGAGCCTCTTCCGTATAGAGGTCGCGTTTCTGGGGCGCGGCCTTCTTCTGCTGGGCTGCCATCGGCTGCCGCGACAGCAGCGCCGCCGCACCAAGCATCGCCAGGAATGTCGCTGTTCTCATCTGTGCTCCAGGCGAATCTGTTGGATGAGCAGGTCTTTTTCGGACCGCAGTTCGGTCCGGTGAAGCTGATCGTCGTTTTTCACCTGTACCGGAACGCGATTTTTTTGCAGGAAAAAGTTCAGCGCCTTAATTTGCGCCTCCTGATCGAGGATGGCCAGTTTGCCCTTCACCTCCGCGCCCTTGAGGAGTTCACTCAGCTCGGGCACCGGCTTCTTCGACCAAACCACGGTCAGCGTCTCAGTCCCCGCCGCGCCGTCAAATTTGAACCAGTTCTCGCGTGGCACGCGGGCAACCTCTCCCGCACGCAAATCTGGAACCACACCGGACATTGGATGGAGAAATACCCACGTCGGCCGGCCGGCTTTCTCGTCTTCAGCACCGTTCAATACGTAAAGGAATCCATCCTTGGGCGGCTGAAACTCGATAGCAAGCTTGTAGCCGTGCTCCATCAGCATCGTTTCGCCCGCCAGGCGAATCGGCGCGCCGGAGTCCACGTTGTCGCGCGTCACCTGCACGATGAGCGTGTAGTTCAGCTCCAATTGCGCCTCCGGCACTGGCGGCGGCGGCTTTTTCGACAGGTAGAGGAAGACCACGGCGGCGAGCATCATCGCCAGGATTCCCATCACGGCCAACCAGGGCGCGCGGGATCGCGTGGCGGGCGGCGCAACCACCTGCGCCGCGGGCTCAACCTTGGGCTGCGGATAAAGCGCGGCAGTGAGGTCGGAGGCAAACTCCTTCACCGAACGCTGGCGCGCCTCCGGTTGGAACGAAAGCGCCCGGCGCATGGCGACGTCGACAGCCTCGGGAATCTCCGGGCGCCGCGACCGTAGCGGCGTCACCTGCGACATATCGGCACTGGCCAGGTGCGTCAGCGAATCCTCGGGGAACGGGATTTCACCCGACAACATTTCATAGGCGACGATGGCGAAGGCATACAGATCACTCGCCGCCGACGGATTCCCGGCAAACTGCTCCGGAGCCATGTAAGTCAGGCTCCCGGCCACATTCGTCTTGCTCGCCTGGAAGACCGAATCCTTGATGCCGGCAATGCCGAAGTCGATGATCTTTACGTGCTCTTCGCCGCCTGAGAGCGTGCTGATCATGATGTTCTCCGGCTTTAGGTCGCGATGCCACACTCCCTTCTCGTGCGCGGCGGCAAGCGCCTGGCCGATCTGCCGGATGAGGTTCGAGGCGCGGCTCATCTCCATGCCGCCGTCTGGAATGTAGTCGCGCAGCGTCTTGCCCTCGATGTACTGCATCACCAGGTACTGCGTGCCGTTGGGCAGGTCGCCGTAATCAAGTACGTTGATGATGCCGGGATGGTCGATGCGCGCCAGCGCCTCCATCTCCTGCATGAACTTCTTGCGCACCCATTCGTTCTGGTTCTGCTTTTCCAGCAGCACCTTCACGACGACGGGTTTGTTGAGCAGCTTGCGGTCGTGTGCAAGGTAGACAACGCTCATCCCGCCGCGGCCGAGTTCCCGGTCGACCGCGTAGCGGTTCTTGAGGACTGGTCTCCCGTTTTCCTGTGCGACTCCCTGTTCGAGATCCTCGTCGTTCATTGTGTGCACTGGGCGGTCCGGGGCGTGGAAGCGCCGGACGCGTTGGTCAAAGTGACGCCCACCGATGCCACGCCGGAGCTGCTCGGTTGGACGTTGAAAGTTTGCGTGTACAGGAACGTGCCGCCGGCCACCTGTCCGTTCGTGCTCGAGAACCATCCGCTAAACATGGCGGTGGTGTCGATGGGGAACGACGCTGAGGCGAGGGTTTCGCCGCTGGCAGCGGTGAAGTCGAACGTGGCGCGGGTTACTTCACGCGTATTCGTGATGCCCGACGTCGTGATGGTGAGCAGCGTGGCGTTGGTGCGCACGCAGCGCACATCGGTGGCGGCGATGATCGGAGAGGCACGCCCGATATTGATCGTGCGGCTTTGTACGCCGCTCGGAGTGACGTCGGTGGAGCCGGCGAAGAAGCGCGGCGTGAGCGTCACAACACCAGCCGTAGAGCCGGTTTGGAAGCTCACCTGGGCCGGGCCCGTGGAGCCCGCCGGTACGTTGGCGTCGATCTGCCGCTGGCCGTTGGTGAACACGATGGCGCGGTCGTTCGGCAAGCTGCCGTCGGGCGCAAACGTGAGCGTGAACTGGACACGCAGGTCGGCCGGGTACGGCGAACCCAGCGTGAGCGTGGCGTCGGCGCGCGTGCCCGAAGTGGCCACGTTCAAACCGCCATAACTGATGGCAGGCAGCGAGGGAAGCGCGATATCGAAGGGCAGGCCGTTCGAAGCCGCGCCGCCGGGGCCTTCCACCGTGACGTTCACGGCGATCCGCGTGGCGATGAGATTGGCTGGAACATCGGCGGTAAGCGAAGTGCCCGATCCGCTAGTCGTCGTGAGCGAGGCGCCGTTCCAGCGCACGAACGAGCCGGGCAGGAAGTTCGCACCCGATACGGTCAGGGCGAACGCCGCGCCGCCGGCGGGCCGCGTGGACGGCGAGAGCGATGTGAGGCTCGGCGCCGGCTGGATGGGATGCGTCAGGGGCGCCGACGGCGAGCCTGTTGGAGGCAGAAGGCGGAACGTGATGTTGCCCGCCTGCGTGAGCAGGTTGGCCGGAATCGTGAAGTCGACTGCTGTCGCCGCAACGGCATCGGGCGTGATCGTCGCCGCCGATCCGCCGGGCGGGGTCGCCTCCACTCGCGTCCCGGCAACGATGCCATTCCCTTTAATGGACGCGGTGATGGCGCGGTCGCCCGCTTGCACGGGCGGCGCGACGAGTGTGAGCGGCGAAGTGAGCGACAGAGGCAGCGAGTTCGTCGAGAAGCCGTCGCCGGTGAGGCCGGAGACGTTCACGCTGGCCACGCTCGCGGGCAATGCCGAGGCGGGAATGCTCGCATTGATGCGCGTGGCATCGACGAATGTCGAAGGCACGGTTGCGCCTTGGACCTGAATCACCATGTCCCGCGTGAGGTTGCGGCCAATGACGGCGACGTTGGCTGCCGCGCCCGGAGGCACGGCGCTTGGATTCAACTGCGTGAGCACCGGTGCGGGATTGACGGTCAACTGCACCGTGTTCGATTGCGTCTGATCGGGATTCACAACGGTGACGGGCACCTGTCCCGGAGTCGCGACGAGCGCGGCCGGTACGCGCACCACAAGCTGCGTGGCGGTGGCTCCCGATCCGGGTATGAACAACTGGCCGCCGATGTCCACCTGAGATCCGGATACGAAACCGGCGCCGGTGACGGTGAGGTCAAATGCGCCGCGGCCGGCGGTGACCGGGTTGGGCGCGATGCTGGTGATCTGCAAACGGCCCGTGACCGTAAGTTCCACGGGTATGAGGAACGGATTGTTCGCCGCGCCGGTCGAGGTGATGGTGATGTTCGCGGTGTACTTGCCCGGGGCCAGATTACCGGTGCTGGTGGTGACCGATATCGTTGCCGGCGTGCGCCCGCTGGTAGGGTTCACCTGCATCGGGAACACTGTGCCGGGCGTGGCGGTGAATGTAATATTTTGCGCCACCGTTCCCAGGATGGCTTCCAAAAGCGTGGTTTGCGCGGTGGAGTTGGCGCCTTGCTGGAGTGTAAAGGACAGCGGCGTGGGCGTGGCGCGCAGCGTCGGCAGTGTACCGGAGTTTCCCGGATCGAACTGAATGAGCGGCATCGGCGAACCGCTGGCCACGAAGCGCGGAAGCGGTGCAGTCGCCGAAGATGTGGGAACCGAGGACACGGCCGCGAAACCCATTTCGACGTTGATGAACGGCGCGCGCAGTCCGGCCGGATGCGACACATAGACGCCGAAATCGAGGTTGCCGGTGATGGTGCCGTCGGTGCGCAGCACCTCCCAAATCGCCGTTCCCGTGCCCGAGGTAACAGGTACCAAAGCAAGCTGGCCGGAGTCGGCGGGAATGGTTTTGAACGGTCCGCTGCCATCGGCGTTGGTGCTGATCAGCCGCGCCCACTCGGTGGCGCTGTTGTCGTTATTCAGGCCGACATAGAGCGTGACTCCGCTGGGCACCTGCGTGAAGACAGCGCGCAGGCGCGAGCCCGAATCGGCAAGTCCGGCGATGCCGAGATTGCCGCGGCCGGTGTAGGTGGGAAACGCCGGATTGAAGAATCCGGACTCCGAACGATAGGTGATTCCTACTTGGTTTTGTGGCGTGGGCGCGGGCGAAGTGTTCATGTCCGGCGCGGCGGCGATCGTGCGAGGCCGGAAGACGACTGAGTTGGTTTCGCCAAACCGCAACGTGCCCACGCGCACGAGCGTGCCGGCGTTGGACGTGGCGCCGGTGACGCCATTGGGCACGTCGGCCGTGTTGTTCGCATCGCGGACAGCGCTGCGCAAGCTGGCGCGGGCGATCGCTACGGACTGTACGGTATCGGAGAGCGCTACCTGTTGCTGGCCGCTCAACGCCACGCTTGCCGTCACGGCAGTGCCGCCGCCTGTGGGCACCTGCAGTTGGCTCGCGTTCACGCGGATATTCATGAACGTGAAGGTGCGTGAGTTTGTCTGTCCGGGCGGGTCCATGGGAATGCCGCGAAAGATCACGGTGTTCGGCCCCGAAATCACGCCCTGGAAGACGTTCCGGTTGTTCGGCACGCTGGGGTTCTGCGTGCCGCCGCCGTAGTAGCCGATTCCCGTGCCGTTACCGTATGCCGTGCAAATGCCGTTGCTGGTCTCGCACGGATACTGCGCCGAAAGCGAAGGGTCGTCGAGCAGCAGGAGTACCTCCGACGATCCTCCAGGATCGAGCAGCCGCGAGGTGAGGCTTACGCTAGGGCCAAGGGAGATGGTGATGGTCGCCGTGGGTATCGTACTTCCCGCATTGGTCGGAGTTCCACCGGTGCAGGTAATCTGTAGCGGGGCGACGAGTTCCGACGCGCCTTCGGCGCGGATGGTGGGGGTGGCCGTCGTCTGCGCCGCGCACTCAAAGGGTTTGGGCGGCGGGCAGATCACCTCCTCAAGTTGTTGGTCGTAGTAACAACCGGGAGGGATCGATTGCGCCTGCGCCCGCGGGGCCGACAGCATCGTAAGCAGCAGGAAGCTGAATAGAAAGAAGAGGCGGTGCCGGTTCATTCTGCCTCCTTCACGACGGGCGGAATGAAGAGAATGCGCGGTTGGCCTTCGGCCGCGTCGAGCAGCCAGACAGGTCCGTCTCCTGGGTCGTTCAGCCGGTAAAGCAGGCTTCGTCCGACGCGAGCAAGCGTGGTGGGCTTGCAGCCGCAGGAGATAGTTTCCACCGTCGCGCCATCGCGCGAGAGCTTGGTGACCGCACCGTCTTCGGCAGCAAGCAGAATGTAGTCCTGCGTGGCGGCCGCGGCCATGGGAGCGGCCAGGCCCTCGGGCAGCAGGAGGCGCGCCATCTCGCCGTTATGATTGAGCAGGAGCACGCCCGCTTCGTCCGTCAGAATCACACTGTCGTGCGAGCCTTCGGCAAAGGCTGCCGCGCGTGCGCCGGTAGCCAGCAGTTCGTTCGCCGAACCGTCGGCGTTGTACTGCACCAGCCGTCCTTCGACGAGCGAGAGTGCCTGCGAACCATCGTCGCTGAGAGCGAGCATGGCATTGGCGCCCGCGGCGAACTCCCAGGCCACCGAAGGCTCGGCGGCCAGCGAGGTCAGCACCAGTGCCCGGTCTTCAAACAGCAACATCGCGGCTCGCCCAGCCGGGCTGAAGCGAACTCCACGCGCGCCGGCGGGCAGAGAATCGAGCGCGCGGCGTCCTGATGCGGTGAGCAGTTCCACTTGGCCCGTCTCTTGCGAGAGTCCGAGTGCGAAAGCGCCACCGGGCGCCGCTTCCAGCCAGGCGAGCCCGTCGGCGGTGGACAGACTTTCACTGAGCAGCGCGGCCGCGGCGACCCCGTTGACGCTGTGCAACGTGTGCGCGGCGGGATCGTAGAGCAGGCCCAACGAGGGCCCTGCCACCACGCCTTCCTGCGCAAAAGCGGCGCAGGCGATCGAGAGCCCAATCAGAATTATCCGCATTACGGCTGGCCTCCGACGGTACCGGTGCCAATGGAGATGCTGACCGGTGGGCGCGGAGCGCCTGGCGAGGGAGTGGCTGTGCCGCCGCTTCTGAGAGCGACTGCCGCGCCCACGCCGGCAGCGGCGCCGACGGCGATCAGGATTCCGATGAGCTTGCCCGAACCGCCCGCCGCGCCCGCGGCAGATCCGGTGCCGGCGACCGCGCCCATGGCGTTGGTCATGTTGATCGTGGTGGAAACCGTTTCGCCGCGGGACGTGGCCGACACTTTGATCTGCACATTCCCCTCAAGCCCATTGGGCTTCAGGCCGGTGCCGACGGCGCGTCCGAGGTTGTCGGTGGTGGTGGTGAAACTAGAAAGGCCGTTGGCGAACGTGCCCGAAGGTCCTGTATTGGGCAGGGCGAAGAGCACGGCGGCTCCAGCCACCGGCTTGTCATTCTCGTCGCGAACCTCGACGATGGGTTCGCGGGCCACGCGCTGGCGCATGTTGTTAATGGCGCCTTCGCCTTCAATGATCAGGATGTGAATTTTCGGCTTTCCCGCGGCTTGCGCCCAAACTATGCGCGGGGTAAGCGTCAACAGCATCGACAGGGTCAGCAATACGCTGAGGAGTCGCGACATATAGATCCTCCTTATTGCCGGGAACCGTCCCAGATTGAAATCATGATACCCCTTTCGACTGGGGGATCAGCAGCGGATACCATAGCGGATCGCGAGAAAATGGCCGATGGGAGATCGCAC
>JBDTVQ010000281.1:0-9262 GCA_040007195.1 Acidobacteriota bacterium | reverse complement strand
ACGTCGAAGCCATCGCCAAGCCCAAGATTGACAAGACGAAGAAGCAGTATCCGGGCATGTTGAAGCAGTAACTCACTTACCCCTTAAACGTAAACTCCGCCATCCCCGCCCCACTCGCCGCAAGCGTAACCTTCATTTCCTGCTTGCCAAACTTTTCATGCCACGCCGTCACCGTGTAATCGCCCGGCGGCAGTCCGGCCAGTTCGAACGCCCCCGTCTCCCCCGTCACCGCAAAGAACGGATGCGCCACCACGCCAATGTAGCTCCTCATCCATGAATGCACGTTGCACTTCACCGGAATCATGATCTCTTCAAAGTGAAACGTACGCTCAATCTCCGGCGCGCCCGGCGGTTGGCCTTGATTCCACTCCCGGTTCTTTTCCGGAATCGGATGAACATTGTGCGTCACCGGATCGCTATTGCTTACCAGCAGCGGCTGGCCGGTCATCATGCCCACCACGTGCGGTGAAAACATGCAGCCCGTCTGATTCAACTTCACCGGCGTCTTCGGCGTCTCGAATTTCTTGCCCTCCAGCCCGGCGCTCACATACACGAACACGTTCGCCAGCGTTCCGTCGGCGTTCAGCATCACCTCTTCGGATTGCACCGGCCCCTTATGCGCGCGCTTGCACTCGGTCTCCTCGCTCGACATATCGATCACCTTGCGCACCGGCTTCGGACCCGTGTACATAGCTTTGCCGGTCACTTTTGCGGCCGTTGCCGGATCTACCTTCGTGTACGCAACCGCCGCCTCTGCCGGGGCCTTCGCCGCATCCTTGCCGCTTTCCCCGCCGCCGCCACAGGCCACCATCACCGCGCCCGCGCCCGCCACCAGGAACTCCCGCCGATTCCGGCTCATTGCCGTACCTCCGCCTTCTTGACGTTCGGATCGTCGATGCCTGGCGGGATCACACCGGTCAGCGCCTCCATGAACGTGATCAAATCGTCGCGCTCCTGCTTGGACAGCTTCAACGCTTTGATGTCTTTGTCGAGATACTCATTCGAGTTACCGCCGCCGATGTAGAAATCCACCACTTCCTTTAGCGTCTTGTGGCTTCCGTCGTGCATATAGGGAGCGCTCAAGGCAACGTTGCGCAGCGTCGGCGTTTTGAACGCCCCGCGGTCGGCGTCAACCTTGGTTTCCGCGTACCGGCCCAAATCGCTCAGCTCGCCCTTGGCATTCATCCCCACGCCGAGATTGTGAAACTTGTTGTCGCTGAACAGTGCATACTTTTCCTCGATCGTGTGGCACTTGGCGCAATTGCCCTTGGCCGGGTTCTTGAAAACTTCCAGACCGCGAATCGCTCCAGCGCTCATCGCCTTCTTGTCACCACCATACTGATAGCGGTCGAATGGCGAGTTCCCGCTGATCACCGTCCGCTCAAAGCTCGCAATCGCCTTGGCCACTTTTTCGTAAGTCACCGGGCCCGGGCCGAACGCTTTGTCGAACTCGGCCTTGTACACCGTATCGCCGATCAGCCGTTCCACCACGCCTTCATGCGTCATGCCCATCTCGATCGGATTGGCCACCGGCCCTTCGGCCTGCTTTTCCAGGCTCGGCGCGCGGCCGTCCCAGAACTGCAGCGTCGAATACGCCGCGTTCATCACCACGGGCGCGTTGCGCGTACCCTTCCCGCCTTTCACCCCATCGCTCACAGGCTTGCCATCGCTGAATCCGTGATCGGGATGGTGGCAACTGGCGCAGGAAATCGACTGGTCCACCGAAAGCTTGCCGTCGTAATAAAGCTTGCGCCCCAGCGCGATCGTCTCCGCCGTCGGAGGATTATCCTCAGGAACAGGTACCGGCGGCAATCCCAGGGGCGCCTTGATTTCCACCACGGCGCCGATTGGTTTAACCGGCGCGGCGGCCACCTGCTCGGCTACTTTCGGCGCGGGGGCGCAGGCCAGCAGCAAAATGAGACCCAGGGACACAAAGGACACGCGGATAGGCATAGGCATTTAATTGTAACGATTCTCTGTGCCGGAATTTGGGACCAAATTTCCATCGCGTACTCTTTGGACGCCGGAGCACCCGCTAGAATAAAAGAACCCCATGAAAGCGCGCGTTACTGTTTATCCCAAGCCATCCGTTCTCGATCCGCAGGGCCAGGCCATCGCTCAGTCGTTGCGCGGCCACGGCCACTCCCACATTCGCGACGTCCGCCAAGGAAAAGTGTTCGAAATCGATCTTTCTCCCGGGCAATCCCGCTCTGAGACCGAACAGGAAGTCGAGGCCATCGCCCACGATGTTTTGGCCAATCCTGTTATCGAGGAATACCGGGTCGAAATCCTCGACTAGGCGCTAATCAAAACTTTAAGAAAGGCCGATTCTCTAAAGACATGTGTGGAATCGTCGGATACATCGGAAATCGTCAAGCCGTACCCATCATCCTCGATGGCCTGCGCCGCCTGGAATATCGCGGCTATGACTCGGCGGGCCTCGCCGTCGTCGATCATGAAAAGAAGCTGGTGGTTCGCCGCGCTTCCGGCAAGCTTCGAAACCTCGAAGAGAATATCCGCGAGCAGCCCGTCGAAGGCGTGTTCGGTGTGGGACATACCCGCTGGGCTACGCATGGCCGTCCGACCGAAGAAAACGCCCACCCGCACGTCGATTCAAAAGGTGACATCGTCGTCGTCCACAACGGAATCGTCGAAAACTACCTTGCCCTCAAGCATGAACTGCAGGAGGCCGGCCACAAGTTCAAGTCCGAAACCGATACCGAAATCATTGCCCACCTCATCGAAAAGTATTACGAGGGCAATCTGGAAAATGCCGTCCGTAAAGCCCTGAAGCGCATCACCGGCGTGTTTGCGCTGGGCATCATGTCGCGCAACGAACCGGGCAAGATTGTCGGCGCGCGCAGCGGCCCGCCGGTCGTCGTCGGACTCGGCGACAACGAATATTTTCTCGCCTCCGACGTGCCCGCGATCCTCTCCCACACTCGCGACATGATCTTCCTCGACGACGGCGACATCGCCGTCATCACCCCCGAGGGCGTTCAGTTGATGGATCTCGATGGCACCGTGCTCAAGCGCCAGGTCTCGCACATCATGTGGGACCCGATCATGGCCGAAAAGGGCGGGTACAAACACTTCATGCTCAAGGAAATCTTTGAGCAGCCACGTGCCATCCGCGACACGATGCTCGGCCGCGTCTCGCAGGATTCCGGCAAGATCTTCCTCGACGAAGTGAACCTCACGCACGAGGAGTTCGCCAACTTCTCACAGGTAAAAATCGTCGCCTGCGGCACGTCCTGGCACGCCGCCCTCGCCGGCAAATTCATGATCGAACGCCTCGCGCGGATCCCCGTCGAAGTCGACTACGGCAGTGAATTCCGCTATCGAGACCCGATCGTTACTCCCGATACGCTCACCGTCGTCATCTCGCAATCCGGCGAAACGGCCGACACCCTCGCCGCCCAGCGCGAAGCCAAATCCAAGGGCTCCAAAACCCTCTCCATCTGCAACGTCGTCGGCTCCATGATCACGCGGGAAGCCGTGGGCAACCTGCTCACGCACGCCGGTCCGGAAATCGGCGTCGCCTCGACGAAAGCATTCACCGCGCAGTTGACCGCCATGTTCCTGCTCGCCCTCCACATGGGCCAGGTCCGGCGTGGCGATGACGATCCGGAACTATTCACCCTCACCCAGGAGCTTCTCAAAATCCCCGGTAAGATGGAAGCCGTGCTGTCCAACGACAGCTACTACGAAGATCTGTCGCGCAATCTCTTCCGCGCCTCCGACTTCCTGTTCCTGGGCCGCGGAATCCACTATCCCATCGCTCTCGAAGGCGCGCTCAAACTGAAAGAAATCTCCTACATTCACGCAGAGGGTTATCCCGCCGGCGAAATGAAGCACGGCCCGAACGCCCTCATCGACGAACAGCTCCCCGTCGTCGTGCTCGCCACGCGCGATCCCAATAGCGAGGCCTCCCGCCTCCGCTTTGAGAAGACCTTCTCGAACATTCAAGAGGTCAAAGCGCGCGGCGGCATCGTCGTCGCCGTGTGTTGCTCTGCCGACATGGAAGAGGTCGCCAAGGTCGCCGACCACCGCATCTTCGTCCCCACCACGCATGAGCTTCTGCTTCCGCTCCTTGAGATCGTCCCGCTGCAGCTGCTCGCCTATCACATTGCCGTTCGCCGCGGCTGCGATGTCGATCAGCCTCGCAATCTCGCCAAGTCCGTGACGGTGGAATAACGAACCCACGTGCGCCAGGCATTCACGCAACTCGCCGTTGCCACGCGGGGCAAGGGATTCTACGAAATCACCGCGCAGATTCAGGCCTGGGTCATCGAACAGGCCATCTCCAACGGCGTGCTCACCGTGTTTATCCGGCACACCTCGGCATCTCTCACGATTCAGGAGAATGCCGACCCCGACGTCACGCGCGATCTCGAAGCCTTCTTCTCGCGCCTGGTGCCCGAAAACGACTCGCTCTACATCCATACCACCGAAGGCCCCGACGACATGCCCGCGCACGTCCGTACGGCCCTCACGCAATCTTCCCTCTCAATCCCCTTAATCGGCGGACGCATGGCGCTCGGAACATGGCAGGGAATTTACGTCTTCGAACACCGCCGCAACACACACAAGCGCGGCGTCGTGCTGCACCTGATCGGCGAATAATCCCGCAGTTCTTATTCGAGCGTTACATTCCCGGCGCCCAGGCTCGCGTGCAGCTTGTACTTCCCACGAGAATAGTGGCGGCTGAAGGACCGGAATAGCCCTCCCTTCCGGACGCGAAATGCCTTCGCCCGCAGGTCGCCCGCGCGGACCGACATCTCCACATGCTCGTAGTCGTCCGGCCTTCCCAGCTCGATCTTCAGGTCGCCCGCCGTCATCTCCACATCCTTGCTTCCTTCCACCCCACGCACGCTCACATCCCCGGCCGTCACGCGCACAATCAGGTCGGATCGCTCCGGCACCTCAATCCGGTACTTGTGCCCGTCCCATGAGCCGCCGCCAATCGTCACCCGTGCCGAATTCACCCCAGCGGACCAGCGGATCTTCGTCCGCGACGGATCTTCGTTCCCCTTTATTTCGCAACTTACCCGCACCCGCTGATCCTTCGTCCCCAGAATGCGCACCGCGCCCGGCTCGACGTCTAGCGCCAGCTCCCGAATGCCCGCCGCGCCCACTTCAAATCCATCGCGGCAGGTGGACCCACTGTTGGCGCCATACAACGCCCCCGCCATGCCCATCGCCGCCGCATACACCAATTGCGCTCTCATACCCATCCACTACGAAACGCCCGGGCGAAAGTTCGCGCTAAGTGCGAACCTCTTCCCTACTGAACCGCGAAGCTCTTGGACACCCCGCGCTCGGCGGCAACCGACCCAAAATCGATCTGCCCGCCCGCCGTCAGGTCTGCCTTGAACAAACCGGGATTTGGCTGCGCATAAACGCCCATCGCCCCGATGGCCGACGCAGGAAGCACATTCATCAAGCCCGCCGGGATCGTAAACGAACCCGGAGCGGCCGGCGCGTCGCATGTGATCGTCACGCTTCGCGTCCTGCCGGCGCCCAGCAAAACCGAGCTGTCCACATCGATCAGCAGGTGATCGAACCCCGCTCCCGTCCAGTTCAACGTCAGCGCCTTGGTGTGATCGACCGGACCGATAGCGCTCAAATTCGTCAGCGAAAAACTGTCCGGCATCCGCGTCGAAACGGCCGCCCACGGACCAACCTCGGCGCCCCCCGGTCCGGAGAGCATGTAGGTGCCTCCGGCCGCGTACGACGTCGTGGTGAGATTGAGCTGGTAATAGGGGCCAAACCCGCCGGTCACCGAACGCACCATCGCCGCCCCCAGCGTCAGGTTCGGTCCGCTCAGCGGCAACCGCGCGCCCGCGTCCAACTCCCCCGCCGGCCCAACCGACGCGTCGATCCCATTCGTGACAATACGGTCGTAAACTCCGCATTGGCCCAACGCCGGCCGCAGCGGCGCGCCGGTCGCCCACTGCGAAGCCGTCCATCGGTAGATCGCCCCGTTTGCGAACTCCTGCGTCGTGCTCACCGTACCGCTCACGTTGTCGGAGTGCACCAGTCCAAACGCACCCCCGATAATCTCCCCACCACTGTCCAGCTTCGCCAGTGTTGCCGCGCTCAGATTTGGATCCGTGCACGCCGTCTGGCCGGCCGCGGCAATCGCGATCGTCACCAGGTTGCTTGTCTCGCCGCCCGCCGTCACCGCCGCCGGCGTGTAGCAATCCGGCGCGATGTCGGCCGGAATGGTGAAGTTCAACTGCCAAAGGCCCGGATACCCGGCGGAGGCGCCCGCATAGAGCGGCGTGATCGTACGCCCGCCCAAATTCACGCTGAATCCGCCGGCCTTGCTCTGGTCTCCCGAAGTTCCGCCTGTGTCGTTCGCCGCATCGGCCCCGCCGCCCGTTCCCCAAAACACCAGCGTGTCTCCTCCGTGCGACGGCGTCAGCTTCCAATCGTATCCGTTGAACGATACGCTGCCCGTGGTGAACCGTACGAGGCTCAATCCGTTGTTCACATCGCCGATGGTGGCCTGCGCCGGACCCGATCCGGCGCTGTTCACCGTCGCAATCCCGAAGCTCCGTGCCACCACCGTCACATTTTGAGGTGCGCTCGCTGCTCCGTTGTAGGTGACACGCACCGCGTACGCACCTGGCGTGATCGAGGACGGCAGCAATCCCGCCACCTGACCCGCAACCGCGTAAACCATGCGCGCCGCAACCGGCGCCCCGCCCGCCGCGGGTGTGAACGACACCGAAGTGCCGGCGAGCATCGTCGCATAGTCGGGTGCGCTGCCCAGCACGATCGAGCCTGGCCCCATTCCCGACCCGAAAATCACAAACACCGTGTCCGGCGCGAGCTTGTTTTGATACCCGCTCGCGTTCAGAATGCTTCCGCTCTGGATGGATGGCTGCGCATAAACCGCCGTTGCCGCCAACAGGAACAAGGAAAGCTTCTCCATGGATTCAACCTCCTCCACGTAAAACTACGAAACGAAGCCACTCAAAAAATGGCCACAGCCTGAATATCACGAACCCGAAGACGGGAACATAGCTCGCGGACCCTATTTCTCTCCCGCCGTGGCCGGATTACACTCACACTATGCGCACTCTTCGCCTCGCCGCGGCCGCCTGTGGCCTCATCGCCATCGCCGCAGCCCAAACTCCCACTTACGATCTGCTCATCAAGGGCGGATCCGTCATTGATCCCAAGAACAACCGCAACGCCCAACTTGACGTGGCCATCGCCGACGGTAAAATCGCCCGCGTCGCCGCCAATATCCCGGCCACTGAGGCAAAGCGAGTCGCCAACGCCAAGGGCTATTACGTCACCCCCGGTCTCATCGATATCCACGTCCACGTTTACGCCGGAACGGGCAACAAAGCCTATGCGGGCGACCTCAGTGTTTACCCGGACGGCTATACCTTCCGCACGGGCGTCACCACCGTCGTCGACGCCGGCACCTCCGGCTCCCGTAATTTTGAAGACTTCCGCGACCGTGTCATCGTCCGCGCCAGAACCCGTGTCTTCGCCATGCTCAACATTGTCGGCGGCGGCATGGGCCTTACGTCGGAAAGCGACAACAACGACATGAGTCCCGAAGACACCATCCGTGTCGGCAAAGCAAATAAGACCTACATTGTCGGCGTCAAAACCGCGCATTACACCCATAAAGATTGGATCGCCGTTGAACGCGCCGTCAAAGCCGCCGAAGGGCTCGACGTACCGGTCATGGTCGACTTCGGCACCAACCACCCGGAACGCCCCATCGGCACGCTGTTCATGGAAAAGCTTCGCCCCGGCGACATCTACACCCACTGCTTCAGCGGCCTCCGCGACGAAATGGTCGACGGCAAACTCAACCCCGCCATGATGCAGGGCCGCCAACGCGGCATCATCTTCGACGTCGGCCATGGCGGCGGCAGCTTCTCCTGGCAGGTTGCCCTTGCCGCAAAAGCCGCCGGCTTCTGGCCCGACTCAATCTCCACCGACCTTCACACCGGCTCCATGAACGCCGGCATGAAGGATATGGCCACCACCATGTCGAAAATGCTCATCCTCGGTATGCCTCTGGCCAAGGTCATCGACGCCTCCACTTGGCAGCCAGCCAAAGAGATCAAGCACACCGAACTCGGCCACCTCACCGAAGGCGCCGGAGCCGACGTCACCGTGCTCTCCGTCGACCATGGCAAGTTTGGCTACATCGACAGCTTCGGCGGCCGCATGGACGGCAACCAGAAGATCACCGCCCAGCTCACCGTGCGTGACGGCCGGGTTGTCTACGACCTGAACGGCATCGCCGCTACCGATTGGAAATCCGTTCCCGTTCGCCGGCCCAGCGGCGAAGGCAAGAAGAAGCAATAGGGGCGGCGATCATGCTACGCCGCTCGTTCCTACATTCCGCGGCGGCAACGGTTGCCGCCGCGCCGCTTCTCCAGGCCGCCCCACTGCTTCAAGCCGCTCCCGCCAAGCGCCCGCCCAACGTCATCTTCTTTCTCTCCGACGACATGGGCTACGCTGACCTCGGCTGCTTCGGCTCGCGCGAGATCAAAACGCCTCATCTCGATCGCCTTGCCCGCCAGGGCGTGAAATTCACCGACTGCTATTCCAACGGTCCCGTTTGCACCCCGACTCGTACCGCGTTCCTCACAGGCCGCTACCAGCAGCGCTTCGGCCCCGATCTCGAATGGGCGTTCGGACCGAATAACAACAAGACCGCCGGACTCAAACCCTCGGACAACGTCCTCCCCCGCGCCCTCAAACCGCTGGGTTACAAGAGCGCCTGCTTCGGTAAATGGCACCTCGGCTGGAGCCCCCAATTCCGTCCGCCTGCCCACGGATTTGATGAATCGTTCGGCATCCTGCTCGGCAACGCCGACATGTACTCGCACAAGTATCACGACGGCTCCGACGACCTATGGGAGAACGGCGAGCCCGTCAAACGCGAAGGCTACCTCACGGAAATGATTGCGGACAAAGCCGTCTCTTTCGTTGAGCGCAACGCCGCCAATCCGTTTTTCCTTTACGTTCCCTTCAATGCCGTCCACTGGCCGTTCCAGCCGCCCGGCCGCCCCACCGACATTCGCAACGCGCAAAACTGGCGCGATGGCGAACGCGCCGACTACGTCCGCATGGTCGAAAGCATGGATACCGCTGTCGGACGCGTAGTGGACACCGTCCAACGCAAAGGCCTCGACAACGACACGCTGATTGTCTTCACCAACGACAACGGCGGCGAGCGCCTCTCCGACTCCGGTCCCTACTTCCACACCAAGTCCAC
>JBDTVQ010000280.1:0-9287 GCA_040007195.1 Acidobacteriota bacterium | reverse complement strand
GTGAAACACGCCATCTTTCGCGCCGTGCGAAAGATTCGCAAGGCGGTGGAGAACCTGGAAGGAGAATGGGCATGGAGAACGTGACTCCGCGCAGGCACGCGACCGAGGAAGAGTTGATCGCGCATTATTACGGGTGCGAGGAGCAGTTTGGCGCGGCCGAGGCTGACGCGACGGAGGTTGACGCGGCGGAGGCTGACGCAGCAGAGGTTGGTGCAGCAGAGGGTGGCCCGGCTGTGGGTGGCGCGGACAACGGTGGCGCGGACAACGGTGGCGCGGAAACAAGCGCCGGAGTATCGATCCACCTGGCAGGGTGTGCTGAGTGCCGGGCCGCGTTCGAAGCGTTGAAGCGCGATTTGCAGGTGGCAAGCGAACTGGTGGTTCCCGACCGCGAAGCGGCTTATGAAGCCAATGTATGGGCACGCCTCGCAGCCGCCGAACCGAAGCTCTTGGGACGCCGGACTGCTGGCCTTGCGGGCTGGCGGAACTGGTTTGCACCGAGGCACCTGGTGCTGGCAGGCTCACTGGCTGCATTGGTAGCCGTAGCGTTCTTGGCGGGCCGGTATAGCAATGGCGTGACCACGCCCGCAGTGGTTGCCGAGCGCGGGGCCGCGAAAACGGAACGGACGCCGGGCAAGGCCGGGCGGGAACGGATTCTCGCCGCCGCACTGGACACGCATCTGGCCGATTCCGAACGTATATTGCTTGATGTTGTAAACAGCGAAGAGAGCGCGTCTGACTGGGACTCCCAGCGCGACAAGGCCGAATCGCTGATCGACGCCAACCGGCTGTATCGACTTACGGCCGCGCGGCAGGGGCAGGTGGCTTTGGCCGCCGTGTTGGAAGATCTCGAGCGTGTGTTGCTCGAGCTGGCTCACGAGCCGGATAAGAACACCTCGGCGCAGATGACACCGCTGCGCGAGCGCATCACAGACCAGGAGCTGGTGTTCAAACTTCGCATTCTGCAGTTGCGGTTACGCGACCAGCCGCGCCGCACGCAGGTGGATAGGAAAGGTTAGTCTCACATGAAACTCGTTGCATTGCTTATTGGAATCGCCGCATTGGGCATGGCGCAAGAGCCAAAGCCCATGCCGAACCCGAACGCTACTCCGAAACCTGTACGGGTGCGCGTCGAAGGGCCGGAATTGGATCTCGACCGGATCGGCCCGAAGATCTCGGAACAGGTCTCCGAGAGGATCTCCGAAACGATATCGGCGAGAGTGGCGATGAAGCTCGACATGGCGCTACAGCCAAAGATCAATATCGAATATGGGCGGCGCGGCGGGTCACAGTATCAGCGCGGAATGCGGGCGCTGGACCGGCGGCAATGGGATGAAGCAGAGAAACTGTTTGCCGAAGCGGCGGCGTCGGGCGGCGATCGCGCCGATGGGGCACTCTATTGGAGGGCGTACACGCTGGGCAAGCTGGGCCGCACGGCCGAGGCTACGGCGGCGCTGGACGATCTGGCAAAGGCGCATCCGCAGAGCGGGTGGTTGAACGACTCGAAGGCACTGCGTGTGGAACTGGCGCAAGCGGCAGGCAAGCCGATGTCGCCCGAAGACGCCGACGACGACGAGATCAAGCTGATGGCCATCAACAGCCTGTTGCAGAGCGATCCGGAACGCTCCATTCCGCTGCTGGAGAAGCTGATGCAAACCAAATCGTCGCCGAAGCTGCGCGAGCGGGCGCTGTTCGTGCTGAGCCAGAGCAATTCGCCCAAGGCACGGGAAGCGGTGGTGCGTGTGGCCAAGGGATCGTTGAATCCGGATTTGCAATTGGTGGCTTTGCGCAATCTAGGCGCATTTGGCGGCCCGGAGAACCGGCAGTTGCTGGCCGATGTGTATGCGTCGGCGAGCGACGTGACGATCAAGAAGCAGATCCTGCAGGGCTTCATGGCATCGGGCGAACGCGACCGGATGATTTCGCTAGCCAAGAGCGAACCGAATGTGGAGTTGCGCAAAGAGGCGATCCGGTATCTGGGCGCGATGGGAGCGTCGAACGAACTGGCCTCCATGTACGCGTCCGAGCAGTCGACCGATGTGCGCGGCGAGATTCTGAACGGCATGATGGCGGCCAACAGCATGGCGAAGATTCTGGAAGTGGCCCGCACGGAGAAAGATCAGCGGCTGCGCGAACGGGCAATCAACATGCTGGGCAGCAACAACAGCCCGACGAATGCGCAGGCGTTGGTGGAACTCTACGGAGCATCGCCGGAGCCCGAGACGAAGAAGCGGATTATTCGCGCGCTTGGTTCGCAGCGCAATGCGCAGCCGATAATCGAGATCGCGCGCAAGGAATCCAACATGGAATTGAAGCGCACGGCAGTGGAAGTGCTTTCCCACATGAAGAGCAAAGAAGCCACGGACTTCCTGGTGGAGCTGCTGAATAAGTAGCGGGTTGCGGAACGAGTAAGCGGAGAAAACCATGAAGCGCACATTCTCACTGCTCCTGACGACAGCGGCGATGCTGGCTCAGCAACCGCCTGTGACAAATGCAAAGTTGGAGACAGCACGGGCCGGGGCGGGACTGGAGCAGGCTGTGCGTGCGGCGGCAGCCAAACAGGGCGGGCCGGCGTGGATCGGATACGCAATTCCGCGGATACCGGGCGGAGGCAGTTCGTGCTGCTGGAACAACAACAATTTCGGATGCGTCTTGGAGGGGCAGCGGGTGGAAGGCGGCGGAACGCCGGCGGGCCCGGTAAAGCTCGAAGGACCGACGCATGAGAATGTGCTGTTCCGCGTCGAGGGCGGCGTGATCGGCAAGATCCGCTCGTTCTCGATGGACTGTCCGCTGGATGCCGGCGGGCTGCCGTTTCACTGGCTGACGGAGGTGAGTCCCGCCCAGAGTGTTTCCTTTCTATCGACCTACGTGGTGGCGTCGAACGGCGTGCGGGAGGCGGAGCGGATGATGGACGGGGCGCTGCATGCGATCGCCGTTCATGCGGGGAGTGAGGCGTCCAAGGCACTGGAGCGCTTCGCAACATCGGGGGCGAACGAACATATCCGAAAGCAGTCGCTGTTTTGGCTGGCGAATTCACGCGGCGCGGAGGGCTATCAGGTGGTGGCGCGAGCGGCGCGGGAAGACCCGTCGGAGAATGTACGCGAGCACGCGATTTTCTGCCTGACGCAGAGCACCGAAGCGGGTGCGATTCCAGCGATTGTGCGCGCGGCGAAAGAGGATGCGAGCGTGAAGGTGCGGGGGAAGGCTTTGTTCTGGCTGGCGCAGCGGGCTTCGGCGCCAGCGCAGAAGGCCATCACGGAGGCGATCCAGAACGATCCTGATACGGAAGTGAAGAAGAAGGCAGTCTTTGCGTTAACGCAGCTTCCAAAGGACGAAGGCACGCCGCTGCTGATTCAGGTGGCGCGCAACAATACGAACCCAGTAGTGCGGAAGCAGGCGATGTTCTGGCTGGGGCAGTCGAAGGACCCGCGTGCGTTTAAGTTCTTCGAGGAAGTGTTGGCGCGGTAGCTACGCTACGGTGCCGCGAGACTTGTCTTTCGATTCCTTCTTACAGCGGATCTCACGCACTGCGTAGATGCGGCGGCCCTGGCTCTCGAAGTAAGTGCGGATCATGACCTCGCCGAGTATACCGGTGGAAAACATCATGATGCCGGTGATGAGCAGCATGGCGCCGGCGATCATGAGTGGGCCGTGGTCCTGCACTAGTTCGCCGCCCATGATCTTGAACACGGCAAGGTAGGCCATGATCAGTCCACCGAGGGTGGTGCCGATGAGTCCGAGTTTGCCGAAGAAGTGCATCGGTCGCGTGAAGTAACTCAGCAAAAATTTGATCGTGATGATATCGAACAGAACCGAGAACGTACGTCCAAGGCCGTAGTGCGATTGGCCGCTGGGCCGGGGGACATTGCGGATGGGTACTTCGGCGATGCGCGCGCCGTAGAAGCTCGCCAGCGCCGGAATGAAGCGGTGGAGTTCACCGTACAGGTTGATGTCCTTGAGAATTTCGGCGCGGTAGGCCTTGAAGGTCGTTCCGAAGTCGCGCAAGTCGACGCCGCTTGCTTTGGCCATCAGCCAGTTGGCGACACGCGACGGAAACTTGCGCGTGATCGTGTTGTCGATGCGGTTCTTGCGCCAGCCGCTGGCGATGTCGAAGCCTTCGTCGAGTTTGGCAAGCAGCGCGGGAATGTCTTCGGGATCGTGCTGCAGGTCACCGTCGAGCGAGATGATGATGTTGCCTTGGGCTTCGTCGAATCCGGCGGCGAGGGCGGCGGTTTGGCCGAAGTTGCGGCGCAGGCGCATCACCTTGAGGCGCGCGTCGGTTTCGACGAGATTTGCCAACAGGTCGAAGCTGCGGTCGGTGGATGCGTCGTCGACGAAGATGATTTCGTACGGCTTCTGCATGCGGTCGAGCACACACGTGAGGCGGTCATACAGGGGAAGGATGGCCGGCTCTTCGTTGTGGATGGGGACGACGATGGACAGCATCTCCCTTCAGTGTACCCTTGCGAACGCCTGGGGCGCGCGTTTGGGGGGCTGGCGTGGAGCTCGATCAGACGGGGCTTGTAATTTTCGTGAAAGTCCGTATACTACTGCCTGCCAGAAGCAAATTTGGGATGATCCAGTCCGAATACGGACGGACGCCCGCCAGAACTAAATTTTGAGAGGGATAAGGATTTCCTATGCGAATTTCACTGCTTCTGACCTGCATTTCGGCCGTCTTCAGCGTTTCGATGACGGCCCAAGCACCAGCGGCGCCTCAAATGGCACGGTTGTATGCCTACGAGGTTCCAGCTGACACCGCCGCCGAATTCTTTGACGTTCAGCGCGATACGGCGGAGATCTACAAGGCCAACAAAGCTCCGCATCCGCGCCTGTGTTGGACGAGCCTGACAGGTCCTCAGATGTTCTATATGTGGGTTCCGATCAAGGGGCTGGACACGTTGATGGATAAGACATGGCTGTCGCAGCAAGGCGAAGAGCTGCCACGCAGTGCACGAGTGAGCCGTTTGGCGCGGGCCTCGGGGCGATCCGAGATTAAGATCACCGCGTCGGTGCCGGAACTGACGTGGAACGATTCGCCGAATAGTTCGCCCGATGCTTACGCCAGTGTGCGGGTGGACCATGTTAGACCCGGCAGGGTAGCCGACTACACAGCCATGATGAAAGACGTCGTGCAGACCTATAAACAGATGGGGAAGGCGAAGCGCTACATCACGAGCCGTGTGTCGTATGGCGGGAATGTCTACGAATTCCATAACTACGTCGGCTATGCAAACTTGGGAGATACTTCCTCGACCGAGGAGTTCCGCAAAGCAATGGGCGAGGCGAAGTACGCAGCCCTCATCAAAAAGCTAGGGGAAGTGGTCGACTCGAGCCAACGGAACCTGGTCCGTTTCCGGCCGGAATTCAGCTACGTGCCAGAAGCAAAGTAACGGCTACATAGCCAGAGGGGAGGGACCGGCGCAAGGATGGCCGGTCCCTTGCCGAAGTTACGCGTTGGGAATTTTCAGCACCTGCCCCGGTTTGATTTTGTCGGGGTCGGAAAGCTGGTCCTTGTTGGCGTCGAAGATTTTCATGTACTGATTCGCGTTGCCGTAAAAGTGCTTGCTGATCTTCGAGAGCGTGTCGCCGCCCTGAACGGTATAGGTGACGGCGGGCGCGGGGACATTGGCGTCGACCGCGATGTTTGCCTTGAGGTCGTCGTAATTACCGTCAACGCCCTTGATTTGATCCCACACGCGGTTCTTCTCGGCTTCGTCGTGGACGCTGGCGTCGAGAACCAGCTTGCCGGCCTCCTCGTGCAGGTGCGCGATCTGAGCTCCTCGCGTGCTCAGGAAATCTATTACAGGTTTGTACTTGGCCTTTAAGGCATCTGCGCTCATGGAAACTATCTCCTTCCGATATGAACCGGCGAACCCGGTTCACCTTTATACTAGAATGCGGATCGGACCGGAGGAAAACATTATGGATCTCTTGCAAGCGATTTTGAGCGCACAGGGCGGTGGTGCGGTACAGAAGTTGTCGGACCAGTTCGGGCTCGGCGAAGGAGAAACGGTGGCGGCGCTGCAGTCGTTGCTGCCGATGATCGCCGGTGGCATGCAAAGAAACGTGCAACAAGAGGGTGGGCTGGAGAGTCTACTGGGAGCGCTGATGAACGGGAACCATCAGCGTTATGTCGATGAGCCGGAGGCGATCGATCCGGAAGCGATTCGCGAGGATGGTAATGGAATTCTCGGGCACCTGTTCGGTTCGAAGGAAGTGAGCCGCCAGGTGGCGGATCACGCCTCGGCGCAAACGGGGCTTGGCGCGGGACTTCTGAAACAGATGCTGCCGGTGGTTGCGGCAATGGCAATGGGCGCGCTGAGCAAGCAGAGATCGGGCAATCAGGTGTCAGCCGCGGCTCCGCAGGGCGGGGGTGGATTCCTCGACATGTTGACGCCGATGCTGGATCAGAATGGCGATGGTTCGGCGGCGGACGACGTGATCGGAATGGTTTCGCGGATGTTCCTGAAGTAGGCCCGCATGGCATCACAACGCGCCGGATTCCGGCTGCTTCCGCTTGTCTTATTTGCTCTCTATCTCGGTTATTACTTCATCGCCAATCGCGAAGAGGTGCCACTCACCGGGCGCAAACAACTGGTCGATATCAGTCGCGAGCAAGAGGCTTCTCTCGGGCTGTCGAGTTACCGCCAGATTCTGCGGCAGTCGGCCGTCGTGCGCCAGGGTCCGGAAGCGCAGATGGTGAAGGAGATCGGCGCGCGCATTGCGAGGGTGAGTGAAGATCCTGGCTTCGAGTGGCAGTACGAGTTGATCGACGACAAGCAGGCGAACGCGTTTTGCCTGCCGGGCGGAAAAGTGGCGGTGTACACGGGCATTCTGCCGATCACGCAGAACCCGGATGGCCTGGCGGTGGTGATGGGTCACGAGATTGCGCATGCGATTGCGCGTCATGGGGCCGAACGCATGGCGCATCAGAAGCTGGTGCAAATTGGGTCGATGGCGGCTGCTGTGTCGGTGGGCGATATGGAGCCGAGACAGCGGCAGTTAGTGCTGGGGGCATTGGGAGTGGGGGCGCAATTCGGAATTCTGCTTCCGTTTTCGCGCGAGCATGAGAGCGAAGCGGACTATATGGGGCTGATCTACGTGGCGCGCGCATGCTTCGATCCGCGGGAGGCGCCGAAGCTGTGGGTGCGCATGGGGCAGGAGAGCAAAGGCGCGCCGAGCGAGTTTATGTCGACGCACCCTTCGCATGAAACGCGTATCCGGCAGTTCAACGAGTGGATGCCGGAGGCGATGAAGATACGTGCGGAGAAGTGCGGCGGGCGGTAGTGGCCGCCAGCGCCAGCGCAGAACTGCTTTTTAAGGGAACTCTTCGAGGCCGCCAATCGTAGCGGCGGTTTGAAAAGACGAATAGGGAAGAAACATCATGACGGCGCCACCGGAATTGGTCCCGACGGTTGTGCCCGGAACGCTGACTCTGCGGTTGACTGGCCGCACCTGGACCAGGTACACCTTTGCTTGTGCATTTTCGACGTTGAAGGTTATAGTTTCGCCCACGCCGAGTTGGACGACCTGATCCGGCTGAGGGCTGAGGCGACCGATTGTATCGCTCGAAAAAACGACTTCAAGAGCTTCCGGTCCAGAGTGCCTGATATTGACCGTATCTCCATCGTGGATGGGTATCTGGAACGGATTGGCCGAAACCAATGAGTCCGCAGGACTGATTGTGATAGTTACGTCTCTGGTTGGCAAGATTTCCCTCTCAGTGTGTTGATGGTGTAATTGGTTTGCGGCGCTTTAGCCGCGGGTCGTTACGGAGTTGGGTGAGTTGCGGGCTGCGGTCGAGATAGGTCGGAGAGAAGCCGTGTTCGAGCGCGGCATTTACAGCGTTGACCGCATCGAGGCGCAAGCCGGCGGCTTCGAACGCCTCGCCCGCCTGAAAGAGAATTTCGACGTCGTCCGGGGCTAAAGCGAGAGCCTGCCGGACGTATACGATGGCGCGCGATTTATCGTTGACAGAGGCCAAGTATGTGCCGAGCTTTACAAGTACCCGAGCATCCTTAGGATTGCGGATGCGCTCCTTTTCGGCCAGTTCGATCGCCTTGCGGAAGTGCTTTTCCGCTGTTGCCTTTCCCTCCGGCATCCACTGGTAGGCGCTGCCGAGATCGCCCCACGCATTGTAGTTTTCCGGGGCAATGACGACCGCTTTTTCACAATTGGCGGCAGCCTCCGAAAAGCGTCCTTCGAGCAGCAGGGCCTCACACAGGTTGGCGTAAGAAAGATAGCGAGGCGCAATAGCGACGGAGTGCTGGAGGGATTCGATGGCACCGGAAAAGTCTTCGGCACGCAGTTGGGCGAAACCGAGATTCGTGAGCATGAGGGGATTATCAGGAGTTTTTCGGAGCCCCTGGGTGAAAGCTTCGATGGCAGACCGGTTGTTTCCCCGCCTCTGCTGAACGTTCCCCAGGGATTGATAGCCTTGCCAATCGTCCGGATCGAGATCGATTGCCTTTTGGATGGAGCGCAGCGCGTCATCGATGCGGCCTTGCTGGGCAAGCAAGCTCCCCATGACGCGATGGGCGTGAGCATTGGAGGGGTCGAGCGACAGGGCGCGCTGCAGATCTTGCACGGCGACGTCGCGCCTGCCGGTGGTCAGGTGAAGAATTCCCAGGGTGACATAGACGGGCGTGAGTTCGTGATTGATCGCGAGAGCCCGGTTTGCGTCGGCCACGGCCAAATCGAGGAATTTCTGGTCACGGCCGCTGATGTAGCGGATGGTGTTCGCCTGCGCACGCAGCGAGAAAGCGAGAGCGAAGTTGGGATCGGCCTCAACGGTCGCGTCGAGCAACGGAATGGCGCGGTCGATGTTGCCGGGCTGGTCATAGCGGGCGATGAGTTTTTGCGCCTCAAGGAACATTTCGGGTGCTGGGGCCGGGACGACGGAACGATTGTGCCCCAAGTAGAGGTAGACGCCGATGCCTCCAGCGAATGGCAGCAGGAGCCAGGTGAATTCCATGAGGACGCGACGGCGAGAGGATTTCGCGGGCTGGGGAGTGGTGAGGAACTCGGACAGTTCGCGGCTCAGAAGGCCGGCGCTGTGAGGACGGCGTTGCGGGTCGAGCTCGCAAGCCTTGTCGATCACATGCGCGAGGGCGGCGGGCAGGTCGGGACGCGCATCAAGAAGCGGGACGCGCTGACCGGCCATTACAGCGTCGCGAAGCTCGGAGACAGATCGCGCCAGAAACGGGAAGCGGCCGGTGGTGAGGTGGTAGAGCAAGACACCGAGCGCATAGATGTCGGTGGAAACGCCGGCGGGCGCGCCGTTCCAC
>JBDTVQ010000279.1:0-9288 GCA_040007195.1 Acidobacteriota bacterium | reverse complement strand
GATAGCGATTTGCCGGATGCCAGGTGGGCGATGGCTTGGGTTTGGGCTGCGGTGAGCGTGGAGGCTTGGGAATGTTTTGGAGTTGCCATGCACACTCAAATAGCAGACAGGTGAGTGGTGTTGGCGGTCGAGGGGTTGGAAGTGGCAGGAAACAGGGGAGATGGATTTGGCTGTGCGGCGTGACCCGATTAGGCCTTTGCTTTTTTTATGGCTTCGGTTAGGGCGGGGACGATTTCGAACAGGTCTCCGACAAGGCCGTAGTCGGCTACGTCGAAGATAGGCGCGTTGGGGTCCTTGTTGATGGCGACTATGGTTTTTGCTCCCTTCATTCCGACGAGGTGTTGGATGGCTCCGGAGATTCCGATGGCGAAGTAGACCTTGGGGGAAACCGTTTGGCCGCTGGAGCCGACCTGGCGTTCCATGGGGAGCCAGCCGCTGTCGCAGATGGGACGGGAAGCGGCGAGTTCGGCGCCTAAGGCGGCGGCTAGGGCTTCGACGACGGGGAGGTTTTCCTTTTCCTTGATGCCGCGGCCGACGCTGACGATTAAGTCCGCGCTGGTGAGGTCGACGGCTCGGGCGGATTCGCGGAAGGGCTCTTCGGCTTTGGCTCGGATGGCGTTGGCGGCGAGGCCGGGCGTGAAAGTTTCGACGGGGGCGGCGCCGGAGACGACGGCTTCGGCCTGGTAGGAGCCTGCTTGAATGGAGGCGAAGTGGGGGCCGTCGCCGTTGCATTGGTAGTCGGCACTGAGCTTGCCTTGGAAGAGCTGGCGGACTAGGACTAGGTCGCCGGATTCGACTCGGATCTTGACGACGTCGGAGATGAGGGTGCGTTGTGCGCGGGTGGCGAGCTTGGGGGCGAAGTCGCGGACCTGATAGGTGTGGGGGAACAGGACGAGGGTGGGCTTTTCGCGTTCGATTAACTGGGTGAGAGCGGCGGTATAGCCGTCGGCGGAGTAGGTGTTGAGAAGCTCGTGTTCGACGGCGATGGCCTTGGCGAGTTGTTTGGAGGCGAGATCGACGGCGAGGGTGGCGGCGCTGTTTCCGATGACGGCAGCGGTGGCGGTGGTGTTGAGAGCGGCGGCGATCTCCTGGGCGGCGGCTAGAGTTTCCCAGGACATGCGGTGCCAGCGTCCGGCTGTCTGTTCGAGAACGACGAGGACGCTCATAGGACTCGCACCTCCCGCTGGAGTTTTTCGACGAGCTTGGCGGCCTGTTCCTGCGGGGTGCCTTCGAGGATGACGGTTTGCTTGGAGCGCGACGGCGCGTACACCTTTTCAATCGCCGCATGGGAGGCGAGGGTGACGCCAAGTTCGGCGGCGGTGGTGGTCTTCACCTCTTTGGTGCGGGCCTTTTTGATGCCCATGAGCGTGGCGTAGCGGAGTTTGTTGATGCCGCTTTGAATGGTGAGGACAGCGGGGAGCGGGAGGGTGATGTGCTGGAACCAGCCGTCTTCGAGTTCGCGCTTGACGCGGATGGAGCCGTCGGCGGCTTCGACCTGCATGATGATGGTGGCGTGCGGGAGGCCGAGTAACTCAGCGGCTACGACACCGCTTTGGCCGTGGCCGAAGTCGTCGGATTGGAGGCCGGTGAGGATGAGGTCGGGGGCTTCGGCGGCGATGGCTTTGGCGAGGAGGTGGCCTAAGTGGAACGTGTCGGCGGAGGCAAGGTTGTCTTCGACGATGTGGACGGCGCGGTCGGCACCTTTGGCGAGGGCCTCGCGGATGGAAGCAGAAGCGCGTTCCGGTCCGGCGCAGAGGGCGATGACTTCGCCGCCGTGCTTTTCGCGAAGTTGCAGAGCTTCTTCGAGGGCGTAGGCGTCGGGTTCATTGATCTCGAAGGTGAGATCGGATTCGTCGATCCAACGGCCGGAGACGTCGACTTTGAGATAGGAGTCGCGCGAGGGGACCTGTTTGATGGCGACCAAAATTTTCATGGAGTTTTGTCTCCGATGGGCCCCTGGCGGATATTACTCGTCGAACTTCTTAAAGATGAGGCAGCCGTTGGTGCCGCCAAAGCCGAACGAATTGCTGAGGGCGTACTTCATTTTGATTTCGCGAGCGGAACCGGTGATGAAGTCGAGGCCGGAGCAATCGGGATCGATGGTTTCGAGGTTGATCGTGGGCGGAGCGACCTGTTCGAGGAGGCCCATGATGGTGATGCCTGCTTCGAGTCCGCCGGCGCCGCCGAGGAGGTGGCCGGTCATGGATTTGGTGGAACTCACGGGTATCGATTTGGCGTTTTCGCCGAAATAGGTGCGCAACGCAAGTGCTTCGATCTGGTCGCCGACGGGGGTCGACGTTGCGTGGGCATTGATGTAGTCGATTTGGTCGGGGTTGATCTGAGCGTCCTTCATGGCGCGCTGCATGACGCGGATGATACCTTCGCCGGTCTCGGCACCGGAGGTGATGTGATAAGCGTCGGACGTCATACCGTAGCCGACGATTTCGGCGAGGATGTTGGCGCCGCGCTTTTTGGCGAACTCGAGCTCTTCGATGACGAGGATGCCCGCGCCTTCGCCGACGACGAAGCCATCGCGATCGTGATCCCAGGGACGTGAGGCGCGTTCGGGCTCGTCGTTACGAGTGGAGAGCGCGCGCATGGCGGCGAATCCGCCGACGCTGAGGGGTGTGATGGCCGCTTCCGCGCCGCCGCAGATCATGGCGATCGCTTCGCCGCGCTGTACGAGGCGGAACGAATCACCGATGGAATGGGCACTGCTGGCGCAGGCGGTGGCGGTGGCCGAGTTCGGACCTTTGGCACCGTACTTGATGGACACCTGGCCGGAGGCGAGGTTGATGATGGTGGCCGGAATGAAAAAGGGCGAGATGCGGCCGGGCCCTTTTTCGAGCAGGATTTTATGTTCCCGCTCGATGACTTCGAATCCGCCGATGCCGCTGCCGATGTAGACGCCGACGTCTTCGGCGATCTCATCGGTGATCTCGAGTCCGCTTTGTTCCATGGCGAACTGCGAGGCGACGACGCCGAAGTGAATAAAGCGTCCCATCTTGCGGGATTCCTTTTTTTCGATGAACTGCAGGGGATCGAAATCGGGAACTTCGCCAGCGATGCGAGCGCTGAATTTGGTGGCGTCAAACTGCTGGATAAGGCGAATGCCGGACCGGCCGTTTTTCACGCCGTCCCAGGTTTTTTGGGTACCGATGCCCAGCGCGGACACAATTCCAACGCCAGTAACGACTACTCTCCGTGACAAATTCTGTCTCCGTAAAAGAACCGAAATAGCGACGCATTCCGGTGCGGGCGCAAAGCGCCTCGACCACACCGGGGGGCGCCCACGGGTTCCTTACTTCTTCTTGCCTTTGATGTATTCGACGGCATCCTTAACGGTGCCAATCTTTTCGGCGTCTTCGTCTGGAATATCGAGGTCGAACGCTTCTTCAAACGCCATGACGAGCTCGACGATGTCGAGCGAATCGGCCCCGAGGTCTTCAACGAATGAGGCCGTATCGTCGACCTGAGCCTCATCCACACCCAACTGTTCGACGATGATCTGCTTTACTTTTTGTTCAACGGCCATGGATCCTCCAGATGGTCCACAAAGATTTGAGTCTAGCGGGTAGGACTAACTCCCGCAACTGGGTGGCGGCGGCGCAGTTTTCCCTGCAGCACCAATTCCACCGCAACCAACAGCAACTGAACCGAGATAAGCCCACCCAACCACACGTATCCGGCAGCCGCCCATTGTACAGGAAGCAGGCGAATTGTCCCGCCCGACGCGGATTCGGCGAGAAGGCCGGGGCCGAATTGGTAGATGCGGCTCATGAGCCAGAGGTCGCAGATGCAAAGAAAAATCAAGGCGATGCGTACGATCCACTGTGCGATGCGCACGGTTAGGCCTCAATGACGAAGGGCTCGGCGTGAGCGAGGCGGCAGTAGTTTACATTCGGCGCGCGGAGGGTGAGCGAGGCGCGGAACTGGCCGGGGTCGACTGAGTTGTCGGCGAACATGTCGTAGTGGCAGGGGATGGCGAGGCGGGGTTGAATTTTGCCCGCGATGTCGGCGGCCTCGAAGTGGGACATGTTGTTGAAGCCGCCGTTGATGCAGGTGATCATGACATCGGGTTTGTGTTTGGCGGCGGAGACGAGGAGCTCGGTGTGGTCGGTATCGCCGGTGACATAGATGCGCGGGCCGGAGCCGAAGGCGAAGACGAAGCCCATGTGGTTGAGGTCGGTTGCGTCGGTGGGGAGGGCGAAGGTGCCGTGGATTTCGACATCGCGGAAATTGAGCTCGACGTCGGGCCAGGCCATGTGGATGCGGTCATCGGTGACGCCTTCGGCGCGATAGATGCCGCAGGAGGGAGGCGGGCCGACGAAGGCCATGGTGTCTTTGTGGGCGAGGCGGCGGATGGTTTCGGGATCGGTGTGGTCCTGATGGTTGTGGGTGCAGGTGAAGATGTCCAGCTCGAGGTCTTCGGGTTCGATGTAGATGGGGACCTGGCGTTTGAGATCGAAGTTGGGGATGAGGCCTTCGCAACTGTGGGTGAGATAGAGGTCGGTGGAGACGGTGGTGCCTTCTGGGGTTTTGAAGATGAAGCCGTTTTGGCCGAGCCACCAGACGGCGACGGCGCGTTTGGGGACGCGGTAGTCGCGGATCTGTTGCATGAGGGACATGGTGTTCGGGTTTGCCGACGGTACTTACATCATCGCCTGGGGCGGCGGTGGTTCGTCGGGGGAGCCCGCGTATTTCATGGGCACGATGATAAGCAGGGCGGCCATGGCGGCGAGGACGAGCAGGCCGACGCTGTACGAGGGCGTGGCGAGGAGTTCGGGCAGAGAGCGGTCGAAGAAGCGAATGGTGGCGTCGACCAGGCCCATAAGCGCTTCGCCCGCGATGAGGCCGCTGGCGACGAGAATGCCGGCGTTTTCGATGCGGATGCGCTGGCCTTCGTTCATGCCGGCGCGGGCGGCGCGGCCGTCGGTGATCCAGCGGATGACGCCGCCGACGAAGATGGCGAAGGTGGTGCCGAGAGGAAGATACATGCCTACGGCGACGAGCATGGGGCTCTTGACCTGGGACATGATCATGCCGATGCCCATCATCATGCCGACGACGACAAGGGGCCAGGGCATATCGCCGCCGACGATGCCTTGCGCGAGGAGGGCCATGAGGCCAGCCTGCGGGGCGGAGAGTTTGGGATCGCCAAAGCCGGTGCCGCCTGCGTTGATGTTGCCCTGGTGGAGGACGAGCAGGGGAAAGTACATGACAAGGCTGGCGACGACGACGGCGATCAACTCGACGATTTGAATGGAGCGCGGAGTGCCGCCGAGGATGTAGCCTGCTTTGAAATCCTGGAGCAACTCGCCGGCGACGGCGCTGGAGACGCAAACGACAGCAGCGACACCGAGGACAGTGGCGACGCCTGAGACGCCGGTTGCGCCGAGGGAGACCATCAGCAGCGCGGCGATGATGAGCGTGGAGAGCGTGAGGCCGGAGATGGGATTGTTGGTCGAGCCGATTAAGCCGACGAGGCTGCCCGAGACCGTTGCGAAGAAGAAGCCGACGACGATCATGACGACGGCGGCGACGGCACCTATGAGGACATTGCCCGAAAGATTGATATAGAGCACTAGCATGGCGAGGAACATGATGCCGATTAAGGCGAAGACGACCTTGGCGCTCATGTAGCGTTCGGTGCGGCTGAGGTTTTCCTGGGAGACGGTTTCGCCGCCGAGTTCGCTGAAGGCGCGGCCGAGGCCGCCGACGATGCTTTTGCGCATCTTGAAGAGCGTGTTGGCGGCGCCGACGAGCATGCCGCCGACGGCGATGGGGCGAACGATGAAGCGCCACACGGCGGTTGCCATGCCGTCCCAGCCTTCGGGTCCGGAGCCAGCGGGGACGTATTGCTGGAGCGAGGGTCCCATGAAGAAGAGAAGCAGCGGGACCATGAGGCCCCAGGCGAGGACGCCACCGGCGAAGTTGAGGGCGGCGAGTTTGGGTCCGATGATGTAGCCGACGCCGACGTAGGCGGGGGAGATGTCGGGTCCGGCGAATTTGCTGGCGGCGCCGACGGCGATGGTGCGGTCACCACCGAGGCGGACGACGCTTTTGCCGAGCTCGCCGATTTTCATAGCGTATTCGTGATTCACCACGAACAGCTTCATGGCGCCGAGCAGATAGATGACGCCGCCGACGAGCATGTTCCAACCGAGGAGCTTGGCGGATTCGCCGGCGCGTTGGCCTGCCTTGTGAATTTCCGCGGCGGCGACGGATTCGGGGAAGGGCAGTTCGGGGTCTTCGACCATGACGCGGCGCATGAGGGAAACGAAGAGCACGCCGAGGATGCTGCCGGTGACCATAAGGACGGTGGATTTCCAGTAGGCTTCACCGGGGTTGAAGCTGGCCCAGGATTTGGAGATGACGAAAGCGGGGATGGTGAAGATGGCGCCGGCGGCGACGGATTCACCGATGGAGCCCGCGGTGCGGGCGATGTTTTCTTCGAGCACGGAGGCTTTGAAGAGGCGAAGGACGGCGATGCTGATGACGGCGGCCGGGTAGGTGGCGGCGATGGTGATTCCGGCGCGGAGGCCGAGGTAGGCGTTGGCGGCGCCGAGGACGATGGTGAGGACGAGACCGATGAGGACGGCGCGAACCGTGAACTCGGTCATCTTCATGTTCTCGGGGACGAAAGGCTGATGTTTTTTCTGGCTCACGGACGCGCTCCCTCGTTCGGATTGAGAAGGCAATATCTTAGCAGGAGACGTGGCGGGGGGGATTATGTTGCGGGGGGTTTGGAATTGGCCGCAGATGGACGCAGATGCACGCAGATACGAACGCGGTTGAGTGGCGAGTGACGCCGGGACGCATCTTTGGGCCTTATTATACTCGGCACACGCAGAGGTGATTGCGTTGGACAAGCCAATTGTATTTGTAGACGTTGACGATACGCTCGTTCGCTCAATCGGGACCAAACGCATTCCGATGCCAAGCGTCGTGGACCGAGTTAGGTGTCTATATCGAGAGGGCGCGTCGCTCTATCTTTGGAGTAGCGGGGGCGCGGAGTACGCCAGAAAGTCGGCTGAAGAATTGGGAATTTCAGACTGCTTTGTTGCGTTCTTGCCGAAACCTACCGTCATCATCGACGATCAAGCGGTGAGCGATTGGCGCTACTGCAAGCATTTTTTTCCCATGTCTCTCTGACCGAGGCGCGGGTGAGCGTTTTTCACACTGCTACGAGCGCTGTTCCTTGTGCTTTTGTAAGAGGCCTTCGAGAACTTCCACGGGTCGCCGGAAGCTTGTCTTTTCGAGCTGTTGAATAGCCTGGGCAAAATCAAGAAGGCCGCGATCCGCCGCAAGATCGAGGATGCTGAGCGTGCCGGTTACCTTGAGCCCCTTCATACGTGCCGCTAGAACGCCGGCGCGTTCATCCATCAGCAACAAATCAGCCTCAAGCCGGGAGGCCAGAGCGATGACGGCCGCATCACCGTTGTCGAGCCCTTCTATGAAGTCCTTCTCCAGACCGGCTATTTCGTATATTTCAAGCCAAACTGGAGGGTTGGCAATCCATTTTCGGACTTCTGGCGGCGCATCTTGATCGCCCAGCTCATCTTGCACAGCGGTGGGAAGAACCACTTTTTCGAATAGCTGGGGAAGCAGTTCGATTTGCCCAATCAGAATGAGATAGTTGACCGGACTGGTATCGGCGATGACCAACCGCAACGTTCTTAAAACCCCAGGCTTTTCAGGGTTTCGCGTTCGCGCTCAAGATCATCCATCGTGTAATCTTCATACACGCCATGGGCCTTGAGAAAACCGTCGAGCTGATACCGCGTTCCAAAACCAAGCAAACGCCGCAGTTCAGGCTTACTGATGTGGCCGTTCTTGAATTCTTCGAAGGCCAGGCCTTCCAGCGCGCGGCGCGACAGATCGCCGCCAGCCTCGGTGAGGCGACGGGCGATATCGTCGGGTATTTGAACGGTAACTTGCATGAGGCAATTCCTTCTCGTTCTCCTCTCACAGTACCGGAAATAGGACACTTTGTCACGATTTCCAGCTTCACGCTTTTTGTCTCGCCCTGTCAGGGATAGCGGCCCGATCCGGCCCGCGCCACCGGGAAAGCGGGTATCGGGTCATCCGTATCTTCAGAGAGAGCGTGGACTGGCGCCCGCTTCGATTACGTTGCCGTGGTCTTGCGGGCGAAAGCCCACTTGAGCAGGGGCGGGGTCATCATCGTGGTGAACATGACCATGACGACCATGGCGGAGACGACGTTGGCGTCGAAGACGGGTTTGCCGGCGACCTGTTGCGCGGCGGCGATGCCGACGAAGATCAGGCCGACTTCGCCGCGGGGGACCATGCCGACGCCGACGACGAGGCGGTTGAGTCCCTTTTCGATGACGCCGAACATGGAGATGACTTTGCCCAAGATGGCGACGGCGGTGAGCAGGGCGGCGAACTCGATTACCTGCATGGAGGCGAAGGTACGGAGGTCGATGCGCAGGCCCATCATGACGAAGAAGACGGGCACGAAGACCATCGACATGGGCCTGATGTACTGATCGAGCGGCGGGTCCTTGACGTGGAAGGCTTCATAGTCGGCCTCTTCGAGGACGAGGCCGGCGGCGAAGGCGCCCACGATGGGGGCGAGTCCTACATAGCCGGCGAGCGCCGAAAGCAGGAAGCAAAAGCTGACGGCCATGGCAAGCGGCACTCCGGGAACGCGGAATTTGATGCCGATCTTGAGGCCCTCCAGATGCACGAAGCGGCCGATCCAGATTGCGCCGGCAAGGAAGGCCACGGCTTTGCCGATGATGGCGGCCACGGGAAGCAGTTCGACCTGGGCGCTGCCGCTGGAGGCCAGGGACGACACCATGCCGCTGACGACGGCCAAGACGATGAGGCCCAGAACGTCGTCGAGCACCGCGGCGCCCAGGACGATTTTCGATTCGCGGGATTCGGTGCGTTTGAGATCCTTCAACACGCGGGCGGTGATGCCGACGCTGGTGGCTGAGAGCGTGGCGCCGGCGAAGAGGTACATCCACCAACCGCCCTGGGGAAAGAGCAGGGACGAGACGCCGTAGCCGAGCGACATGGGGGCGACGACGCCGATGGTGGCCACCAGGAAGGCGGATTTGCCCACCGAGATCAATTCCGAGAGCCGCGATTCGAAACCCACCTCGAACAGGAGCAGGATGACACCCACCTCGGCCATGGCATGCAGGATCTCGTTGTGTCCGAGGAACTGGAACCAGGGCAAGCCTGTCAGGATGAAATTGCCGAGCACCATGCCGGCGACCAATTCGCCGAGGACGGAGGGCTGGCCGAAGCGTTCGG
>JBDTVQ010000278.1:0-9298 GCA_040007195.1 Acidobacteriota bacterium | reverse complement strand
CTCGCATTTGAAATTCGGAGGGCGCGGCCCGTAATGAAAGCGCAATCAAAATAGCGAAGGCGGAACGCACGTCACGATATTACCCGAACAAACCGGGCGGAGGCGTGTAAACTAACGTGAGCTACGATTTAACCGCTTAACGGATACTATTTTCATGCCTCGCATAGAGCTGGCCCCCGTCGACTATCTCATCCTCTGCACCTACCTCGTGTTCGTGCTCGGCATCGGCTTTGCGCTGAAGCGCTACATGAAATCAAGCGACGACTTCTTCATGTCCGGGCGCGCGCTTCCTGCCTGGGTGACCGGACTCGCCTTCCTCTCAGCCAACCTCGGGGCGCAAGAGGTTATGGGGATGGCAGCTTCCGGCGCCAAATACGGAATTGCGACCGCGCACTTTTATTGGGTTGGAGCCGTGCCCGCCATGGTATTCGTCGGCGTGTTTATGATGCCCTTCTACTACGGTTCGCGCGCCCGCTCCGTGCCCGAATACTTAAAATTGCGCTTTGACGAAAAGACCCGCGGTTTCAACGCTCTCAGCTTTGCCGCCATGACCGTGTTCTCCTCAGGCATCTCGCTCTACGCCATGGGGCTGCTGCTCACGGCGCTGCTCGGCTGGGATTTCAACGCCTGCATTCTGCTCTCGGCGGTCGTTGTGCTCCTCTACATCACGCTGGGCGGGCTGACGTCGGCCATATATAACGAAGTACTTCAGTTCTTCCTCATCGTCGCCGGGTTCCTGCCGCTCGTATTGCTCGGCCTGGAAAATGTCGGCGGATGGAGCGGTCTGATGACTCGCCTGACCGTCGTCTCCACCGGGCGCGGCTTTGCGCCGGGCGCATTCACCTCGCTATGGGGGACTATGGGCAGCGCCTCGGCCAACCCGTTGGGAGTGGAGTGGTTCGGGACGCTGATGGGACTTGGGTTCGTTTTGTCGTTCGGCTACTGGTGCACGGACTTTCTTGTCGTGCAGCGCGCCATGGCGGCAGATTCGATGCTCGCCGCGCGGCGAACGCCCTTGATCGCCGCGTTTCCGAAGATGATCTTTCCTTTCCTGGTGATCGTGCCGGGCATGATCGCCATCGCTCTCACGAAGACTTCCGGCGCCGAAGGCTTCCAACTCCCGCTCAAGCCCGACGGCAGCCTGAACTACGACATGACCATCCCGATGATGCTCGGTCATTATTTCCCTTCCGGCATGCTGGGCCTCGGGTTGACGGCACTGATGGCTTCGTTTATGTCGGGCATGGCGGGCAACGTCACGGCATTCAACACCGTGTGGACCTACGACATCTATCAGGCCTACATCCGGCCCAAGGAATCGGACGCGCACTACCTGTGGATGGGACGCGCGTCGACGGTGGGCGGCATTGGCGCATCGGTGGCGGCGGCGTATCTCGCGACACAATTCAACAACATCATGGACTTTTTGCAGCTCGTGTTCGCCTTTGTGAACGCACCGCTGTTCGCGACGTTCCTGCTCGGCATGTTCTGGAAACGGGCCACTGGCCATGGGGCATTCTTCGGGCTGGTCTCGGGCACGGCGGCCGCGGCGCTGCATCATGGGCTATCACTTCCCGCAGGCTCTGCCGTGGGGATTAAAGGCGGGTGGCTCGGCGTGATGATGTTCTATCCAAGCGAAATGGCGCAAAACTTCTGGACGGCAATCTACGCCTGGACCGCCTGTTTCCTGGTAACGATCGCCGTGAGCCTCGCCACCCGCCCGCATCGCGAGGAAGACATGCGCGGACTTGTATGGTCGCTCACTGAGCGGCAATCCGACGCCGGTCTGGCGTGGCACCAAAAGCCGGCCACGTTGGGCTTGATCATCCTGGCGCTGGTCGCGGCGCTAAACGTAATTTTCTGGTAGAGGACGATTGATGGATCTAGATATTCGAAAGCCACTCGGCGGGTTGCTCGGTCTCTTGGGATTGATCCTGATCGTGTACGGACTCGCCTCCGATCCGGCGCAATACCACAAGAGCAACGGACGCAACATCAACCTCTCCTGGGGCGGCGTGCTCGCCGTCACGGGCGCGGCCTTCCTGTTGGCAAGCCGGAGGGGGGCGGCGCCGCGAGCCTCACGATGACGACTTCTTTGACACAGGAGTTCCGCCGGCTTTTTAGCCGTGAGCCGCGCCTGTTTCGCGCGCCCGGCCGTGTGAACCTGATTGGCGAGCACACGGATTACAACGACGGATTCGTCATGCCGGCGGCCATTCACTTTGAGACATGGTGTGGCGCGGCGGCACGCAACGACCGGCTCGTTCACGTCTATTCGGCAAATCTGGGCGAATCGATCGAATTCTCGCTCGACGATGCGCATGCCGAGCCCACCCACACCTGGCAGGATTACGTGCAGGGCGCGGCATTGCAGATCGAGCGCGCCGGGCACCGTCTACGCGGCGCCGACCTGCTAATTCGCAGCGAGATTCCCCTGGGGGCCGGTTTGAGCTCATCGGCGGCGCTCGAGGTAGCCTGCGCAAAAGCACTGCTTGCCCTGGCGCGTGTCGAACTGCCGCCAATGGAAGTCGCGCGGCTGTGTCAGCAGGCCGAAGTAGAGTTCGTCGGCATGCGCTGCGGCATCATGGATCAGTTTGCTTCCTGCTTCGGCGAAGAGGGGCAGGCGCTGCTTTTGGACTGCCGCACGCTCGAACACGAGCGCCTGCCGCTACCCGCGGGAGTATCGCTGGTGGTGGCCAATACGATGGTGAAGCACGCCCTCGCGGGCAGCGCCTACAACGAACGCCGCGACGATTGCGAAGAGGCGTCGCGCATCGCGGGCGTGGAGAAGCTCCGTGACCTGACCGAAGGCGACCTCGCGCGCTGGATGCCGCAATGGCCCGAACGCGTCGGCCGCCGGGCCCGCCACATCATCACCGAAAATGCCCGTGTGCTGCGTGCGGCCGAAGCCTTGCGGACAGGCCGCTTGGAAGAGTTCGGCGCGGAGATGTATTCGTCGCACGAGAGCCTTCGTGACGACTATGAGGTGAGCTGCCGTGAGCTCGACGTAATGGTCGATCTTGCACGTGGTTCCCAAGGTGTCTACGGCTCGCGCATGACCGGCGGCGGTTTCGGCGGCTGCACCATCAGCCTCGTGCATCGCGATGCAGTCGAGGACCTGAAGGCGCGATTGATCGCCGGATACAAGGCGGCGACGGACAAGGACGCGGTGATCTTTGTGTGCCGCGCCGTAGCGGGGGCAAGTGAGGAGCGCGCGGCGTGAAGGGATTGACCGGCAGTCCGCACCGGCGCTACAACGCGCTGAGCGGCGATTGGACGATCGTTTCACCGCACCGCACCAAGCGCCCGTGGCAAGGCCAGGTGGAACGCCTGCCGCAGCCGGCGCCTGCGTCCTACGATCCCGGCTGCTATCTGTGTCCGGGCAACGAACGCGCAGGCGGACGTCACAACCCGGCTTACGAATCCACCTTCGTTTTCGATAACGACTTCGCCGCCCTTCTGCCCGATGGCGAACCGTTCGCGATAAACGACGGTGTGCTGCGCGCGCGCAGCCAGCGGGGCTTGTGCCGCGTGCTGTGCTTGTCGCCCAGCCACGGTCTCACCGTTTCCCGCATGGACGACGACTCGCTCTCCCTGGTTATTGCCGAATGGGCCCGCCAGTTCACCGAACTGGGCGCGCTCGACTACGTGAGCACCGTGCAGATTTTCGAGAACCGCGGCGAAATGATGGGAGCCAGCAACCCCCATCCGCATTGCCAGGTATGGGCGGTGGAGAGCGTTCCCTTCGAACACATCCGCGAACTCGAAACGCAGCGCGCGCATCTCGAACTTCATGGCAAGTGCCTGCTCTGCTCTTATCTGCAACAGGAACTCGCGGCGGGCGAGCGCATCGTCTGCGAAAACGACAGCTTCGTCGCGCTGGTTCCGTTCTGGGCCGTATGGCCGTTCGAGACGCTGGTGTTGCCACGCCGTCACATGGCGGCGGTCGACGAATTGACGGCAAGCGAGCAGCGCGCACTTGCCAACATCATGCGGCGCATCACCACACGCTACGACAACCTGTTCGAGAGCCCGTTCCCGTATACGATGGGCTTGCATCAGCGGCCCACGGATGGCGATCAGTATCCGCATGTGCACATGCACGCGCACTACTATCCGCCGTTACTGCGTTCGGCCACCGTACGGAAATTCATGGTTGGGTTTGAAATGCTCTGTGGCCCGGCGCGCGATATTACGCCCGAATCGGCTGCGGCCCGCCTGCGGGAAGTGAGTGAGCGGCACTACATGGATACCGAGAGAGGTGTGAAATGAAGCGACGAAGTTTCCTGGGAGCCGCGGCCGCCGCGACGGCATTTCCGCTCGCGGCACAAACCCAGCGTCCAAACATCGTGTTCATCATGGCCGACGACCTGGGCATCGGCGACCTCGGCTGCTACGGCCAGAAACAAATTGCCACGCCCAACATCGACAAGCTCGCCGCCCAGGGCACGCGTTTCACTCAGGCATACGCGGGAGCGACCGTATGCGCTCCTTCGCGCTGTTCGCTCATGACGAGCAAACACCAGGGCCACGCCACGATTCGCGGCAACCGCACTCCCGAGATCGCCATTCAACCCGACGAGATCACCATCGCCGAGATCTGCAAGATGGCGGGATATCGCACGGGCATGTTCGGCAAATGGGGCATCGGCGGTCCGGCAACACTAGGCCGGCCCAACGCGCAGGGTTTCGACGAATGGTTCGGCTATCCCAGCCAGCTACACGCTCACATGTTCTACCCGGAGCATCTTTGGGAGAACGAAACCGAAGTCTTCATTCCCAAAAATTTCAACGGCGCGAAGGGCGTGTACGCACCGGACGCCATTCTCCCGCGCGCGCTCGATTTCATTGACCGCAATCGCGCGCATTCGTTCTTCCTCTACATGCCGTTCACCTTTCCGCACACGAACAACGAACTGGGAAATCAGACCGGTGACGGAATGGAGGTGCCCGATCATGGCTCGTACAAAGACAAGCCGTGGCCCAGCCCGGAGAAGGGATTCGCGGCGATGGTTGAGCGGTTGGACAACGCTGTGGGTCTGCTGATGGCGAAGCTCGTCGAACACAACCTGGACCGCAACACGGTGGTGATCTTCACCTCCGACAATGGCGCTCACCAGGAAGGCGGCCACAAGGTGGACTTCTTCGATTCCAACGGCCCGTATAAGGGCTGGAAGCGCGACCTGTATGACGGCGGCATCCACGTTCCGATGATTGCGCGGTGGCCCGGCAAGATTCCCGAAGGCAAAGTGAGCGACCAGATTTGGGCCTTCTGGGACGTGCTGCCGACCGTCGCCGAACTCACCGGCGTGCCCGCGCCGAAAGGCATCGACGGCATCTCGATGGTCAACGCGCTACTCGGCAAGCCGCAACAAAATCACGAATATTTGTACTGGGAGTTTCACGAGCGCGGCTTCGACCAGGCCGTTCGCATGGATCGTTGGAAGGGCGTGAAGCGGAGCGCGAACCAGGATCACCTCGAGTTGTTCGACCTCCCCGCCGACATCGGCGAGACCAAAGATGTGTCGGACTCGCATCCGGACATCGTCAAAAGGATGGAGCAGATCATGAAAGACGCCCGAACCGATTCAGTAGACTTCCCCGTCAAAAAGAAGGCCGGCCGATGAAGCGCGCGATTCTCGCCGGATGCGCATTGGCAGCCACTCTCGGCGCGCAAATCAACCTGCGCCCGCCCGCTACGCCGCTGATCGCGCACGATCCGTACTTCAGCGTCTGGTCCACCGCGGACCAGGTAACCGCCCAGCCGACGAAACACTGGACGGGCAGCGACCAGCAATTGGCTGCCGGCGTGCGCATCGATGGCAAGGGCTATCGCATACTCGGCAACTGGCTGCGCTCGCTCGACGCCGCCAAGCAGACGAAGTTCGAGATGACCGCCACTCGCACCACGTACGGCTTCGATCAGGATGGCGTGCACATCGATGTAACGTTTCTCACGCCGGCGCTGCCCGACGATCTCGATGTCCTTTCGCGGCCCCTGACCTACGTCATCTTCGAAGCGCGCGCGACCGATGGAGGCACCCACGCCGTGCAGGTCTATTTCGACGGCGGCGCGCAACTCGCGTTGAACAATACGGAGGAGCGCTCGGCCTGGTCGCGGATCCGCGTCGATGGCTTGCAGGTGTTGCGCATCGGATCGCAGGACCAACAGATCCTCGGTAAATCGGGCGACAACATCCGCATCGATTGGGGCTTCTTTTACGTCGCCGCACCGGAGCAGGCAGGCCTGCGGACCATCGCCTCGAATCTGCTCAATCGCAACGCGCTGATCTCGAGCGGCGATTGGCCGAAGGAGGACGAACTCGATCCGCCGGCACAGACGTCGCGCAACCAGCCCGTGATCGGCGTGCGGCTTGACCTCGGCCAGGTCGGCGCCACCGCGGTTTCGCGTTACGTGATGGCCGCCTACGACGATCTGTTCAGCATCCAATACTTCCAGCGCAACCTGCGTCCCTACTGGCGGCGAACGGGCGACACGGCGGCCGATCTGCTGCGCAAAGGCGCCGCCGAGTTCGAAGCGCTCCGGGCCCGTTCGACAAAATTCGACAGTTCCCTGCGTGCCGACCTAGTGAAGTCCGGCGGCGAACAATATGCCGACATTTCGATCCTCGCCTACCGTCAGGCGCTGGCCGCGCACAAACTTGTGGCCGACCTCGACGGCACAGCCCTCTACTTTTCGAAAGAGAACTTCTCCAACGGCTGCATCGCCACCGTCGACGTCACCTATCCCAGCGCGCCGATGTTCCTTGCGCTGAATCCCACGCTCTTAAAAGGAATGTTGACTCCGATTCTCGACTACGCCAGACTTCCCCGGTGGCCTTGGCCCTATGCGCCTCACGACTTGGGCACCTATCCGCTGGCGAACGGCCAGGTGTACGGCGGAGGCGAGAAGACCGAGGAGCGCCAGATGCCGGTCGAAGAGTCGGGCAACATGCTCATCCTGCTCGCGGCCGTGGCACAGCGCGACGGCAACGCCGACTACGCAAAACCCTATTGGCCGCTGCTGCTCAAGTGGGCCGAATATCTGAAAGACAAAGGCATGGACCCGGACAATCAGCTCAGCACAGACGATTTCGCGGGCCACCTGGCGCACAATACGAACCTGTCGATCAAAGCGATTCTCGCCCTCGGCGGCTTTGCCCAACTCGCCAAGACACTCGGCCATGGCGATGTCTCGGCGCAGTACATGACACTAGCGAAGAAGATGGCCACCGACTGGGAGCGCATGGCGCGCGACGGCGACCACTACCGCCTCGCCTTCGACAAGCCGGGCACCTGGAGCCAGAAGTACAATCTCGTTTGGGACCGCCTGCTGGGCCTCAACCTGTTCGACCCCGAGATCGCGCGGAAAGAGGTAGCGTTCTATAAGCGCATGCAGCACAAATACGGCATTCCGCTCGACAACCGCTCCGACTACACCAAGCTCGACTGGATTCTGTGGAGCGCCGTGCTCGCCGAAAACCGTGCCGACTTCGAGACCCTGATCGCGCCCGTTCACAAGTTCTTGAACGAGTCGCCCTCGCGCGTACCGATGACCGACTGGTACTGGACCACCGAAGGAACGCAGCGCGGGTTCCAGGCGCGCAGTGTCGTGGGTGGCGTGTACCTGAAACTGCTTTCGGACCGGCGATGAACGCGGCGCTGCTCTGGCTGGCGCTGCTCGCCGTCGGGCAGGCGGCGCTCTTCCAGTTCACCAACGCCGGCCACACCATTCACTATCAACATCTCGCGCTCGATCAGTGGCGTGCGCATCTGCCCGCGCTCGCGGTGTTCGCCGTGCAGGCCATCGCCGTCATCGCCGGTCTCTTGCGCTTGACCCTGCCGCTCAAGCGTTCACAACTCCTCATTCTTATCGCCGCGATCGCCGCCCTCTCGGCCGCGCCTTCGCGCGACCTGAATTTCTATGCGCTGGAACTCGCCGCCGCTGGAGCCATCGCCTGCGTGCAGTTGGGAAACCTCTGGCTCGCCTCCCGTTCGCTGCCCTGCGATTGGACGCTGCGCATTCCGGTATGGCCCCTGACCGCGGCGGTCGCGATTGCCGCCGCCGCGCTGAATCTCACCGTCTACGAGAACCATCCGCACATTGCCGACGAACTCGCCTTCCTGCTGCAGGGCCGCATGTACGCGCAGGGTCTCATTGCCATCGCCCCACCTCCTGTCCCCGCCGCTTTTGATATCGACCTCTTCGTACAAGGAACGCGCGAGTGGTTCTCCTGCACGCTGCCCGGCTATCCACTGCTGCTCGCGCTCGGCCATCTGATCGGCGCGCCGTGGCTGATCAATGCGTTGCTCGCCGGCGCAAACGTGATCCTCGGCCAGCGACTCTTCGCGCGCCTGCTCTCCCCCTCCGCCGCCGCGCTCGCCACGCTGTTGCTCGCCGCCTCGCCGTGGAACCTCTTTCTCGCCATGAGCTACATGAGCCACACCGCCGGCCTCACGTTTCTGCTGCTGATGATGCTGCCGCTAGTCGCCTTCGTCCAACAAGGGGGCATCCACCGGCTGGCCCTGTCTGGCCTGGCACTCGGCGCACTCTTCGCCACACGCATGCTGGACGCCACCGCCCTCGCCGCTGCCGCCGGTCTTTATCTGCTGATCTCGACGCGCCGCCTTGCACCTCCGGCTGCACTTACGGCTGGCTTCCTGGTGCCCGCCGCCGCCATGCTCGCCTACAACGCGCGCCTTACCGGCAGCCCGTTCTACACCACGCTCAACTACTACTTCGATACCGTCTATCACCCCGGCGTGAACCGCCTCGGCTTCGGTCCCGATGTTGGTCTCTCGTGGGCCTTCGATCCCTATCCGGGCCATAGCCTTGCCGACGCGGCCGTCAACGCCGCCCTGAACCTGTTCCAACTGAACACCGAGCTCTTCGGCTGGGCGGGCGGCTCACTCGCACTCCTCATCGCCTGTCTTCTGCTCCGCCGCTGGGATCGCACCGATTCGACCCTGCTCGCCCTCACCGCCTTCCTCCCCGCCGTCTATTCCCTTTACTGGTTCAGCGGCGGCCCCGACTTCGGCGCGCGCTACTGGCACCTCATGCTCATCCCGCTCATCATTTGGACCGCCCGCTCGCTCGACCAGCAGGGCCTGTCCACCACCGCCACGCTCGCCATGGTGATCGCCACTGCCCTCTTCATCCCCTGGCGCGCCGCCGATAAGTACCACGGCTATCTGAATATGCGCCCCGACCTACGCGACATGCACTTCGCCGATCCGTCTGGCGGCCCCCCCCCCGCCCTGGTCTTCATCCGCGGCCGCCGCCATCCCGATTACGCCT
>JBDTVQ010000277.1:0-9338 GCA_040007195.1 Acidobacteriota bacterium | reverse complement strand
CACAACGGCCACCTCCACACCCCCCACGGCGACCACGTCGACGAATCCGCCATCCCCGTCTCCTCCGCAAACCCCGCCGCCTGCGCCCCTGACCCCGCCTGCTCCGGCCACACCCACGGCCCCGACTGCGGCCACGAACCCGTCCCCCACGGCGACCACACCGACTACCTCGTCAACGGCCACCTCCACCACCCCCACGACGGCCACTGCGACCACCACGGTCCCGTCGAACTCGTCCCCAACGACTAACTCTCGTGAGATAAACGTCCCGGTCTGTGCGTCCCCACGCCACCTATCTCAGCCGGACGCGCTCGTGAGAACTCCACTTGGCCGTATCCGTCACAATGACCAAATCATCGGGCGATAGTCCGCTGATGATTTGAATCAACGCGCCCGATTGACGCCCAAATTCAACCGTGGTTCGCTTAGCGAACTCACTATTCGGTTCCAACACAAAAAGCGGCATCTCCGTATTGGGGCGAGCGGTCGCGGGCCTTTCAAAGTACACCGCATCTCTCAGTACACCGGTTTCTATCAAGCTGCCAACCTTCTGCCCTACGGTAGCTTCGGCGGGAAATGAGTCTTTCAACCGGATCGTCAGTTTGTAGGAATCGAGCGACGTTGCTCGATCCATGTCGACAATATTTCCAATCATCACATCGGGCGGATTGACCTGGACGGAAGCTTTCTGGCCAACCTGCGGCGACGGCGTAGTGCCGGTGGGCACCATTACCGTTACCTCGGCAGGCGTCAGGGAAGTGATTTCGCCACTGGGCATCAGGCGAATCGGCATGTCTCCTCGTCGGACCCGATGGACGGAAATACTGTTCTTGTTGATTTCGGCTTCGGCCTGGGCGCCTGCATGTGGGATCGCAATAGCACCGAGTCCGAGAACCACTAAGTAGAAGGTTGTGGGTTGCCGCATGGAACATGCTTCTAGCAACCGCGCTGCCACTACAAGAAGCATGCTATTGGACAAAATATTCGGAGAATCGAGATCTTTGGCGAGGATGCATCGGTGTTCGATTCCGGCATCTACGTGTCCGGTTCTGAACAACGTCTGGACGTGGCAACAACCGATTTCTACTCGCTTCGACGCTCGCGGCATAAAACCTTCCGCATCGCCCGCCAGTACCTCCGGCCCACTCAGCCTCTATCCCTTCGTCAGCACCACATGCGTCGCGTGCTCCGTCGCCTGACGCTCCGTTACCGAAAATCCCAGAGCCCGCAGGTCGATCCCCGGAAACAGCGCTTCTCCCTGGCCCAGCGCCACCGGCGTCAGCGCAAAATGCAGCGAATCGATCAGCCCCGCCTGCAAATACTGCCGCACCGTCGAAACTCCACCTCCAATCTTGACGTCCCGCTCGCCCGCCGCTTCCTTCGCCCGCCGCAGCGCCTCCTCGATTCCGCCGGTCACAAAGTAAAAGGTGGTCCCGCCCTCCATCACCAGCGGCTCCCGCTCATAATGCGTCAGAACGAACGTCGGCGCATGGTACGGCGGATTGCTCCCCCACCATCCCTTCCATGAATCGTCCTGCCATGGCCCGCGAACCGGACCGAACATGTTGCGCCCCAGGATGAACGCCCCAAAGTTCTCCATCGACCGCCTCGCGAAAGCGTCGTCCACATCGGTCGACCCGCCTTCCCCTCCGTGCATCGCCCGGAATGTCCTCGTAGGAAAGAACCACTCAAAGATCTCCGGACCCCGCTTGCCCAGCGGATCCTCCAAGCTCTGCTCAACTCCCGCGCTGAATCCGTCCAACGAAACACCAAACCCTGCTACACGTACTTTTGCCATATCATCCTCACTTCGAATCGGTCTTGCCCCGCCGCCGCTCGCATCTCGAACAGGCCCATTTCACTCCCGGATGCTGCGAGACCGCATCATCCAGGTCCCGCGCCTCCAGCACCAGGATCCCACCCAACTGCTCCCTCGTCTCCGCGTACGGACCATCCGTCACAACGCCCTTCCCCTACTTCCAGCGCACGGTACTCGCCCCGCTCGCCGGTTGCCTCGCTTCTCCGCCCGCAAAGTGCCCGCTGGCGCGCAATTCATCGTCATAGCCGAAACACTCGTCCAGCATTCCGTTACGTTCACTCTCCGCAATGCCCTCGAACTTGCCCGCCTCGATATATCCCAAGCAGACGTACTTCATAAAGTCCTCCTCGCGGCTCCTTCACCATATAGTCGTTTGAGAATCCCGAAATCGACAGACGCTCCCGCGGAAAGTTTCGCTCTATCCTCACCAGCGCCAACAGCAGCAAATAAATCATCGCCCGGCAATCCCCGTATCATATTTACGATGCTCTCCACCCTCCGCGCCGCCGCCCTCCTCGCCCTCCTCGCCGCCTCTCTCGCCGCCCAAACCACCACCGCCTTCACCCGTGTCCGCCTCATCGACGGCACCTCCCGCGCCCCCATCGAAAACGCCACCCTCCTCGTCCGCGAAGGCAAAATCATCGCCGCCGGTCCAGCCTCCTCCACCCCCATCCCGCGCGGCGCACAAACCACCCGCCTCGCCGGCAAGACCATCATCCCCGGCCTCGTCAACGCGCACGCCCACGTCACCCGCGTCTCCGGCCCGCCCCCGCCGCTCGATGAGCAGGATGCCAATCTCGCGCGCCAGCTCTCCCTCTACGCCCGCTACGGCATCACTACCCTCTGGAGCCTCGGCGGTGAAGATGCCGCCTCTACCCGCGCCCGCGCCGCACAGGACGCCCCCACCCTCAACCGCGCACGCATCTACTTCGCCGGACCCGTCATCACCGCCACCACCCCCGAAGCCGCGCGCACAATGGTCCACGAAGTCGCCGCCCTCAAGCCCGACATCATCAAAATTCGCGTCGACGACAACCTCGGCGCTTCCCGCAAAATGACCCCCGCCGTCTACCGCGCCGTCATCGACGAAGCCCACCGCCTCCGCCTCCGCGTCGCCGTCCACATCTATTACCTCGACGACGCCAAGGACCTCCTCCGCTCCGGCGCCGACTACATCGCCCACTCCGTCCGCGACCGCGATGTCGACGACGAATTCATCACCCTCATGAAGCAGCGCGACATCTGTTACTGCCCCACCCTTACCCGCGAACTCTCCACCTACGTCTATGAATCGGTGCCCGCCTTCTTCAAGGACCCCTTTTTCCTCCGCGAAGCCGATGCAGCGCTAGTCGCCCAGCTCAAGCAGCCCGAACGCCAGGCCGCCATCCGCGCCAGCAAGTCCGCCCAAACCTACAAAGCCCAACTTCCCGTCGCCATGCGCAACTTGAAGAAGGTCTCCGATGCCGGCATCCGCATCGCCATGGGCACCGACACCGGCGCGCTCCCGGAACGCTTCCAGGGCTACTTCGAACACCTCGAACTCGACATGATCGCCCAAGCCGGCCTCACCAACGCCCAGGTCCTCCGCGCCACCACCTCCGATGCCGCCGCCTGCATGAACCGCCCCGCCATCACCGCCACCCTCGTCCCCAACGCCCCCGCCGACTTCCTCGTCCTCGGCGCCAACCCCCTCACCGACATCCGCAACATCCACAAACTCGACTCCGTCTGGATCGCCGGCAACCGCGTTCCCTCCCCGCCGCACTAGTAAGGCCATGCCCTCGCACAAGCCCCACCTCGCGCTCGCCCCGCCCCGCATCGCCTGGGCAAGGCGCTGGATCCTCCTTGGCGTCCTGCTGCTCGCCGCCGCCTACATCGTCGATGACTGGGCCGAAATCTACGGCCCCTATCTCGCCGACCGCGTCGAAGCATCAGGCGACCTTCGCGTCGGCCACCTCACCGACAATCAGGTCCAGGCCGCCTTCGACCGCACCCGCGCCGCCCAACGTGTCGAAGCCGCCCTCTTGTTCCTCAACGCTGACCACCAGGGCCGCAGGTACGAAGTGCGCCTCCACGCGCCCGATCGCGAACAGGCCGTCGAACGAGCCAAAAACTTCCTCGACCAGTTCGCCGCCGAATGCACCGCCCAGTCCGGAAACGTCCTCTGGACCAACCACAACGCCACGCCGCAATCGCAGATGAGCCCACTTGCCGGCCTCTGGCTGCGCCGCATCAAGCTCGGCCTGCTATTCTCCGGCCTCGCCTTTCTCGCCCTCGGCGGGCTGCTCTACATCGACCCCCGCAAGCTCCGCCTCCGCATCTAAGTAACACTCCTCCCACACATTCTCCTAATCGAAGTTCCGCCCTGGTACTGTGCAGTACCCGCACCCATTGACACCACCGCCCTAGTTCGTACAGCTTAGTCAGATGCAACTCGCGAAGGGGATACTTTCCGCCGTCCTCCTGGCCTTCTGTTCTCTGCCCTCCCAGGCGGCCTTACTGGGCGTCGGTTTTGGCTTAACCGATCCAGACGCGCCCTCGCCCTTCCTCGGAGTCGCAGTGGATGCCTACGCCGGTGGTCCGTATATCACCGCGCACCTTTTTTACGATCTCAAAGTGCTCGATGGCACTGGCGACGGCGCCTCCGCTATAGGCACCTTCAAAGGCCTCGTCGATAACAATCTTGCCGCGTCGCTTGCCCTCAACTGCGTCGTGCTCCCCGCCGACGCCGACGGGTAAACCGTATGCAATGGCTCACAGATCGTCCCTTACGCCTCAGCCGCAGCGGGCGCCTTCTCTATTGAAGCCGCCTGGCAAACTTCGGGCTTCGGCGATGGCTACGTCATGAACGCCTGGTTCGAACTTACCAACGAGCCCGCCCCCGTCCCCGAACCATCCACTCTCTTCCTCGGAGCTGCAGGCCTCGGAATGTTGGCCCTCCTCCGCCGTCGCCGCTAGCCGCTCGTCCCCTATCCCGCACTCGCCCCAAGCTTCATCGCGCCGATCTTCACGAACACCTGTGCCAGATCTTCAAACCCGCCCTGCGCCAGAATATCGGCCAGCGATTTCTCGTTAAGCGAATCGAGAAACGCGTTCAGCGCATCGTTCAGATACAGTTTCAACTTGCAAACCGGCGTGATCGGACACGTATCCGTCTGACGGTGGAAGCATTCCACCAGGCGCAGGTCCGGCTCCGCATCCCGTATCACATTGCCCAACCGGATTCCCTCCGGCTCCTTCGCCAGCGTCACGCCCCCGGCCCTTCCTGGCATCACATGAACGTAGCCGTGCTGCCCCAACGTCTGCACCACGCGAACCAGATGATGTTTTGAAATACCGAACGCGTCGCTGATCTCCCGCGTGGAAACCTTCCTGCCGGGGTGTGTGCCCAGGTAGATCAGCACGCGCAATGCATAGTCGGAATGCAAACTCAGCTGCACAACTTCACTCTACCGGACTCGATCGGGAGCGGCCAAAAACGCGTCGGAATAGATGTCTCGCGATGCCATGCCCGCAAGAAATACCTTCTTCTTGAGCTTCCGTACCAGATCGGGATCGCCGCAGACAAACCCTCTCCATCCGTTCAACTTCGGAAACCGCGCCAGCACGACATCATCCACTGGTCCCACGCACAGGCCGCCTGAGTCCTCGTCCACCAGCACCGTCGGCGTGTACTCCACCTGCGGATGCTGTCGAGCCAGTTCGCGCAATTGGTCGGTCAGGTATAGCCCGCTCCGCCGCACCGCGCCATGGAACAAATGCACCGCGCCCCGATGCCCCTGCTGAATCGCATCGCGCAAAATTCCATACAGAGGCGCCAACCCCGTACCCGTGCCAATCAGCAACAGCGGCTGCTCGTCGCGGCCCGGAACATAGAAGCACTCCCCCATCGGCCCTAGCACTTTCAGCGAATCGCCCACTCGCGCCGAATCGTGAAGCCATCCGCTCATCTGCCCGTTCGGCAAACGCCGCACATGCAACTCCAACTCGCCTTCGTCGGGCAAACTGGCAATCGAATAGCTCCGCGCCAGGCCGTCCTCGCGCAGCAGCGTCACGTATTGCCCGGCTCGAAACTCGAATGCCGCTTCACACGCAATCCGCACCCGCAATACGTCGCCGCTCAGCCTGTCGAGCGCCGTGATGCGCGCCGCCACCTGCGCGTCGGCATCAATCGCCGTGGCTCGCAGATCCTTCTCCGGCTTGCAAACGCACGCCAGAAAATAGCCCCGCTCTCGCCACGAGTCTTTCAGCCCCGCTTGCGCCTTCGCCGGAACCTCGCCGTCAACCGCGCGCATCACGCACGATCCGCAACTCCCCGCCTTACACGAGTGCGGAATCCGCTGCCCATGCCTCAGCAGCCCATCCAAAACACTCTCGCCATCCTTCAGCGCGTAAGTGCTGTTGTCGAAACTTACCCGTGCCATCTACCGGCTCAAAACGTCCTTACGCGTCGACTCTGCAATTGCCGCAACTTTTCCAATCAGCTCCTCGCCTACTCCCAGCTCGCGCAGTGTCGTTCCCAACAGTTCGATAATCGCGTCTACATGCGAATCGTTCAGGCCCTTCTGGACCAGCGGCGCATGCGCCGTCCGCATATCCCGCCCGCTGTAGTTGTGCGGACCGCCGAAGGCCATCGTCAAAAATGCCTTCTGCTTGGCAATCTGCCGGTCCATATCGGTACCTTCAAAAAAGTGGCTTACCCGGTCGTCGGCAAGTACCTTGCGGTAAAAGCTGTCCACGGCGGCTTCTACCGCCGCCGCGCCGCCAAGTTGTTCGTAAAGGGTTCCCGTGAGGGTGTCTGAGTTCATAATATGCATTGAGAATGCATCTTAAACGGCGGGCTGTCAAGAAAAGGTTCTTCACTCAGCCCTCGATCCAAACCCGGTCACAGCCAAATCGCCTATTCGTATCAATAATTTGCCGGGAAAAGCTTGCATAGGCCCCTGCAATAATAAAAATAGGATGCAAACCTCACCCGACGCGCTCCGCCGCGAGCTACTCCCCTCGACGCAACTCGAAGAGCTCTTCTTCGATTGCATCGTCCGCCTCTCCATCTGCGCCGCCTTCCTCGGCAAACACATCGAGGCCGACCCCGAACTCTCCAACCCCGAAACCACCCGCCGCATGCGCCTGCTCATGACCGCGGAATCGAAACTCCGCTACGCCTACGAAGAGTTCCGCCGCCTCAAACTCGCCCGCCAACTCCAACTCGTCGACGCCACTCAAGCCGAACGTCCCCTGCTCGCCGTCGTCGCCACCCACACGTCGCGCAGCGGCTTCCGCGCGCCGCGGCCATCGCAATCCGCGCCAAACCCCTTCCTCCGCCAAATCCAGCAACTCCAAATCGACGACAAAACCGTGGATGCCCAACTCGCCGCGGCCCAACTCGAGCGGCTGGAAACCATCGCACGGCCCCCGGTCCCCGGCCGCAATGCGGCGTGCCCCTGCAACTCCGGCCGTAAATACAAACACTGCTGCCTCAACAAACAGATGGCAGCGTAATTTTCTTATCTGCGTGCATCCGCGGCCAATATTTTCTTCTTAACTCAATCGAAGCCCATCGCCGGTTCGCGCCTGCCAGCCGTCTAGCTTTTTCCGCATCCGGGCAATCACAGGCCCCGTCTCCGTCCGCCCATACAGGTTCCGCATCTCCAGCGGATCGTGTGTCCGGTCGAACAGCATATGTGTGTCGGTGTCGTGCAGCACCAGCTTCCAGCCATCGGGAGAAATCACCGTCCGGGCGTTTGGACCGTCTTCTTTCCCATCGCCCGTCCACTCGCTGAACACATAACCATCGCCGCGCGGCGTGCCTTCCAGTAGAGGCACATTCGAAGCGCCGCTCAGGCTCTCAGCAGGCTTTTTGCCCAACAAATCCAGCACCGTCGGCAGTATGTCCACATGGCTCACCGGAGTCTTCACCCGCATCGGCTGCTGCTTCCGGTACGGCGCGCGTATAAGGTACGGCACGCGCATGGCCTCCTCGTACATCACCTGCTTGGTCACCAGTTCGTGCGAGCCCATCATCTCGCCATGGTCCGACGTGTACACAACCAGTGTGTTTTCCATGGCCCCGCTCGCTTCGAGCGACCACAGAATCCGTCCCACGGCCTGGTCCACCAGCGAGCAAAGCCCGGCATAGTTGCGGTTGATCCGCACCCACGCCTCGCGATTGTTCAGCGGCATCCCCTCCACGCCTTTGCGCCGGAACCCCTCGCGCCGCTTCTGATACCAAACCGGCTCGCCGCCTTCGATCGGACCGGGATAGTTCGCCGGCAGGCCCGCCTCTTCCGCGGTCAATAAATCGTCGAGCGCGCTCGAAAACGGCGTGTGCGGCTCCAGGAAATTCACATACAGCATCCACGGCTCGTTGCGATGCTTGGTAATGAACCGCGTCGCTTCATTCGCCAGGAACGAAGGCTTCGAATGCTCCACCGGCAGCTTCGTTGCGAACCGCCGCGAAAACGTCCCGTCCTTCGAGTCCGGCTTGTAGCCCAACCGCTCCAGGAAGTAGTGGTACCCGCTGCGCTTCGACGTGTCTCGCCCCTCGCTGTAATAGTCGCGATAGATGCCGTCTTCAATCGCCGCCCACTCCTCAAAGCCCCGCTGCGCGAAGATCTCATCGCCCAAATGCCACTTCCCGAAATATCCGGTCCGATAATCGGAATCTCCCAGTTGTTCGGCCGCCGACTTCACGTCCTTCCGCAGCGGAATGTTGTTGCGTACGCAGCCGTTCTGATGCGGCCACAATCCCGTCATCACGCATGATCGCGATGGCGTGCATACCGGCTGCGCCACGTAGGCGCGATCGAACACCACGCTCTCGCTCGCCAGCTTGTTCATCACTGGCACGCGGTAGCGGGTGTTCCCGTAGGCCGCCATCGTATCGGCGCGCTGCTGATCGGTCCAGATGAACAGCAGATTCGGCTTGTCGCCCGCCGGCCTCCGTGCGCCCTTCAGCACGGCCGGCGCTGCCGCCAACATGCCCAACGCCTCTCGCCGTCTCATCATTTCGCCTCCAGCATTCGTGGGCCCGTCAGTCCCGACCCGCCATCGCAACGGAACACCGCGCCCGTAATGTACGCCGCTGCGTCCGAGCACAGGAATACGGCGAGATCGGCCACCTCGCGCTTCGTCCCCAACCGGCCCAGCGGCGTGTGCGCGCACACCACCCGCCGTGCTTCTTCGCTCGGTGCCAGCCGCCGCATGCCTTCCGTATCGTCGATCGGCCCCGGTGTGATGCACACCGTCCGCACGCCCTCGGATCCCCATTCGAGCGCCAGCGTCTGCGTCAATAACTCCACGCCCGCCTTCGCCGCGCACACATGCGCCTGCATCGCAAACGGCTGATGTGCATGGTTCGCGGAGATGCTCACCAGCACCGCGCCCGGCTTCCGCAATCGCGAATACGCCGCCCGGTACGTGTTGAAGGTACCCAGCACATCAATGTCCATCACGGCCTTAAACCCATTCGACGACATGCCCGTTACCGGGGCGGGGAAGTTGCCCGCCGCCCCCGCGA
>JBDTVQ010000276.1:0-9352 GCA_040007195.1 Acidobacteriota bacterium | reverse complement strand
CGCGACTTCGGCAACCAGTTGAATCTGTTCGACTTATAGCCGGACACCAGTGATTAAAAATATCCAATCAGCTTGGAATTGAGAGGAGTATACATCTTGCCAACTTCCTTGAAAAGCAGCAGGCAGGCGCTGACTCAGCAGTGCCTCAGGAGCAGTCTCGGGAGCCGGCTTGCCTGTGTGGCATGTGCGGGACATCTCCGCGATGCTCACTTACTGCAGCGCGGAGAGCACTACAGTATGGGAGGTCTGGCGCGGCTTCTTCTCCAACCCCGTTTTCAACTCCATCGTGATCGAAGCCGACCCGTCGTCGCCGGCCATCGCATTGTCGGCTGCGGTGCGGGGTCTTCGTCACTCCCGAATACATGAGCGCTGAAATCGCAGACTCGAAACCTGGGTTGAATTCACGCGTCATCGCCGGCGCCGCCCACCGCCCACACGTCTTGCTGTCTCCCGACTAAATCGGCCCGTCCAACGCCGGCGAAGGCCTCGACATTGTGAACCTGATCGGCTCCTGGCGCGAGTAGATGCTGAATCCGGAAGAGACCGTTGAGATGTGCAGCCTGCTCGCCGAAAGCTTCCACGAAACCTTCAAAGGCCAACGTCTCCGTCGCATTTTGCGCGAGGTCATCGGCCCGCTCGAAATTGAAATCGCACATGCCGCGGGCACATTCCACGCCATCGGCGACATCCCCCACCACGGCAGCCGCGAACATCGGGACGAACTTCGCCCCTAAACGACTGGCGCTAACTTACTCGCCCCCGCCTCAGCCGCGTACTCTGGCGCAAATGTACGGCGCTAGGCGCACCGCTTTTCCAGCCGCCGCGCGGTCCGATTGCCGGCTCGTACTGCTATCTGGCCGGCCAAGCCTTCCGCCGCGCCTGGTAGATCCGTTTCTTGCTCGGGCTTCCCGATCCAGTCTCGGCTGGCGGTTCAGCGGCGGCCTTCTTTTTCGCTACGGGTTTGGCCTTCTTCGCAGCGGCCTTCTTGGTCGCGGCCTTCTTCGTGGCGCGCTTCTTGGCCGCGACTTGCTTCGCCGGTGAAACAAGGGGTGCGATTGTCTTTACCGCATTTCCCTTCCGCCCGAAGAATGTCGTCAGCAACCGCTGCATCTTACCGAGAGCCTGGACGACCGCGGCTGCGACATCGTCACCTTTTGCGCTGACGCTGAGAGGCTGATCTCCCCTCGGCCGCGCCTCAACCAGACAGCGCTTGTCTGCCTTGCTGGTCTTCTTATTGTCGACGTCGCTTAGATGAACCTCAACACGGGTCAACTTTTTGTCGAATCGGTCCAGCACATGGGCCACTTCGCGTTCGACATACTGCGTCAGGCCGGCGTCCACTGAAATCGTTTTGTCGCTGTTGACTTGTATCTTCATTCACTCTCCACGGTTCGGACCGTTACAAGCCACCAGTCTATACCCTACGTCCCGCTCATCTTCCCGAATAATTCAGCCGCAACACCGACGGCCTTTTCCGCTGCCGCGCGATCCGGCTGCTCGTTCGTATCGTTGTGGCCTTCCATCTCGCCGATACCGCCGTCCTGTACAACGATTCCGTCTCGACGCCCCAGGATGTACACGTTCCGATACATCACGCCGTAGTTCACTTCCGGTTGTGGCATCAGCCAGGCGATCTGGCCGCGGAAAGGAATGATCGACTCATCCTTCCACAGCGCCCGGGCGCCATAGCCGGTGGCGTTGATGATCACCTTCTGCGGCAAGCGGCTCAAATCGCCGGGCGACTGAAAGTCGGCGTACTCGATCCTGCCGCCTTCGGTGAGGAAGTCGTGCGTCAGTTGGCGTGCGTAGCCGGCGATGTTGAACGTGAGGCTCGATCCGCGCCGCGCGTGTTGCGTGGGAAACGGGTTGCGTCCCGGCGGCAATTCTTCGAAGCGCGGGTTGATGTCGGCGATGCGGCGGCCATAGTGGACGAAATCGAAATCCGGTGTACGCGGCGCGCTTGGTGCCGGCGTTGGCGCAACTTCGTCGTCCCAGGCTGCATAGCGGTCGGTGAACTCGATCGGATTGCCTGGCATGCCCAGGTAGCTGCCATAGATAGAAAACGACTTGCGGGCCATGCGCTCCCACAGGGCGGGGAAATCGGCCGAGGCAGCGCTGTTCAACGCGATGCGCGAATCCGGCGTCCACGATCCGGTTGCCCGTGACGACCGTGCTTCGTGCGGACGCTCCTTTGCGTAGATGGTCACCTTCGCGCCCGCCTGCTGCAACAGGATCGCCGACGTCAGCCCGAGGGCCCCGCACCCGACCACGGCCACTTCGCGCTCGCCCACCGCCATCGCTTTCTCTACCGCGAGCGTGCTCGATCCCCACGAAAGCGACCAGCCGCTGCCGCCATGGCCGTAGTTGTGCACCACGGTCTTCTCGCCCACGCGCTCGACGTCCATTCGCGGGCCCGCCGCGCGAAATGGCCGCAAGCACACGGTGATGCGAAACATGCGATCGACACTGGCGCGAACGAGGGGAAGTGTGAAGGCCGGAGCGGGCGAGGGCGGCTTCGGAACCGCAGCAACGGTGGGTGCGCGATGCGCGCAACCAGCCAGCCCAATGATGCCGCCGCCGAGGAAATATCTGCGATCCATCACGCTCCTTGCAGAACTGGATTGAGTGGGTCCAAGTCCGGCTCAGCCTGGCGCCGACACTTCGATATTCACTCAATTTAGCAAACCGATCCGTTTTGCAGCCCCGCCGCGCGTGTCTGGGTAGCCATGATCGTAACCGGCAGCATCAAGGAAATCCTCGACCGCAACGCTCAGGCGCTCGAACTGCGTCCGAGCCTTGGCCGCAACGTCGCCGTCACGAAAGTGAGGCTCGGCGAAGGACTGGCGTGTGAGGTCGAAGAAGGCGATTGGCGGTTGAATGTGGATATGTCGCCTAAATCCGGCGGCATGGGCACGGCGCCCAACCCAGGCGTCTTCGGCCGCGCCTCGCTCGGCAGTTGCCTGGCCATCGGTTACGCCATGTGGGCCGCGCGCATGGAAGTGCCGATCCGTTCGCTCGACGTTGAGGTGCGGGCCGAGTTTGACGCTCGCGCCGAATACGGAATCGCCGGCGGGAAGCCCGGCTACGAACAAATTCGCTGTATCGTCACCGTGGAAAGCGACGCGCCCGCGGAGGCCGTCCGCCGCGTCATCGAACAAGCCAACGCGGGAAGCTCATACCTCCACGTTTGGCGCGACCCGCAGGATGTCGTGCTCGACATCCGCGTCAACGGAGAAATCGGATGATGGAAGCAAGGCTGCAACGCCGCATTCAACGCTATGGTTGGGACCGTGCAGCCAAGGGCTACGAAACCTACTGGCGGTTGCAGATCGCACCCGCTCAGCGTTGCCTGCTCGACATGGCCGCCCTTAGCCGCGGTGAACGAGTGCTCGACGTGGCTTGCGGCACGGGCCTGGTGACGCTTGCCGCCGCGGAAGCCGTCGGCCCGGCGGGCTATGTGCTGGGCACCGATATCTCTGAGGAGATGGTCCTGCGGTCGCGCCGCCATGCCGTTGCGCGTGCGCTGCACAACATCCAGTTTGAACGCGCCGAGGCCGCGGAAACGGGACTGCCCACCTCTGGCTTCGATGCTGCCCTCTGCTCGCTCGGCCTCATGTACGTGCCCGATCCTGTCGCCGCGCTCTGCGCCATGCGCCGCTCTCTCAAACCGGGAGGGCGCCTCGGTGCCGCCGTATGGGGTCAGCGCGACCGCTGCGGTTGGGCCGGCATCTTCCCCGTCGTGGACGCCCGCGTGCAGTCAGATGTGTGTCCGATGTTTTTTCAACTTGGCACCGGCGACGCTCTGCGCATGGCGATGACGGCCGCTGGACTGGAAAATATTGAGGTCGAGCGAATCGCCACGCGCCTCGAATATGGCACTGCCGCTGATGCTATCGGTGCGGCCTTCTATGGTGGACCTGTCGCGCTGGCCTACTCGCGCTTTGACGAGCAAACGCGCCTGGAAGCCCACGCCGAATACCTGGCCACCATTGAGCCGTATCGCACGGGCGACGGTTACTCGATTCCCGGCGAGTTCGTTGTGGCCCGCGGCACGTCGTAAAATCAGGCATTGTGGACGGCCTACAAACACAGCTCAAGATTGCAATCGGATCCGGCGACATCGCCGCTGTCGAATCGCTGATTGGCGATCACCCCGCCCTGCTCGATGACGTGGGTAAGTGGTGGGGTAATGGCTTGCACACCCGCTTCGTGTCCGTTGAAATGGCCCGCCTGCTGGCCGATCGCGGTGCGCCCGTCTCCGTTCACGCCGCCGCCGGGCTCGGCCTGATGGACCACCTGGCGAGGTTGCTCGCTGCCGATCCCAAGCTCATCAACGCCAAAGGATGCGATGCTTGCACGCCGCTCCACTTTGCCCGTAACGTCGAAATCGCCTCGGTGCTTCTCGATCACGGCGCCCGCATCGATGCCCGCGATGAGGATCATGAATCGACGCCGGCGCAGTGGCTCATCGGCCAGGCCCCCGAAGTCGCTCACTTTCTGCTCACACGCGGAGCCCAGCCCGACATCTTTCTCGCCGCCGCGCTGGGCGACCGCGCCCTCGCCGAAAAGTTGATCGCCGCCAATCCCGCCTGCCTCACACAGCGCATCGGGCGAGCGCCCAACTTTCCGCCGATTGGACATCAAAGCCACGGCGGCACTATCTATCAGTGGTCTCTCGCCTTTAATTCTTACCCGCACCAAATCGCTCTATTGAAGGGCCACGGCGAGTTATTCAATTACCTCTACGCACGCAGTGATACCGCAACGCGTCTGCTGGTCTCCTGCGTTCTCGCGCATCGGGAGGAGGCCGAAGCGATCGTCGCGCAACACCCCGATCTCGTCCCTTCGCTCGCCCCGGCTGATCTTGAGCTCGTTGCCCGATACTGCTGGGAGACGAACACAAACTACGATTCCGTGAAGCTCATGCTCGATATCGGCTTCCCCGTCGCGCACCCGGAGCGCAGCCATGGCTACACGCCTTTACACAATGCCGCATGGGCCGGTTCGGCCGATCTGGTGGAGTTGCTGATCGCTCGCGGGCATCCTCTTGACATCCGCGATCCCCGGTTCAAATCCACGCCGCTTGGTTACGCACTCCACGATTGCCTGGTCGAGAAACGCCATCCCGAAGGCGAGTTCGCTCGCGTGGTCGGAGCGCTGATCGACGCCGGTTGCGCATGGGAGGCCACGATCTATCCCACGGGCAACACGGGCGTCGATGAAGTTCTGCGCGTCCGCCTTAAACGGCCGGCGGATTCCGGTCCGAAAACGTCCGGCGCTGATGCCAGTACGGATACGCCGGAGTCTTAGCACCGGCCTCGTCGAGCCGCGCGATCTGCGCTGCATCCAACGTCCAACCGGTCGCGCCGAGCGTATCCCGCAACTGCTTTTCGTTGCGTGCGCCGAAGATCACCGAACACACCGTGGGCCGTGCTAGCAGCCAGTTCAGCGAGATCTGCGCGTGCGTCTTGCCGGTCTCTTTTACCAGTTCGTCAAGCACATCGACGACGCGATACAACTGCTCCATGTCGATAGGCAGGAAGTCGGATAGCTGCGATGTGCGGCTGTCCGCGGGCGCCGCTTGTCCGCGCCTAATCTTGCCCGTGAGGTGTCCGGCCGCAAGGGGGCTCCACACAAAAGTCCCGACGCCCTGTTCCAGCGCCAACGGCATCAACTCCCATTCATACTCGCGGCCCACGAGCGAATAGTAGGCCTGATGGACGACGTGCCGTGGAAGGCCGTAACGATCCGCCGCCGCCAACGACTTCATCAAATGCCAGCCGGAGAAATTCGAGCAGCCGATATAGCGCACCTTGCCCGCGCGCACCAGGTCTTCGAGCGCACGCAGAGTTTCTTCCACCGGGGTCAGCGCATCGAAGGAGTGCATCTGGTACACGTCGACATAGTCGGTGCCCAGACGGCGCAGGCTCGCTTCACAGGCTCGCGTCAGATGATGCCGCGACGAGCCCAACCCATTCGGCCCCGGCTCCATCCGGAACGTCGCCTTCGTCGAAATCAGCATTTGCTCCCGCCGCCCGACGAGTGCCTTCCCCAATATCTCCTCCGCCAACCCGCTCGAATAGACGTCGGCTGTATCGACAATATTCACGCCCGCTTCCATACATATGTCCAGAAGGCGCGCGGCTTCTTCCACCTGCGTGCTGCCCCATGCTTTGAAGAAATCGTTGCCGCCGCCGAAGGTGGCCGTACCGAGTGAGAGGACCGAAACTTGTAATCCGGATCTGCCGAGTGATCTGTATTCCATATCCTTTCCATCATGCCACCCGTCGGACCTTCGTCCGATCCCACTTTCGTGCCAGCCCACCCGCGTCATCCCAAGAGCGGAAAGGGATCGTCGGCCGCGCGCTTGGGTGCGCCGGCCGCGCACTTGGGTGCGCCCGCCGCGGTCACGCGCGACAGCACCGCTTCGAGCAGCGGCGTCATGCGCGCCAGTTGCTTCGCGCGGATCACCGCGTTCCACAACGGTTCAAATTTCTTCCAGCCCGACGTGTAGAAGAAGTGTTTGGCCCGGTGCTTCAGCGACGTGTGCGTGAGCGCCGCGCGCGCAATCGACGGCCAGCGGTAGAACTCGCGGTACGCCCAGTCGTAGCCGTGCTTGAGTTGCTCGGCGGTCAATCGTGCCGGGCGATACACGACGTGCCGCGTGTCGTACAGATCCCAGTTGCGCGTGGTCATGCGGCCCTCGCTCTCCATGCGCTTGTGCAGCGCGGTGCTTGGGTACGGTGTCTGGATGTGAAAGGTCGCCGTGGTGATGCCATGCTCGACGGCCCAATCCACGGTGCGCCGGAACACGTCCGCGCCGTCGTCGTCCATGCCGAAAACAAAGCTGCCGTTGATCATGATGCCCAGGCCGTGCAGCCGGTCCGTCACGGCCTTGTAGTCGCGTCCGAGGTTCTGCCGCTTGTTGCTCTGTGCCAGATTCTTCCCGCTCAGGCTCTCAAATCCAACGAAGAGGCTTCGCAATCCCGCGTCGGCCGCGCGCTCAATCAGGTCGCCGCGCAGAATTGCATCCACGGTCGACGCCCCTTGGAACAAACGGTTCATGCCACGCATGCCCGCAAAGAGCGCCCGCCCGAAGCGAACGTCGCCTAGCAGGTGGTCGTCAAGAAAATAGAGATGCCGTCCCGGCAGCCGCGCAATTTCGGCCAGCGCATCGTCCACGCGCTGCGTATAGAAGGAGCGGCCGCCGGCGAAGAACGCATCCTTGTAGCAGAAGTCGCAATGCTGCGGACACCCGCGCGTCACCACGATCGAGTTCGGCACCAGGTAGTTACGCCGGGAGATCAGGTCGCGGCGCACCGGCGGCACATGCTCAATAGTTCTGCCGGCTCCGGATCGATATACCGGAGCGGGATGGCCCTCTCGCAAGTCGCGGAGGAAGTCCGGAAACGTTTGCTCTCCGGGCCCAAGGAAGATCGCATCCGCATGCTCGGCCGCTTCCTCGGGAAGCGACGTCACATGCAGTCCGCCCAGCGCTACAAACACGCCGCGCGCCCGGTACGAATCGGCCATCCGATAGGCGCGATAGGCATTGGTGATGTAGACCTGAATCACGACCAGGTCCGGCGCATCGCCCAGCAGCAACGGCTCCACATGCTCGTCGACGATGCGCGCCTCGTCATCAGGCGCGAGATAGGCTGCCAGGGTCGCCAGTCCGAGCGGCGGGAAGAGGGAATACTTAATGGGCCGCCACAACGGGCCGGTCGCTTCGGTGAGCGCGGGAAGGATGAATTTCACCCGAAGGGATCGCATTGATTTGTACTGTAAAGTACTTTTTATATAAATGCAAGACCGGATCTGTCGCCTCTCCCGCGCACGTTCCCGCTGCCCCCTCCACCGGACCCCGCACCGCCCACTCCGCGCAATCGCTGTGATACTGTAACCAACATGCTCCGCCGGCAATTCCTTCGCACAACCGCAGCTGCAACGGGAACCGTAAGCCTTGCTAACTTCCCTTACGCGCTCTACGCCGGAACCACCAAAAAATCCGCCACCGACCGCATTCAACTTGGACCCGCCAAAGTTGGGTTGACGCGTCTTGCGATGGGCACCGGCACGAATGGCGTTGGTGGGAGCTCCAATCAAACGAAGAAGCTTGGCGTCGAAGGCGTCGCGGGCCTGTTCAAGGCCGGCTTCGATAACGGACTCACGTTTTGGGACTGCGCCGATCAGTACGGCACCCACCCGCACGCCAAGGCCGCGCTGAAATATGTGAAGCGCGAAAACGTCACCATCATGTCCAAGTCGCGCGCCAATACGGCCGCCGAGATGAAGGACGATCTCGATCGCTTTCGCCGCGAAATGGGCACCGACTACATCGACATCCTCCTGCTCCACTGCATGATCGATAAGGACTGGAACGAACGCAAGCGCGGCGCCATGGACGTTCTCGAAGAGGCCAAGGCAAAGGGCCTTATCCGCACCCATGGAACCTCGTGCCACACCTTGGACGCCCTGAAAACAGCCGCCGCCGAACCGTGGGTGGAAGTCGATCTCGCCCGAATCAATCCGGCGCAAGTCGCCATGGATGCCGACCCCGCCACCGTCCTCGGTGTGTTGCGCGAGATGAAGTCCAAGGGCAAAGGCGTCATCGGCATGAAGATTTTGGGCGCGGGTAAACTGCGCAACAAGGTCGACGAATCCCTCCAGTTTGCGCTGGCCCAGGATTGCATCGACTGTTTCACCATCGGCAGCGAATCCATTGCCGAAATGGTCGACCTGACGAAAAAGATTCCCGCCGCCAGTACGCGCGGCTAGCCAAAAATTGAGTCACGAAAGGATGCCCCGCATGAAACGGACGCTCGTTCTTTGCATTGCCACGGCGGCGCTTGGCCTCGGCCAGCAGTTTCCCGAAGTTCCGAACTATGAGGCGATGAAGATTCCCGCCGACAATCCCATGACAGTGGCCAAGGTCGAACTGGGCAAACAGCTCTATTACGACAAGCGCCTCTCCGGCGACGGATCGAAGGCCTGTTATTCCTGCCATCTGAAAGAGAAGGGCCTCACGCTCGGCGAAGCTACCGGCACCGGACCTTACGGCGCCAAACTCACGCGCTCCGCGCCTACCATGTGGAACGTCGGCTACCTGCCGGCAATTTATTGGGACGGCCGCGCGCCGTCGCTCGAACGACAGGTCGTCGGTGCCTGGACCGGCGCCAACATGGGCGTTTCCGGCAAGGATGGCCGCCCGTCCACGGACGATATCGCCAAGAAGTTGAACGCGATTCCCGGATACCGCCAACAGTTCCAATCCGTTTACGGCGGACCGGCCACCACCGACAACATCGCCAAATCGCTGTCCGCCTTCATGCGCACGATAGTGGCCACCAAG
>JBDTVQ010000275.1:0-9352 GCA_040007195.1 Acidobacteriota bacterium | reverse complement strand
CAAGGGGACATTTCTACTTTGCTCAAAGGGGACATTATCACTTTGCTGCCACACCGTGAGACAAACCGTAAGACCAACTGCCCTCTGCCGAGTCACTTCATCGTGCCCTCGGGCAAGTCGAAGAACAGTCCATCGCCTCCAGCTTGTCCCGTTCCGCCGCAGCCGCCTGCCTATACTTTCGGAATCCGCGTGCTCGGCAAGCCAATATGAATATGTGCCCCCGTCGCCTGCCCGCGCACCGCCCCGCGGAATGCCAGGAACGGCACGCCCCGGGCCATCAAATACCGCCGCACCCACACCCCTTCGGGCGCCGACGGATTCAACGCCACGTCGAACCGGCCGGTATGATCGAAGCCCATCGAGTGATGCACCGGCCCCTGCCCCCGCGAACTGACCGGCAAATCACGATGATACGTGTGCGAGAATTCCGTCGCCAGCGTCACCAGATCCCTGTCCGAAAACACGCCCGCGCCGGTGTATTTCTCCGCCAGCCCCTTCATGGACGGTACACTCGCCAGCCGGACTTCCATTTCAAATTCGGCCTGAGCCGAGGCCGCCATCTGCTGCTTCTGCCCGAGCCCTTCGGACACATCCACCACGTTGCGCGCCGATTCCACACCTTTCCGCATCCCATCCAGCGCCGCGGCCGGAATTTTCCCCAACGCTGCCAGTTTTTCGGCCTCTTCGAGTTGCAGTTTGCGCCGCATATAGCGCCTTCCGGCTGCGCGGACCAGTACGCCGTGTTCGAAATCGCTGAGCGCCGCCTGCGTGAGATACCTGCGGACCGTTTCCTTATCGCTTTCGTCGGCCAGCACGTCCTGCGGAGCAACCGCGGCCGGTGGCTCCCTCAGATCGGTCAACACCACTCGGGCACCGCCCGGCTTGGCCCCGGCCAGAAAATAGGCCGTGCCCCCCAGCAAAGCAAGACAGCCGACGGCCAGTGCGGAAAAGCGCATACCCTGTAATTTTACCGCGTGACCGGCATCCCTGCCTGCCGGCTTCGCTCCGGCGAGGTACCAGTAGATTGCCCTCGATACCTCCACAACTCGTTACCCCGCCTTGCGACTGGCTCTCGCCTTGGCAGGCGCCTGCAGCGCCCGATCCAATAGTGTCTTGATCACCGCCTGCCGGCTGATATTCAACCGCGCGGCCCGTTCATCGAGTTGCCGCAGCATCGCAGGGGTCAGATCCACATTGATCCGCTTCACCGGACGCACAACCGAAAAATCATTGGTGAAGTACTGCGACACATCCTCGCCCCGCGAGGCCTTTTCCGCAATCGCGTCCGGCGAGACCTTTCCCTTGGACGTTCTCGGCATAATGTCGTTCCTCCTGCCTGGTGGCTTTCCACGCAGTGATGAGATGGAAATACTCACCAGCCTTGTCTCGCCTGACCTCGAAAATCACTGAACAAAGCCGTCCGCGGCCCAGCCAATTGCGCGGAACTGAAGGGGGTCGTCACTCTTTTGGTCGATAAGATAAGCCTGATCGAAAACCTGTCGTGTCTCTTCGAGACTGATTCCGTGCTTTTCCTCAACGATCCTGCTCTTGCGAACATCAAATTCGCAGCGCATGTGTATATAACAGTTATAGCAAGGCCTTGGCTGGCGCGTCGCCGGCGTTCTTGCCCCGGAGCCCCGGCCCTCACCTCGCTCCACTACTATGGAAAGATCGTGCCGGAGCCCCTGCTCGAAATTCGCGACCTCTCCTGCAGCCTCGGCGGACGCGCCATCCTGCGCAACATCACTCTCCACGTCGACCCGGGCGAAACCATCGTACTTCTGGGCCGCAGCGGCAGCGGCAAAACCACTCTCCTCAAATCCGTCAACGGCCTCGTCCCACCCACCTCCGGGAGCCTCCACTTCGAAGGCCGCCCCGCCACCGCCTGGAACCCCATCGAACTCCGCCGCCGCATGGGCTACGTCATCCAGGACGCCGGACTCTTCCCCCATTGGACCGTCGAAGCCAACGTCGCCCTCGTCCCGCGCCTCCAAAACTGGCCGCCCGAGCGCATCGCCGCCCGCGTCGACGAACTTCTTCAAGCCGTCGGCCTGGCCCCCGCCGAATTCCGCGCCCGCCACCCCCGCGAACTCTCCGGCGGACAGCGCCAGCGCGTCGGCATCGCCCGCGCCCTTGCCGCCGACCCCCCTCTCCTCCTCTTCGACGAACCCTTCGCCGCCCTCGACCCTATCACCCGCCTCGACCTCCAGCGCCTCTTCCTCGAACTCCGCCGCACCGTCCGCAAAACCGCCCTCTTCGTCACCCACGACATTCGCGAAGCCCTGATGCTCGCCTCGCGCATCGCCCTCCTCCACGACGGCGTCCTTGAACTCCTCGCCACTCCGCAGGATTTCCGCGCCGCCACCTCCCCCGAAGCCCGCGCCTTCCTCGCCGGGTTGGAGCCCCCCCAATGAACAGCGGCCTCGCCTCCGAAATCCTCTCCCTCACCGGCGAGCACCTCCTCCTCGTCGGGGTCACCATCCTGATCGCTGCCGCCATCGCCCTCCCCGGCGCCGTACTGCTCTCGCGCCGTCCCGGCCCGCGCCGCTACGCCGTCGCCTTCGCCAACATCGCCCAGACCATCCCCAGCCTCGCCCTCTTCGGCTTCCTCGTCCCCCTCCCCTTCATCGGCGGAATCGGCCAGCGCACTGCCATCGTGGCCCTCTGCCTCTACGCGCTGCTCCCCATCCTGCGCAACACCCTGCTCGGCATCACCGGAGTCGATTCCGGCGTCCGCGAATCCGCCGTCGCCATGGGCATGACCCCGCGCCAGATCCTCTGGCAGGTGGAACTCCCGCTCGCCGCTCCCTCCATCGTCGCCGGACTCCGCCTCGCCACCGTCGCCACCATCGGCACCGCCACCATTGCCGCGGCCGTCGGCGGCGGTGGACTGGGCGTCTTCATCTTCCGCGGAATCTCCATGGTCGATACCCCCACTGTCCTCGCCGGCGCGCTCCCCGCCGCCGCGATGGCTCTGCTCGCCGACGGAGGCCTTGAATGGATCGAGCGAAAACTCTCGCAGCGCTGATCGCGCTCGCCAGCCTGTTCGCCTCCTGCGGACCCAAGCCCGTCCTCATCGTCGGCTCCAAGAACTTCACCGAGCAGGTCGTCCTCGCCGAAATCATCGCCCAGCACCTGGAACGCCGCCTGCACGTTCCCGTAGGCCGCAAATTCAATCTCGGCGGCACCCTGCTCGCCCACACCGCCGTCACCAGCGGCGCCATCGACCTATACCCCGAGTACAGCGGCACCGCCCTCACCGCCGTCCTGAAACTCCCTCCGTCGAAAGACGCCACTCTCGTCATGCAGCAGGTGTCGGGCGCCTATCGCACGCAATGGCAGCTGACCTGGCTTGGCCCGCTCGGCTTCAACAACACCTTTGCCATGATGGTGCGCGGCGACCTCGTCCGCCGCACCGGCATCCGCACCCTCTCCGATGCCGCCCGCCTCCAGCCCTGGAAACTCGGCGCCGGCTATGAATTCAAGCAGCGCCCCGACGGACTCGCGGGCCTGCTCGCCGCCTACCAACTGCGCACCGCCGGCGATCCCATCACCATGGACCTCGGCCTGCTCTACGCCGCGCTCAAAAGCCGCAAAGTCGATATGATCGCCGCTAACTCAACCGACGGGCTCGCCGCCGTCCTCGACGTCAAAATGCTCGACGACGACCGCCACTATTTCCCCCCCTACGAGTGCGCCATCGTGGCCCGCCAAGCCTCCCTTGACCGCGTCCCCGGCCTGCGCCAGGCGCTCGAAGAACTCTCCGGCAAATTCCCCGACGCCGTCATGCGCAAACTGAATTTCGAAGTCGACGGCGAGCACCGCCCGCCGGCCCAGGTCGCCGCCCGCTTTCTCCAAACCCTACCCGATCGTTAACGAAATGAATGCCATCAAGCGTCGTAAGGTTGATTCCTGATAACCGTCCTATGACCGGATACAGCTTTCCCCGAGCCGGCGCATAATAATCGATGTATGCTACGCCTCTTCTCTGCCTTCGGCCTGGGAATTCTGTTTCTTTGGATTTCTCCTGTCCTACGCAACCAGACGAACGGCGCGATCGGCATGGGCGTCGCCACCATGAGCCGCTATGCGCCGTGGTCGTACATGCTCGGCGGCGTACTCCTCATCATCTCGATGATGATGGCTTTCAAGAGCGGCGCGGCCCCCAGATAGCTTTTCTGGGCAACCCTAGTCGCGAATGTCCGGCTCCACCAGGCGCGCCAACTGGACGAGCGACTCCGGCTATTTGATAGTCGCCTGAACCACAGCCAATCCGACACATCCGCCGCGGAAAATGTCGCCGCAAACACATCGGGAGCGCCCTCCGTGCCACCGCCAGTTACACTGGTCGGGTAATGAAAATCGAAACCCGCGCGGTGCACGCCGGCCGCCACATCGATCCCGCTACCGGTGCGGTCACCGCCCCCATCCACCTTTCCACCACCTTCGAACGCGGCGCGGACGGCGAATACCCCCGAGGCTTCAGTTACTCGCGCGAAGACAACCCCAACCGCCACGCCCTGGAAGAATGCCTGGCCTCCCTCGAAGGCGGTAACAAAGCCATCGCCTTCTCCTCTGGCCTCGCCGTAGCCGCCGCCATCGTGCAAGGCCTGGAACCCGGCGACCACATCATCGCTCCCGACGATGTCTACTGGGGACTCCGCAAAGTCATCGGCGACCTCTACGGCAAATGGGGCATCGAAACCAGCTACGTCGACATGACCAACATCGACGACTTTCACGCCGCCCTGCGCCCCAATACCCGCCTCATCTGGGTCGAAACGCCTTCCAACCCGTTGATGAAGGTCACCGATCTGACCACCATCGCCGCGCTCGCCCGCATGGCCGGACCCAACGTGATCACCGTCTGCGACGGCACTTTCGCCACGCCCGTCCTGCAGCAGCCGCTCGATTGCGGCATCGACATGGTGGCCCACTCCACCACCAAGTACATCAGCGGCCACAGCGATGTGATCGGCGGAGCACTCATCACCCGCCACGACAATTACCTGTTCGAACGCGCCCGCAAATCGCAGCGCTATGGCGGCAGCGTGCCCTCCCCGTTCGATTGCTGGCTGACCCTGCGCGGCATCGATACCCTGCCCTTGCGCGTCCGCGCGCAATCCGCCAACGCCATGGCTGTCGCCCAATTCCTCGAACCACACCCCGCTGTCGAAAAAGTGCATTACCCCGGACTCGCCAGCCACCCCGGCCACAAAATCGCCGCCCGCCAAATGTCCGCCTTCGGAGGCATGCTCGCCTTCCAGGTCAAAGGCGCGCGCGAAACTGCGATGGCCGTAGTGGCGGCCGCGAAGCTCTTCATCCGCGCCACCAGCCTCGGAGGTGCGCACAGTCTGATCGAGCACCGCGCCAGCATCGAAGGCCCATCTTCCCGCACCCCGCAAAATCTCATCCGCGTGTCAATCGGCCTCGAGCACCCCGACGACCTTATCGCCGACCTCTCGCAGGCGCTGGGTTCCAACGAATCGTAGAAGGAATCTCAGCAGTCACAAACCGGTCCCGGAACGCCCGATCTCTCCGTGATCGCCGGTTTTGCGTGGATCGGTTAACGCCGACATCGGTCGCCTCAACAGCACGGCCTTGCTCGTGATGCGCGACAATGGTTGGGATGGAAGCGATCAGCCGGGACGCGGAAACGATGCACGGTCAGCCCGTTTTTCGGGGGACCCGTGTGCTTGTGCAAACGTTGTTTGATTACCTGGAAGGCGGAGAGAAGCTGGACGACTTCCTTGATGGCTTTCCGACGGTGTCTCGGGAGCTTGCCGTGGCCGCGCTAAAAGAGGCAAGGCTCCTACTGCTGGCGCGCGCTTCATGAAGGTCCTGCTGGACGAGTGCATAGATCAGCGCTTTCGGCTCCAGTTACGCGATCATGATTGTCAAACGGCTCAGTTCGCCGGCTTCGCAGGCCTGAAGAACGGCCAACTTTGGATTCAGCGGAACGCGAAGCCTTCGATGTTCTGCTGACTGCCGACCAGAACATTCCCGCTCAACAGAACCTCGGCGGTCGGACACTGTCGATTATGATTCTGTGCGCTCCGACAAACCGCGTCCGTGACCTACTGCCGCTTGCACCTTTAGTTAAGAACGCGCTCGCTAAGATCATCCGCGGAGCGGTAGTGACAATCCGACTCTAGACGCGGACACGAGCGAGTCTACTTGGCCTCTGTCAGGGTGGCGGCCGACCGGCGGCACTTGCAACAGTCCGAACTTTCGTTGTCAGACCATCGCCTCTGATGAGTCTGACGTTCGCGCCCGTCGCAGCTCTCCAACGCGAACCAACGGAAACGCACACTCCGAGAATCGCAATCCCAGCGGCCGGTATACCATGAGGGCGTGGACCTCCCCGTGAACCCACCCGTGCTCCCGATGCTGTCAAAACGAGTGGAGGAACTGCCCACCGAAGGCAGTTGGATCTTCGAACCCAAATGGGACGGCTTTCGCGCGCTCGTCTTCCGTGACAAGCCCGAGTTGGAAATCCAGAGCCGTGATGAAAAGTCCCTGAACCGCTACTTCCCCGAACTCGTCGACGCCCTCCAAACCCAATTGCCGCCGCGCGCCGTACTCGACGCCGAAATCGTCGTCGCCCGCGGCAGCGTGCTCGATTTCGAAACCCTTCAACTGCGTATCCATCCGGCGGCATCCCGAGTCCAAATGCTCGCCAAAGAGACGCCCGCCTCCATCGTCTTCTTCGACCTGCTTTCCGATGGCAAGCGCGACCTCCGCGATCAGCCCTTCGAACGGCGCCGTACCCTGCTCGAACGCCTCCTCCGCGACGTCGCCCCACCGCTCCACCTCACGCCCGCCACCCCCGACCGTGCCACCGCCACGGACTGGTTCCAGCGCTTCGAAGGCGCAGGCTTGGACGGCGTTATGGCCAAGCCGGCGTCCGCGATCTACCAGCCCGACAAGCGCGTCATGCTGAAGGTCAAGCACGAGCGCGACTGCGACTGCGTCGTCGCCGGATTTCGCTGGTACAAGGACGCGAAAAACGAAGCCATCGGTTCGCTGCTACTCGGGCTCTATGACCAGGCGGGTATGCTGCAGCACGTCGGCGTGTGCGCCAGCTTTACGGCGGAGAAGCGCAAGGAACTCCTCCGCTTCCTGACCCCCTACCGCAAGAACGCACTCGCCAATCACCCGTGGAAGGAGCACGCGGGAACTCTCACCGCCAGCGGAGCGACAGCGGGCCATTTGCCCGGAGCGCAGAGCCGCTGGAGCCGCGGTAAAGACCCTTCCTGGGAACCGCTCAAACCGGAATTGGTGGTGGAAGTCGCCTACGAGCACATGCAAGGCCCGCGCTTTCGCCACATGGCGCACTTCCGCCGGTGGCGTACCGACAAGCGTCCCCAGGATTGCACCTACGAACAGTTAGAAACCGTGCCACCGCACGAATTGAAAACGATCTTCGCCCCGCGCTGAATCGTAGGACAGGGCGTCCTCGCCTGTCCACCTCGCGCCCGAAGCACGAATTTGCGCGTCCGACCGGCAAACCCAGGCCTGCGCGAACCCATCGCCATCGACCACGGTCCAGCGAATGGGTTCCGGAAACAGCACCATCACCATCGATGTCTCCCCCACCTCTGCGCCTTTTCCCCCACCCGCCAAACCCCCAATGTGGAGTTTAACCTCTTCTTTTCTTCAACATCCTTCTGGCACCCCAATTGCACGCGCCCCAGTATGGCCTACGTAATTACCGATACCTGTACCAAGGATGAATTGTGCGTGCAAGCCTGCCCCGTGGACTGCATCCACCCCAAGCAGGACGAGGCGGGCTTCGCCGAGGCGCCCCAACTGTACGTCAAACCCGATGACTGCATCGACTGCGGCGCATGCATCCCGGTTTGCCCCACGAATTCGATCTTCGTCCTGGACGAACTGCCCGACGAGTACAAGCAGTTCGCCGACATCAACGCCGCCCACTACAACTAGTCCGCTGCGTCCCGTTTTTGTTGTTTTTCTCCCTCCTCAACGCGGGGCGGCTCTCTGGCCGCCCCCGGCACTTTCCCCGTCCTGTTATCCTCAAAACGTCGCCGTAAGTCCCGGCAAAAATTCCACCCATGAAGAAGCTCCTCGCACTCAACCGCAGCGAAATCGCCATCCGCATTCTGCGCGCCGCCAATGAACTGGGGCTCCGCACAGTAGCCATCTATTCCAAGGAAGATCGCCTCGCCCTGCATCGCTTCAAAGCCGACGAAGCTTACCTGATCGGCGAGAACAAAGGCCCCGTCGAAGCCTATCTCGATGTCGAAAACATCGTCGCCCTCGCCCGCGAAAAAGAGGTCGACGCCATCCACCCCGGCTACGGCTTCCTCTCCGAGAATCCCGCCCTCCCCCGCGCCTGCGAACGTGCCGGAATCACCTTCGTCGGCCCCTCCGCCAAGCTGCTGGACCTCCTTGGCGACAAGACCGCCGCCCGCGCCCTCGCCCAAAAGGCCGGCATCCCCCGCGTGCCCGGCACCGAGTCCGCCGTCACCGACCCGAAGAAGGCCGCCTCGCTCGCCGCCAAAATCGGCTACCCGCTGATCGTCAAAGCCGCCTTCGGTGGCGGCGGACGCGGCATGCGCGTCGTGGACAAGCCCGCAGACTTCGCCGGCAAACTCGAAGAGGCCCGCCGCGAAGCTGCCGCTGCCTTCGGCAACGACGCCGTCTTCCTCGAACGCTTCATCCGCCGCGCACGGCACATCGAAGTGCAAATCCTGGGCGACACCCACGGCAACATCCTCCACCTCTACGAGCGCGATTGCTCCGTGCAGCGCCGCCACCAGAAGGTGGTCGAAGTCGCGCCCGCCGTGTCGCTCGATCTCAAAATTCGCTCCGCGCTCGCCGATGCCGCCGTCACCCTCGCCCGCGCCGCCGGCTACGTCAATGCCGGCACCGTCGAATTCCTGGTGGATGCCGATACCGGCGAGTGGTTCTTCATCGAGGTCAACCCGCGCATTCAGGTGGAACATACCGTCACCGAAATGGTCACCGGAATCGACCTCGTGCGCAGCCAGATTCAAGTCGCCCAGGGACTCGCCCTCCACGGACCCGAAATGAATCTGCCCCCGCAGGATCGCGTGCCCCTCTACGGCTACGCGCTGCAGTGCCGCATCACCACGGAGGACCCGGCCAACGGCTTCGTCCCCGATTACGGCAAGATCCACACCTACCGTTCTCCCGCCGGCTTCGGCGTCCGCCTCGATGGCGGCTCGGCTTACTCCGGTGCGGTCATCACGCCTTTCTACGATTCCCTGCTCGTCAAAACCACCGCCTGGGGCCGCGAGTTCCCCCACGCCTGCCAGCGCATGGACCGCGCCCTCCGCGAGTTCCGCGTGCGCGGCGTGAAGAC
>JBDTVQ010000274.1:0-9410 GCA_040007195.1 Acidobacteriota bacterium | reverse complement strand
CCGACGCTCGCCTCGCTCACGCGCCACATGTCAGAGCCGCCCGCGAGCTACGGATGGGCACGCGTCAAGCTTGACGGCACGCGCATCACGATGCATGGCGTCTGCTTCGATTTGGGCGGCATCGCCAAAGGTTTTGCCGCGCAAGAAGCGCTTCAGGCGTTTACATCGCGCGGCATCACGCGGGCAATGGTTGCTGTCAGCGGGGACATTTGCGTGAGCGGCGGCGAATGGAAGATCGGCGCACAGGGGCGCAAGGTTACGCTCACCAATGCGTGTATCTCGACATCCGGTGATGAATCGCAGCCGGGCCATATCTTCGATCCACGTAGCGGCGAACGCGCGCTGCGCGAAGGCCAGGTGACTGTGATCTCTGGAAATGGCGCGCGGGCCGATGCGCTTGCCACGGCGCACCACGTGATGTCGCCGCCGGGCACGTGGATCGATGAGCGGCGCTGACTCAAAAGCCGATGCGTACGCCGATTCGGAAGAAACGTTGATCGTTGCCTTCCCGCCCCGTGTTTTGCACGCTTCCGATGAGCCCAAAGTTACCCGAGGACACATCGGAGTTCGGGTTGCCAAAGTGCGGCGTGTTGGAAATGTTAAAGGCCTCGCCGCGCAGTTGCACGTTCACGCGCTCGGTGACGTCGAAGCGCCGGAAGACGCCCAGATCGACATTGATCAGTCCAGGGGTCCTCAATACATTGGTTCCGCACGAGCCGAAGCGCGGCACATTGGGGCTCACGGAGTTGGGGTCGGCGAGATTCGACCGGTCCCACCAACTGGTGCGCTCGCCTAATGTCGTCACCGGTCCGAGGCAATCGGCAAATTGCCCGGAGCCCGGCGCATTGAGGGACGTAGCCGGGGCTGTGGGCGTCACCGGCGAACCGGTAGTCAAGCGGGCCAGGGTATTGATCTGCCAGCCTCCCAGCAGCGCAGCCGCCGGGCCTGTCTGCGCCCAGCGCGCGCCCTTGCCAAAGGGCAATTGAAACACGCCGCTGGCCACCGCATTGTGGCGCACGTCGAGGGGCGTCGACCCGTAGTTCAAGCCCCAGTAAGCGGGATGATTGACGCGCGGCGACGATGTGGAATTCTCGGCTGTGTACCCGAGCGAATGGCCGTATGTGTAAGAGAACTGAACCTGATAGCCGCCGCGGAACCGCCGCTGCACGCGCGCCTGCAGCGAATCATACTTCGCCGTGCCCAAGTGCCCAATAAAAGTCGTTGAGGCATTTCGACCGAAGCGCTGCACCAACTGCTGGCCAGCCTGTCCTGTGCCGAGATCCGCCCAGTTGGCGTTGAGGAAAGCGGTCTGGCGGATCGAGCGCGTGGCGACATAACCTGCCGAACCGATCCATTCGCCGAACTGCTTTTCGATAGTGGCATTCCAGGACTGAACGTAGCCGCGCTTGAAGTTGTCGTCGGCTGTTATGAAAGCCGCGGTCAACGGTAGAGGCAATCGCTCCTGCTCGGCCACCGCGGGGCTGGCGGGCAGCCCCTGATCGAGCGTCGTCGAGTAGGACCAGGTTGTGTCAAAAGCCAGATTCTGGACAAACTGAACGGGATAGTTGGCGCGCAGATCGCGGCCCAGGCTGAACGGATCGTAGGTGATGCCATAGCCGGCCCGCATCACCAGCGAGTTGGTGACGCGCCAGGCGGCGCCCACCCTGGGAGCGAACAGTCGCTTGCTTTGCGCCAGGCCGCAGTTCTTCGGGGTCGAGCCCAGGCCGCACAGGATCGATTCGTTGGTGTTGAAGTCGTAGCGCTCCAAGCCGCGGTCCGGGCGGTCGGGGAACGGGTAGTATTCCCAGCGTAGGCCATAGGACAGCGTCAACCTCGGCGTCACCTGCCAGCGGTCGCGCACGTACAGACTGTAGAAAGTCGAGCGCACTTTGTACTCGTCCGTGGACAACACGTTGCGGCCGGATTCGCGCGACAGGCCCAGCAGAAATGACCCGATGGTGTTGTAGTCGTTCGCCGCCGGACCGCCGCGCAGAGTTGTCGTTGCATTGCGGAAAGTGAATCCTCCGGCAGGTCCGCCTACGGCGCCCGCCGCGTTGGCGACCCCCTGGTTCAAATGCAACCGGTAGGTGTCGGTGCCGAAGCGGATTTCGTGACCACCGCGGGTCCAGTTCCCGTTGGCGACGTACTGATACTGGTAGTCGCGCCCAAAGAACGGCGAGTTATTCTCATTGCCCAGCGTGGAGAAGCCATCGAGCGGCATGCGCACCATGCCTCCGGCGAACGTCGTGGTGCCATTCGTGCCGGGGATGCCCAAGACGTCGCGTGCGATGTTCTTGTCCAGATCGGGAAACAGCGCGTTGGTGTCGAGCAGCATCGCGCCGTAATAACCATCGATGACCAGATTCGGCGACAGCACATAAGTTGTGGAGACGGTTCCCGAATAGGTGTTTCCAAAGCCTTTGCCGGGCCGGTTGTCCGTTGGATGGACGCCGGGTCCGGCCAGTTGGCCGAATGGCGGCGGGTTTGCCGTGCTATAGCCGAGAAAACTAAACCGGGCGAAGGCGGTCCATTTCTCCGACAAGTTGAAGTTCGCTTTGGTGTCCACCTGATCGCGGTTGTACGCGTAGTTGATGGCGGCCAGGTAGTTGAGATTGATTCCGAGCGCGCCTTGGCCGGGCGTGTTCGGCAGTCCCCAGTCGGGCAGCGCCAGTATTTTCCGGCTGGGCCCGGAAAATCTCGATTGCGGAATTTGCTTGTTGGGGAAGGGCGTGCGGTCGCGGGCGTACGCATTCTGGTTCGCGGGATTGAAAAGCGCCCCCGACAGGGGGTCGTAAATCGCGGCGGGCGATCCGGATAAGTCACCGGCGCGCATGGCCGCCGTGGGGACATCCAGATATCGTTGGGCGTTCTGGCGCTCCGAGGTCCGCTCGTAGCTGACGAAGAAGAAGGCTTTATTCTTCTTGATCGGCCCCCCCACGGTGCCGCCTCCCTGGTTGTAGATATACTTCGGCTGCGGGTCGGAGCGGTTGCTGAAGTAAGGATACGCGCTCAAGCTCTGATTGAAGTGGTGCAGGAAAGCGGACCCGTGCACGTCGTTCCCCCCCGTTTTGATCTGGAGGTTGATCGCCGCGCCGCCGGCCAGCCCCTGCTCGGCGTCAAACGAGTTGGTCACTACGTTGACCACGTCAATCGACTCCAGCGTCGGGTTGATGCCGGTCATGTGCGGCAGGTTCGGGTTGTACGATGTCGTGCCATCGATGCGCACGTTGTTGTTCATGTCGCTCGTGCCGTTGACCGAATAGCGGACTGAACGCGTCGGGTTTGCAGGTACTGAGTGCGCATTCTGGGGCGGCGTGAATCCAGGCAGCGTTCCGAGCAGCATCTGGTAGTTCCGCCCGATGGGGATGGGAATGTTTTCGAGTGTCTTCCGATCGACCTCGTGCCGCACTTCGGCCCGGTCGGTTTGCAGAGTGATGGCATTCGTTTCGACCGTGACGCTCTCGTTGACCTCGCCTACGGTGAGGCGGGCATTCACGCGGGTGAGGTTGTTGGCGCTCACCTCGACGCCGCTCTGGGTGAATGCGCGGAAGCCATTGGCCTGAACAGTGACTGTATACGCGCCGGGCGGGATGGTGGGGAAACGGAAGAGGCCCGCGTTGGTAGTGACCGTATCGCGCGTGGTTCCCGTCGCTATGTGGAGGATTGCCACCTTGGCATTGGGAACCGCCGAATCGGTGGTATCGGTCACGTTCCCCACCAAGCCGCCATAGAGGATTTGTGCCGTTGCCGGATGCGGCGCGAGCACCACTCCCGACAGAAATACGAGCGCCAGCGAGCCGCGAACCGCCATAAGCCCTCCCCAAAAACCGATCTAAAGTCTCAGGAAGTATACATCGGGGGGAGTGCGAAAGTTAAACTTTATTCTTCTGCCGCTCCCACTCGGCCCGGAAGGCCTGTTCACGCTCGGCGATGTAGGCCTTGTAGCCCTCCGGATCGACCCAAACCTTCTGCTTCGGGTCGGCCTTCCAGCGCGCGTACTTCTTCAACATGCCGTAGTAGTTGCCGTGCGCGCCCAGGAATATCTCGCACGGAAGCGACTTCCATACTTGAAACGCCTTCTCGTAGTCGGCGGCGATGTTCGGATAGGCTGTGTTGCCCACGAGCTTCGTGCCAGCGTTCACGTTCGCGCTGCCGACGATGACGGCCAACCGCTTCACGCCGTCGTCGTTCACGTCGAAGGTCCACGTGGTACAGCCGGGCGTATGGCCGGGCGTCAAGACCGCCGTGAGAGTTGTACCGCCATGAGTCACCTTCTCGCCATCGTGCAGGACCTTGTCGACGACGCACGGCTTGTTGAACCCCGCATAGCCTCCCTTGCGCACCAGTTCGTCGTCGGGCTTCATCACGTACACTTTCGCGGCCGTCTGCTCCTTCACCAGCCAGTTGCCGGCCATGTGGTCGGCGTGTGCATGCGACCCGAGGAGAATTTTTACATCGCTGTATTTGAAGCCCAACTGCTCGATGGCCTTGCGGATCATCGGCACTGTCCGCTCGAAGCTCGAATTGATCAGAATGTGCCCCTGCGGGGTGGTCAACAGATAGCTCGACAGGCCCATGGTGCCGACGTAGTAGAGGTTGCCCGCGATCTTGTAGGGCTCCATCGGCGTATCCCAATCGGAGCGGTCCTGCGCCCATGCGCGGGAAGCGGCGAGCGCGGCGGGAAACAACGAGGTAAACGTGCGGCGTAGCATTCCCGCATCGTAGCACCGGGCCGCGGCCTATGCTTTCAATTTCGCCAGTAGATCGGTCTTGCCGAAGACGTCGGTGAGCCGGTAGTCGCGGCCCTGAAAAGAGTAGGTGAGCTTGGTGTGATCAAGCCCCATCATGGCGAGCAGCGTGGCATGGAAGTCGTGTACGTGCACCGGGTCTTGCACGGCGCGCAGGCCAATCTCGTCGGTGGCGCCGATGGTTTTGCCGCCGCGCACGCCGCCGCCGGCCATCCAGAGGGAGAAGCCATAAGGATTGTGATCGCGGCCGAAGTTATCGCCCGCGCCGTTCGCGTTGCCGTCGCACGTGGGGGTGCGGCCGAACTCGCCGCCCCAAATTACCAGCGTCGAATCGAGCAGCCCTCGCGCCTTGAGATCGGCCAGCAGCGCGCCCACGGCCTTGTCGGTTTTGCCGGCCTGGCGTTCGTGATTCTTCTCGCAGCCTTTGTGGCCGTCCCAATCGCCTTCGCCTGTAGTCGTGCCCGACCACACCTGCACGAAGCGCACGCCGCGTTCGACCAGCCGCCGTGCCATCAGGCAGCGCGTTCCGAAGTCGGCCGTGCGCTCGTCGTCCATGCCGTACAGCGCCCGCGTGACCGCCGATTCGCTCGAAAGGTCGCTGAGCTCAGGCACGGCCATCTGCATCTTGAAGGCGAGCTCGTAGCTGGCGATGCGTGCGGCCAGTTCCGAATCTTCGCGGCGCGTCTCTTGATGCTGCTCATTGAACCAGTGCAGTTCGTCGAGCATGTCGCGCTGCGCCGCCTCGCTGGATCCGTTGGGCCGCTGCGCGTAGAGAATCGGCGAGGAGCCTTTTCGGATGGTCGTGCCTTGATAGGTCGCCGGAAGGAAGCCCGAACCATACACCGGCGGGCCCGATTTGATGCCGCCTTCGAGCATCACGACGAACGCCGGCAGGTTCTCCGTCTCCGCGCCCAGTCCGTAGGTGATCCACGAGCCGACGCTGGGGCGGCCGAGACGCGGCCAACCGTTGTTCAACCAGTTGAGCGCGGCGGTGTGCGTGAAGCCGTCGTGATTCATGCCGCGTACGACGGCGATGTCGTCGGCGTGTTTGGCCACGTGCGGAAAGAGGTCGGAGATGACGATGCCGCTCTGGCCGTGGTGCGCGAACTTGCGTCGCGAGGCGAGGATCGCCTGCTCTTTGAACGTCGAAAACTGCAGACGCACGTCGCCGAAGCTGTCGGGCACCCGCTGGCCGTTCAGTTTTTCGAGCGCCGGTTTGGGATCGAAGGTATCCAGGTGGCTTGGGCCGCCGTGCATGAACAGCGAGATGATCGACTTCGCCGTGGCGGGCATGTGCGGCGGCTTCGACGCTGCCTGTGCATCGCGAGCCATCATCCACGAGGCGGCGACGGAGCCGAACCCGAGCCCGGAACTCTGGAGGAAGCGGCGGCGATCGACACTATTCGACATATAGGAACTCGTTCAGGTTAAACAAAAGCAGGCAATATTGTTCCAGAGGCTGACGCTGGAGAAACGCTGCGGCACGGCGGCGCTCCGCGGCGGTTGGCTCGCGTCCGGTGGCGGCGCGGAAGCCCGCACCCAATGCGTCAGGCTGGTCCTTGAGCCGGGCAGCCAGTGCCTGTGCCGCCTCGCGCACGAAGCCGCTGTTCATCATCGCCAGCGCTTGCGGCGCGACGGTCGACACTTCTCGACGGGCGCAGCTCTGCGTTGGATCGGGGGAGTCAAAGCTCTGCAGCATCGGCACCGGGAAGCTTCGCTTCACAAACAGGTAGATGCTGCGGCGGCGATGTTGCGAGTCATCGCCGCTGACGGGCCAAAAGTCGGGATCGCGAATTCCTTCCAGTTCCTCTTTGCTCAACGGGACAGCCACGGGTGGGCCGCCCAGCTTGTTGTTGAGCTGGCCAGAGACGGCAAGTATCGCGTCGCGAATCTCTTCGGCTTCGAGCCGCCGGCGGTTCGCGCGCCACAGGTAGGCGTTACCGCGGTCGATCGCGCCGTCGGCGTCATTCCACGCCGACGACTGCCGGTAGGTATCGGACAACATGATGGCCTTGTGCATGGCCTTCACGCTCCAGCCCTTTTCCATGAATTCGACGGCGAGCCAGTCGAGCAGCTCAGGATGCGTGGGCGCCTCGCCCTGGCGGCCGAAATCGTTGGGCGTGGCGACGATGCCGCGGCCGAAATGGCCCTGCCAAATACGGTTCACCATCACGCGCGCGGTAAGCGGATGATCCTTCGCGGTCAGCCACTCGGCAAGCGCTTTGCGGCGTTGGGGCACGAAAGGTCCGCTGGCCGGTTCCTCGATCGCCGGTCCTTCGTTGAGCGAAGAAGGAAAGCCGGGTTTCACGACGTCGCCCTTGTTCGAAAATTCGCCACGCATCAGCACATGCGTCGCGGGCACCTGCTCGGTGTGCGCCAGGATGCTCGCCGTGGCGTAGCGCACGGGAGCGGCGAGGTACGCTTCGCCCAACTGGCGGAGCAGCGTTTCGCGTTGGTCATGCTGTTCAGGCGTGAGTTTACTGCCCTTGGCCGCCGCATCCATGCGCTTGATGCGCATCTTGATCTCGTCCGCCGTCTGCTGCCTGGGAATGAACCGTGCGTATTCGAACAGGCCATACTGACCGACGGTGGGAATCTCCCGCTCAACGCTGCCGGCGAACATCGCCGCCAGTTTGTAGTAGTCCTTCTGGGTAATGGCGTCGAATTTGTGATCGTGGCAGCGGGCGCAGCCAAACGTGAGACCGAGAAACGCCGAGGCTGTTGTGTCTACCGCGTCGGCTTGCCACTCGGCTCGATACTGCTCGACGTGCAGCGCGTACTCATACGACATTGGGCCGATCGTATAGAGCCCCGTGCCCAGCCAGCGATGCAGATTTTCCAGCTTGTGCTTGGGAATGAAGTAGCCGCCCTCGCGTTCCAGATCGCCGGGCCACATCTCGTCGCCCGCCACCTGCTCCTGTATGAAGACGTTGTAGGGCTTGTCGCGATTGAAGCTCTCGATGACGTAGTCGCGATAACGCCAGGCGTTGGCATAACTGACGTCGGTTTCATAGCCGCCTGTATCGCCGTAGCGAACGACGTCGAGCCAATGCCTGCCCCAGCGCTCGCCATAGCGCGGTGAAGCGAGCAACTTGTCGATCAGCTTTGCCCAGGCGTCAGGCGACTCGTCGGCCACGAACGCCGCCACTTCTTCCGGCGTCGGCGGCAAGCCAAGGAGATCGAAGTACGCGCGGCGGACCAACTCGCGCTTGGAAGCGGGCGGCGAGGGGTGCAGTCCCTTCGCGGTCAGCTTGGCTTGTACGAATGCATCAATGGGCGATGCCGCACCCGCGGGCACCGCTGGCCGCACCGGCTTGCGAAAAGACCACCACGACGGCTCGTTCTTCGTGGACTTGCTTCCCCAGGGCGCCCCGGCGTCGATCCATCTCGCGATGACGGCAACCTCCGCCTCGCTTAGCGACTTCTTGCCCGGAGGCATCTTCAATTCGCCGTCGCGACGTATAGCTTTGTAGAGGAGGCTGTCGCCCGATTTGCCGGGCACGATAGCCGCACCGCGCCCGCCGCCTTTGAGGAGAGCAGCCCGGTCACGCAGATCGAACCCGGCCATTTTCGCCGCGCCATGACAGCCCGCGCAGTTGGCTTCGATCACCGCGCGCGCCTCCGCCTCAATGGCGTCTTGGGCCATTAGCGGGACGGTCATCGCAAACAAGGCGATCCAGCGCGACATGGGAGCTAAAGCAGTATATCGTCGCCAGCAACTGAGAGCCAGCCTTGCTAAGATCACTGGCATGTTGCGGATAGCCTTGCCGCTGCTCTTTCTCTCCTCCACGCTTCTGCCGGCGCAGCAATACCGTCCATACGTCGCCACGTTGCGAGATGTCTCCGGGCCTAGTGGCCCGCAGGCAAAGGTGATTACCACGCGCATCGAGGCGCAGGACAGCAAGGGCAATCGCTACACGAAAGACGTTGGCGCCGCCAAGGGTGATACCCGTATCACTTTGATCACTACCTCAGGCCTCTATGTGGAGGCGCTGGAGAACGTCCGTATCATGACCTCAATCCAGCGGACGCCGGCCGAGCACGCCGAGCGCAATTCCGGTCGCCCGGTCCCTGCGAAAGACTGCGTCGATCACTTCGCGAACATCCCCGGTCCGCCTGGAACTGGACTTTCCATCGCGGGCCGCGAGCAGCTCGCCGGCGTCGGCGTCGTGAAACTGGTGCAGCCGGCAAGTCCGTCTGCCCGAATGGTCGTGTGGCGCGCGCCTTCCCTGAACGGTGTCACTTTGCGCCGCGAGATGGTTTTTGCTGGGAGCGCCTCTCAGGGTGGCTCGACGCGCCTGGAATTGGTGACGCTGTCGCTGAGCGAGGATGCCTCGCTATTTCAGCCGCCGAAGTTTAGGGAGGTGCCACCCTCGGAGTTCCATACCGCGGTCGCTCGCTTCTTCGGCGGCGAGCCGAACGAAAATATGAAACAGCGGTTTGCCCAGATGGACAAGTCCTATCATGAGCACCGCAGCCGAAAGTGATAGTCTGATTCGCGATGAACCGCCGCGACTTTCTCTCCATGACCACAGCGGGCACTGCCGCGCTCGCGCTGCCCGCATTCGCCTGGCAAAGCGAAAAGAGCAAGCAGAAGATCACCGGTGTCCGGCTGGTGCGCACGCGCACCACGCGACCGATGCCGAGCTATACGCCGTCGGC
>JBDTVQ010000273.1:0-9443 GCA_040007195.1 Acidobacteriota bacterium | reverse complement strand
TAAGCTCTTCCGGCGTACAGATGGTCGTTTTGGTGTAGCCATGGTTCGAAAGAATCCTCTCCACTTCCCGGCGAATACGAACGTTCGCGATATGCCGGAAGTTCCAGGTAGGTAGAAATTCACAATCTTCCACTGCCGCTGCGGCGATATGCACCGCATCTGGGCCTGCCTTCTCCGGGATCGCACCCGGAACCACCAGCAGCCGCGCTAATTCCAGTATCCTCTCATTCAAAGGGAAAAGCGAAACCTCGCCCAGCAGTTCGCGCCGGCGCGAAGCCGATTCCGCATCACCACGTCCGCATTCCGCCTCGACCACCTCCGACACAACCAAGTTGTATTTCTTCCGCTCGGTCTCCCACCACTGGCGCGTGACCACCTGCCGTCCCGCCGTCACTGGCTGCCGGCTCGGTCGCGCAGCCAGATAACTCAAGATGGTGGTCTCGACATACACCTTGGGCTTCATCGGTTGTCCCGCTTTACTACTCCACTCCGCCTTCAGCATACCTTGGCCGCCAAAGCGTATTGGGAAGGAAAGTGCCGGCCAAGCGTGGCTAAACGGATTCCTCTTCAGCGAGTCGCATCTTGCGCCCGCCCGCCTTCACCAGCATGCCGTCAAGGTCCGCCGCGAGCGCGGACATTCCTTGCCGCACGCGTGTTCGCATGGCGCCACTGGTCCGAAGGTCGTCCGCCGCCACACCCTGGAGCAGGTCACGAGCACGGCCTACCAAGTCCTGCAACTGCCGGTCGTCGGTCACGTTACGGAACGAGAAGTTCGATAGGAATTCGACAAGATTCGACACCGTCGATTGCTTGAACTTCAGCGGCTTGCCGTCTACCCCATCCTTCAGTCGCTCGGCCATGTGCGCGACCAGATCGGCCATGGATTGCCGCAACACTTGCTGGATCTCAGACGACGCCTCCGCCATCCGCTGGGCGGCCTTGTCACGCTCCTGCTCCCACACTTCCTGGGAAATGCCCTTGAGTTGGTCCGGCACACCGAAACTCACGTACCGCCAAGACAGCCCGATCTCGCAGGAGACTTCGCCTACAGGAGGGTAGTCGGCAGGGTTGTACAAACCGCGCAACCGTTTGCCTGCGTCCTGACACAGCCCGGGGTACACGGAGAGGAAAGCCGTCACCAGAGCCTGACGGTCCTCGGCGAACTTTTGCAAGCGGCCCTCGACAGGCTCAAGCGCTGCGATAGGCAGCAGGTGAATGCCGATTTCGAAGGGCAGGCAGATGCTATAGATGAACCGGCGGATCTCGCCGTCGAAGCGGCCGATCGCCTTCAACTCCGCTGAATCCAGCAGATGCTTCGATACTCGGAGCAGGTCCATCAGCGAACGCACAAATTGGGGCCTCGTCGCATATCGCATCGAGGATGTCTTTCGACTCTTCGACAGACTTTTCAAAGAAAGAGGGAAGCCTGGACGAAGAAAAGTTATTGCGATACCGCCGAATGCACAGGGAGAACACTCGTGACCGAGTGTCTAAGTATCACAGTTCCGGCGACGTCTCCCTCATACGAGACAGCAAGAGGTAGACCCGCAGTCTTACTTTGCGTTCTTGCGGTATGCTGCCCATCGTTTCTTTTGCGCTGCGGCGATGCGTTCTCGTGCTTCGGCGCTCATCTTGCGGCGCTTCTTACGGGTGCCTTTCGGCGCGGCAGCTTCCGCTGAGGCACTTGCTTTCGGACGTCCCGGAGATCGCTTGCCCATCATCTTTTGCAACTGTTCGATCTGACCAGCTGCTTCGCCATACCCACTGTGTGAGTGAGCGAGTTTTTATACTTTTCGGTTCTGTGGTGCTGGGCTGCTGGCCCAGATGGTGGAGGAATCGGCTGGCCAGCAGCGCACCGTCGCAATTGGTTGCTCCCTGTGTTGAAAGTGCGTACCCACAAAAGTCCCCACAGTAGCAATTTCGGACTAACTACTATTATTTTAGATGTAGGCTGATGACAGCAAACAAGTTAATGAGGAAGACTGAGAAACAACCTCTCGGTAGTTAACCGAAAGTCTAAAAAAATGTGGGGGACCGAACGTGGAATCAATAGGTTAGAGGCGAACCACGAACGAAAGGAGAGGAAGCGGGGGACCGTAAGTGATTGAACAGAAAGATGGCTCCCCGAGAGCGACATTACAAGAAATGAAAACCGGCCCTGCCATGCAGAGAGTCCGCAAGCTCCTGACTCAAAAGCCACTTCGGCAAAATGCTCGCGTGGTCCCTGGCCGATCGGTACCGAAACGGGCCTCCGCTTCGACGCGCCGGTCGGGCAGCCAAGCGGTCCGATCTGTCTCCCCATGATGGATGCGTTTCGAACTGTTTCGTTGCAAATGCAGGGGTTAGTGGTGGGATGAGCAACCGTTGCCGCCGTGCTCCAAAGAAGCGCGGCAGGCAAATGCCCCCGCTGCTCGATCGCCTTACTGGTCTCGTTGCTCGCCGGTCATTACGCCGGAATGTTGCACTGGCCCACCCTGAAATCCAGGCCTTGGTTCCCTGAATGCCCGGCGGTCTCTTTGCTGTATCGGGAGGCAAATTGGGTCCACCTTGGTATACGTCTGTGTCACTGTTCAGCGTGAGACGGTTGCTATTAGGGCTCGCTCGTTTGGAAACCACGCGTCAGGTTCGATCAGTCGGTGGGTCGATGAGTATGACTGATTATGGAAGCTTCGCGTACTCCACCTTCGCTTGTTGGAGAACCGGCAGGTCCGGGTCAGCGTCTTTCCAGAGGGCAAATAGGTCCCGATATGCCTTTTTTGCGGCCACGGTATCCTCTGTAAGCGCAGCGCTGCGCGCTAACCCAAGATGGGACAGCGAATAGAACTGTCCCCAATACGGGTAGCGCCAGGCGCTGGCCCAATTCGCGCCCTTGTGATCCAAAATCTTATGGAACTCAGCGGCTGCCTCCGCGCCTTTCTTCAGACTCAGGTAAGCCAAGCCGCGCAAATAGATCGCCTCAAGATTGGCGCGCTCGTAGGGCAGGGCGGAAATCAGAAATTCGACACTCTTGGCGGGTTGATCGCGATTGAGCTCGACCGTGGCGCGAATCGCAGGAAGTTGCACCGCGTTCCAAAGCGTCCCGTTCGGAAAGAGCTTCGAAGAATCCGCGGCGAGTCTCTCCGCCCGCGCTGCATCGCCGCACATCGCCAAGGCCAGGGCAGGACGTCCGAGGCGGCGCACGGACTGGCAATTGCCCGCGAGCGCGTCGGCCCGCGCATCGGCTTCGTCGAACTCCGAGGCAGCGTTTCTCAGTCCCTGGCGCAGCGCAGTCTCCGCCGCGCGTCGGAACAACCTTTGTGATTCACGACGCTGCCCATGGACGTTGTGGTACGCCGCTTGTAAGCCCAAACTGATGTACTCGGAGGGTTTGCCAGCGAACCATTGCATCTCTTTCGATATCGCTCCCTGATCGTCCTCGATGTAAGCTATCTCAAGGAAGCGCTGGTGGATCCTTACTCCATCGAGTCCGTTCGCGCGCAATCTGTCTGCCAATTGCTTGGCCTCCGGAAGGCGGTTCAGGCAGATGTAGGCGTCCAATTGACGCCGATAAGGCGGTTCGGCGTCGGTCGCCAGCCGGGCCGCTTCCACACCCTCCTTCAGCGCGTCTTCATAGCGTCCCAGGTCGATGTACATCACTGCCAATTGGTTGTGGAATCCCCAGAACCGGGGATAGTTTCGGACACCCAATTGATAGACATCAATCGCCTTGTCCCATTCGCTATGGGCTAAGTAGTAGAACCCGGTGATCGCGGTTCGCTCGTGCTCGGAAACCCGGTCAACCAGACGGAAAGCTCGTACCGCATATTCGCGCGTGCGCGCCATGTCGCCCGCCTGGTCGAACGCGACGCCAAGGTAATAGTAAGCCATCGCGAAGTTCGGATCGATTTCGGTTGCACGCTCCCACAACGGAATAGTGGCTGGATAACGGCCCTGGCGCATCTCGTTAAAAGCCGCCGTATAGGTCTGCAGAGCCTCCAGTGATCCGGTGGTCGCCTGTTCCAGCGGACGATTCAGCGATTGAATCGAATTGTGCGATTCACCCAGCTTTCCCCGCATGCCCGTAGCAGCGGTTCCCAACGCATTCAAAACATGCTCTTTGTCGATAGCTTGGATCTGTTCCCGGGCGAGCGTCGCACCGTCCTGGCAAGCGACTGCCTGGAGCGTGAGGACATAGCTTTTTCCCAAACTCGCGATTGTGCCGTCGATCGTGGCCGCCGCCCCTTCGCGCACGCAGATCTCCCGCGCGACCTGATTGGTGACCCTGGTGTCAGTTTTAAGACTCATCAGGCGAAGGACGCGGCGCATCTGCTCGTCATCCATGGTCTTGAGAAAGGGTGACTGCTCGAACTGGCTCGCCAGGCCCTGCCGCAACGTCCCGTCGAAGATCGGATCACCTGTGTCGTTAACGAAATCCGCGAGGACGATGACGTCCTTGTCGGTCAGTTTCGGGGTGCGATTGAGGTAGAAATACGCCACCCCGGCGAACAGCGTCAGCACAACGGCGGCGGCAGAAAGAATCGTCCACCGGCTCGGACCACCCGCTACCAGTCCGATCTCCCGCTCCAGATCAACAGCGGACTGCCACCTGCGTTCGGGATTCTCCTCCAGACACCGGGTTACAATTCTCTCCAGTTGCCGCGACGGGATGTGCTTCCGCTGGGATGTAACTCGTGCGCCGGTCACCATCTCGTGCAGAACGCAGCCGAAGGAATAGATGTCCGAGCGCGCGTCGGCCGGCTTTCCTTCGCGTTGTTCAGGGGCCATGTATATGGGAGTTCCGAGCACCACGTTGGCGACCGTGACTGTCTCGTCCTGGCCGGATTTGGCTAGGCCGAAATCCAAAAGCTTGGCGCCGGATTTCCCGATCATGATGTTGCCGGGCTTGATGTCGCGATGCAGAATGCCCCTGCTGTGCGCCTCCACCAGTCCAGCCAAGATCTGCGAGGCATAGAGCAGCGCCGTCTTCAGTGGAAGAGGCCCAGTCTTCAAATGGTCGGCGAGTGTTTTGCCCTCCACCAGCTCCATGACCAGGTAGTTCGGCCCGACGTCGTACAGCGCGCAGATATGCGGGTGGTTGAACGAGGCAAGTACGCGGGCCTCGCGCTCGAAGCGGTCACTGAACTCCTGGCGGGCAACCTTGATGGCGACTTCGCGACCGAGTCTCGTATCGACGGCGCGATAGACTTCGCCCATGCCGCCTGCGCCGAGCCGGTTGCCTAACCGGTAAGGACCCATGTGGGCGCTGAGGGCTGACTGGGTGTGATCTGATTCATCCGAAGGAGGGAGCGACGGTGAGTTTCCGATCCCGGGCCGATCAAAGAATTCGCCGCCTGGGCGCTGGCGGAGGAGCGACTCGACTTCGCACCGCAATTCAGGATCGGCGTGGGCCAACAGCGCATCACGCTCTCCTGCGGTCTTCTCGCAAACCGCGTGGTAGAGTTCCTCAACCTGCTGGAAGCGCTCCGGGGTCATGTTGACGCTGCTTTCCTCGATTTATGGTTCATTTCGCGCAGCAGCCAGGATTTCGCCAAGTCCCAATCGCGGCGGACGGTGCGGGTGGAGACTTTCAGGACCGCGGCGATTTCCTCCTCCGTCAGTCCGCCGAAGTAGCGCATTTCAACAATTTTCGCCGGCCGCGGGGCGAGTTCGGCAAATGCAGTGAGCGCGTCATCGAGATCGAGAATGGATCGTTCGGGTTCGCTTGCCAGGATGGCTGTCTCATCGAGATTCAGGTTCTCGGCACCGCCGCCTCGTTTTTTCGAACCGCGAGTGCGGGCCGCATCCACCAGGATTCGCCGCATCATTTGCGCCGACATGGCAAAGAACTGGGCGCGCTCCTGCCACTGGACCTTGGTGACGTCGACGAGCCGGAGGTACACTTCGTGGACTAACGCAGTGGCCTGAAGGGTGTCGGCGTGGCGCTCATCCTTCAGATACCGGTGCGCCATGAGACGCAATTCCGGATAGACTCGCTCCACCAGCCGCCTCAGTGCGTCATCGTCGCCACTGCCCCAGGCTTGTAACAGTCTCGTGACCTCGTTCGGGGATGGGCTCATCCATGGGCACCGTAAAAGAATTTACCAGATCGTGTCCGGTTGATGCCAGGCGTTTCGCCCGTATCAGCGGACGGAGAACAACTCTCGGAATGATCTCCTCCAACAAAGATAGGAGAAAGTATGAAACATATTGCAACGCTGGCCCTGCTGCTTGTTGCCGGCGCCGGAGCCGTCCGCGCCCAGGACTGGCCCGTAAAGATGACCTTTTCGGGAACGAATGTGGCCACGACGATCAATCTGGCCATCAACACGGTAACGGACGAACAACATTCCGCCGGCAACGGGACGTTTGGCGCCTTTACATTTCGTGAATTGCACGCCGATGGAGCGTCGGTGCAACCGCCGCCCGGGTGCGCCGGTCCTAACTACTTTGCGGTGTACGCAGGCGGGGGTGTTTTCCGGTTCGACGATGGCAGCCTGCTTCAGGTCACGGTGACGGGTGGGACGGGATGCGTCGATCTCGCCGCGGGAAAGGCTGCCCTCAGCGTGAAGTATCGGATCACGGGGGGCACCGGACGCTTCGAGGGGGTGTCGGGGACGCTGAACTATTCGGCGACCATGGTGCCAATTTTTGGCAACGCGGCCAACGCACCTGCGATGCTGCGGCTTACGGGCGAGATTGAGGGAACGGTTTCCGGGCTGAAGTAAAGGGAGGAAGCTGGGCGATGAATGGGAAGGTGCGCCGGCGTCATGGCGCCTTTCCCATTGCAGGCTGGGGCCGATGGCGGGGAGTTCCGAATTGAGCTCGACATCCTTCGTCTGGAGTTGGCACAAATCGATGGAGGGCGGCGAGGGCGTGCTCTTGCCGCTCGGTTCGCTTGCGAGAAGAATTGCGCCAGTGATCGGCGTTCGGAAAATCGAGTGGGTGGTTCACAGCGACCAAGTGCAAGACCGAATCTCAAATTGAGCCGAGAGCTTTGCCGCCGCCGGTTCACGTTGTTCCGCCCTGGCGCTTTGAGGACTCTTTTTGAGACGCATCGAAGGCTCTGGGAGGTCAGCGCCGATGGGAACCGGTCCTGATTGGGGTTCCTTCAATGGACGTAGCCACTGCCCATTCACGGTAGCCTGGAACTGGAATGATGAAGCCAGGAAATAGGTGGCCGGCGGCTCTGTGCCAACGCGCACGATTCTGGGTTTCTGCCATACACCGCCATGCATTCGACCCACATCAAGGCGACTTGATCTGCTTTTCGACGTAGCAAGTTAAGTAGAACCAATAGTTTGAATTTGGCTCCCCCTGATGGATGCGTTTCGAACAGTTTCGTTGTAATCACAAGCACTTGCCGCTCAAGGTCGAATTCCTCGCTCATCGGCGCATTGATTCTTAACCTGAGTGCCGCCTGCCCAAAGAGAGCGGTTGGACTGAACTGCTAAGGCATGTCTGCCGATAGAACCCTTAGTCCAAATGCTTGGCCTGCTAGTTGTTTTCCTCCTAGGCCTTCCCGCCGCCGCGTTGACGGTCGACCAGACAATGTTGGGAACTGCTGCCGACGAATCGGCATGCGCGGTCTCGGCGGCCTCCGCTCGTTTTGAGAACACGGGAGACCAGGTGTACTTCCGCTTCGTTGCCGAAGGTTGCGCGCGGGCGACCGTCTCGCCGTCGAGTGGCTCGAACCCGGCGGCCAGATCCACGCCTCATCGGCGTACGACCAGCTTCCAACCGCCTCGTCGCTGTGCTTCGTAACCGGGCTGCCCCTGGGTGGATTCCCAGCCTCGCAGCTGCCCGGCGTCTGGACCGTTCGAGTCATCAGCGGCCCCGCGGTACTCGCATCGCGTACGTTCGAAGTGACCGGATCGATCGATCCTTCCGCCCCACGCATCACCGATATCGATCGCACGGAGATTGAGGGCCGGCATACCGATCTCGAAATTCGCGGTCAAGGTTTCATCAGCGACTCCGTCGTCAACGTCGCGCAATATACAAAGGAAGGTGGCTGGAAATATATCGCGATGCTGATTCCCGCCAGCTCGAACGGTGAGCGTATGGCAGTCCGGTTGCCGGCGCTGCCTGCCGCCGAGTATTTGGTGATCGTGAAAAACCCGGACGGCCGGGAAAGTTCGCCTGTGCGGTTTCTGGTATCCAGCCCTGCCGCATATAAGCTCCCCACACCGGGCGGCCAACCGTGGACCATTACACAAGGGCCGTACGGTGGATTCTCGCACTACGGACGAAGCCGCCATGCGTGGGACATCGCGCCGAAGTCCGGATCATGCGTAGTAGCGATGCGGGCGGGGATTGCACACACGTTCGACCTCAAGCTGGGTCAGACGCCCGGCCGGCGAATCTTCGGCAACTACATCACGGTGCAGCACGATGACGGGGAGTACAGCCATTACGCCCATCTCAGGACAGGCTCGTTTCGAGTAAAAGAAGGTGAATGCATCGTTCAGGGCCAACCGCTCGCAATCGCCGGGAACAGCGGCTATACGGTAGGCCAGGGAGGCGGACAGCATGTTCACGTCCATGTGACGAGGGGGCTTTCCATCTCATCCCCGAGCCTGCCGTTCCGCTTCGAGGACCTTCCTGGGCGCGGTTATAGAGGCGGGGAATTCGACGTGTCGTCGACAAACGCCGCCACAGGGGGCTGCGACAGCACGGCCGGCCAGACCTACGGAGGCAGCGTCGCGGTGACCGAGGTGTGGAGCCAACTGGTAACCGCCGGCCCACGTGCGCGCACGATCGTGGTTCGGCTCGAAGGCCAAACGGAAACCGGGGCTTTGGACCTCTCGCTGGTTAGCCCGAGCGGCCATTACTATGCGAGCTACGCCGATCCGGAGGGATTTGATCCGTCAGGCGTAATATTCCGGTTGTCTGAGCCGGAGCGTGGTTCCTGGCGCGTTCTGGTCCGCGGGATGAAGGGGAGCGGGGAACGAGTCGAGTTTCGCGTGATTGCGGAGATAGCCGAGTAGGAATCATGCAAAAAGGGGAATCCCGGCCGGGCGGAATGCCGCGGGCGGCCAGATTCTTCGCTAGCCAAGAAAACGCCCTTTTCACGAGAACGGCACGTGCAAGTACGTCAACAATCGGCTGGAGGGCAACGCGACGGGCACCATCCGCGCGGTGATTCGGTGAGGTCAGCGCTCCGCTACCGCGGGGCTTTTCTATTGGTGTCCGTTTCCGTTCGCCGGGACCTTCGCCTCGTGGGCGGTAGCACGACGGCTCCGACGCGCGTTCAGGTATTCGGAGAGCAGCTTTGGACGCCCACCCAAAGTTGCCAGTCGTTGATACTCCACCTTGCGGTACTCACCGAACATCCGCATCGTTACGCGTCGTTCCATCTGGCACGATGCGATATCAATCAATAGGTCTATCTCCCATCGCTGAAACACGGTTCTGCTTATGTTGTTGCTGATGAAGGACCCCATCAGCCGGTGGAAACGGCTCGC
>JBDTVQ010000272.1:0-9472 GCA_040007195.1 Acidobacteriota bacterium | reverse complement strand
GAGATCAAGCGGGGAGAGCGCGATGAGATGATTCATGGCTGGACGTGGGCCGATGTCGGCATTCGATTGAATGCAAGTGCTTACATACAATATCCGCCGAATTCTGGGAAGTCAATTTGCCACGCCCAGTGCCGCGCGGATGGTAAGGACTAGCGAACGGCATAAGGTCTTCCCTGTGGCCGATCACTAGGATTCTCATTATTGAGGAATTGCGCGATTTCCCCCAATCTAGTCACAGTTCGGCCGATGAGAGGCTTCATCGGGCCATTTGTAAGAGGGAAGTATGTCGCACGAAACTGGGCAAGGTCTACGTGTGTCCGAAGTAATCTCGGCACTCTCGTTCGCTTTAGATTTGACTGAAGGCCAGCCGCCGGGACACGCCGTGCGTTGTTGCGTTTTCGGAATTCGGGTTGCCGAAGAGCTAGGCCTGGCGGCCGATGCACGGGCCGATCTTTACTATGCGTCGCTGATGAAGGACGCCGGATGCAGCACCAACGCATCGAAGATGTTCCGCATGCTGGGCATGGACGAGATCAAGGCCAAGCGTGACGTAAAGACCACAGATTGGACGAAGACGGGTTGGGAGTCGCTTCAGTATGCGTTGGGCCATGTGAAGCCGGGCGCTCCGTTCCCGGAACGGATGCGCGCGCTGGTGGACATGGCGAAGAATCAGAAGCAGAACGCGCACGATCTGGTGGCTGTGCGGTGCGAGCGGGGCGCGGCCATTGCGCGGCGCATCGGACTACGCGAAGGGTCGGTGGACGCGATCTACAGCCTGGACGAGTTGTGGTCGGGCATCGGCCAGCCGGAAGGGCGGCAAGGGGAAGCAATCCCCATGCTCTCGCGGATCATGAACCTGGCCCAGACCGTGGACGTGTTCTTCATGACATTTGGTCCGGAGCAGGCGCTCGAAATGGCGAGGAAGCGGAGCGGACGCTGGTTCGATCCAGAGGTGGTCAAGGCGTTCGAATCGGTGGCGGCACGGGGTGAGCTTTGGGCTGACTTGGCCCGTGCCGAAGACATTGTGGTGGGCTTGGAGCCGCGCCAGGACTGGCTGAGCGCCGACGACGAAACGATCGACAAGATTTGTCTCGCCTTCGCCGACGTGATCGACGCCAAATCACCGTTCACCTACCGGCACTCCACCGGCGTCACCGGCGCCGCGGTTGCCATTGCACGAACGCTATCGTTGCCCGAAAGCGACATCGTCGTTATCCGCCGCGCTGCGCTGCTGCACGATGTCGGCAAGCTGAGCGTCTCAAACGCGATTCTCGACAAACCGGGCAAGTTGACCGACGACGAGTGGGGCGTGGTGAAGCAGCATCCCTACTACACATACGAAGTGCTGAACCGCATTCCCGGGTTCGACCAACTGAGCGAGATTGCCGCCTCGCATCACGAGAAACTGGATGGCAGCGGCTACTTCCGCCACCTGCCGCCCGAGCGCATGAGCGTTCCAGCGCGCATTCTGGTGGTCGCCGATATCTACGACGCGCTGGCCGCCAAGCGTCCTTACCGCGATGCGCTCCCATTTGAAACCGTCATTGGCATCATGCAAAAGGACGCGCCGAAGGCCATCGACGCCAACTGCTTCGAAGCTCTCAAGTGTTCCGTGGATTCAGCCACGCAGGTCACCAACGACCTGCTGCGGCTGTCTCTCAATCTTCAACATCAGCAAACAACCGAGGTGGAAGCATGCGAGTCCGAGCACGCCGCCTAGCGTTCGGATTGGCATTGACCACCTGCGCTTGGGGCGAGGATTTTCTCACAAGCGGAGCCGGAGCACGCACGCGCGGCACGGCCGGGGTCTACGCGCCCTGGACCGAAAGCGCGCTCGACGCGATGGCAGTGAACCCGGCCGGTCTGACCTTGCTCGGCGGTCCGGTGATTGAAGTGAGCACGGCGGCGATGTTCGCGCGCGGGACGTTCCAGAACGCGGCCAACAGCGATGGAAAGTTAAACGCCAACGGTGCCATTCCATTTGGCGCCTTTGGCATGCCGATCGGCAAGAGCCGCTTCACGCTGGGCTTCGCGGCGACACCCGAACTGATGAGCGCCGCGCGTTGGCGTTATACCGATGCGCCCGGTGGTGCGGGCGGCGTGAGCTATGGGACGCTCGATCACAGGTCGGAAATCTTCGCCATGCGCACGTCGGCGGGCGTGGGCGTGCATGTGAACAGTAAGCTGCAGTTGGGCTTCACGGTGGGCGCGCTCTACAACACGAACCGCCTGCGGACGGCCTACGTGTTCCAGAATCATCCGGCGCTGGCCGGACTGAAAACGTCACTCGACCTGAAGACAAACGGCGTGGGCTGGAATGGAAGCGTGGGCGCGATCGTGAGTCCGACGAAGAAGCTGAACTTCGGAGTGGCTTACAAGACTCGCACCACGGTGGCCTCCAAGGGCCTCGCCACCGGAAACATCGGCGTGCAGCTCGCGGCCATCGGCCTTGGCGCGGCGCGCCCCGATTTCAACTACGACGCTCAGGTGGACAACATTCTTCCGCAGTCGCTCACTGGCCATGTTCTGTGGCACGTGAACACCCGCACGCGCCTGATGGCGCAGACCGATTGGGTGAACTGGCGGCGCGCTTTCGCCCATCTGCCGGTGACGCTCACGAACGGTGACAACAAGGATATTAATGGCGTGCTCGGCACAAACGGCATCAACGATTCCATTCCGCTGCACTGGCGTAACCAGATGACGGCGCGCGTGGGCATCGAACAAAGCTGGCGCGAGAACACCACGCTGCGCGCGGGCTATGCGCATGGCAACAGCCCCGTGCCAGGCTCGACGCTTTCTCCGCTGACGGCCGCCATCACTCGCGACAGCATCACCGCAGGCGCGGGTTACCGCTGGGGACGTGTGCGGGTCGACGCCGCCTATGTGCTCGATCCGAAGGTCTCACGCACAACGGGATCAAGCGCTCTGCGTGCTGGGGAATACAGCAATAGCCGCGTTCGCCTGGGTACGCATGCCGTGATCATTTCGACGACGTTCAAGCTCTAAGCTGGCAGTGGAACGGATCGGCGCCCAGGGTGCCGGTCAATTCGTCGAGATAAGCCGGAGCGCTCACACGGGCCAACTGTGCGTTCGCTCCGGCAAGTTTCGAATTGAGATCCAGATGAGGCGAGGCAGCGCCGACGGAACCGCCGCGGAACGCTTCGAGCGCCTGCACGTGGCGCGTCCAGAGCTTCACATCGCGCTGCTGTTTCGTGCGCAGCCGTTCGGCATACCAGTCGCTGGCGAGCAGCGCTTCCCGCGTGAACATCGCACGCAGTTTGGGATCGTGAATGGACAGGCCTTCGTAGTGGCCGTGGACCATGATGTGCAGCAAAGCCTTCAACGGTGGGCAGGCCGCCTCCACGCTGCCGTCCTCAAAATAGAGCTGCGCCACCAGCTTTTGCGCATCGACAATGGCGTCGATGCCGGTGACGTACGCTTCCGGGTCCTGCAGTTCGGGGCGTAAAAGCTCAGCGGTCAGCACGGCGTCGGGCGTTTCGAAAATGCGGCCCAGGAAACGCTCCACGAAGAGCGGCGTGATGCGATAGCCGAGGCGGCTGCCGAGCACCGTGCGCCCCGCGTGGTCGAAATCGGCGACCTTCTCCAGATAGCCACCGTCGATCAGGAATTTGGGCTCGCGTTCGCTCACCTGCATGCGGCACCACACCTCAGGCACGAGCATGCTGATGTCGTGGTCCACACGATAGTTCGTGCCGACATGACCCGCCGCGGAGGTGAAGCCCGCATAGCCGGTGAGGATAAAGCTCACCAGTGCGTTGTTCAAATCCACCACGGGCCACAGCGCGTTGAACGGGCTCTTGGTGAGCGCGCCCTCACTGCCGAAGCCCGTGGTCGAGGGCGACTTGCCGGTGAGGCTGCACACAAAATCCATGAACAGCTCGGGCAGTTCCTGATAGTGGATGGGATTGTAGACCGCAAGCGGCGGCAACCCGATCGACGGCTCAGCCGGATTGCCGCGGCGTCCCGCGAGCACTGAGTTCACCGGAAAGCGAACAGGCTCGGGCGCGGGAATGCCACGGTCCAGACGCGCGCATACCTGCGCCAGGTAGCTGTCGCGCGGATTCACGAGGTCGGGACGGCGCTGCAGATAGCGCGGGTTCTTCGACGGCTTGCCGTCTACCAGCCTTGCCAATGCCGACGAGACAACATAGTCGGGCGAACTGCCTTTCACGAATGTGCTGAGCAGCTCCTGCATCGGGGCGGTATATTCGTCAAACTCGACCACGTGTTCGACCATCACCTTCGCTGCCTCGCGCGTCAACGGCTCGAAGTTCGAGATGAAGGTGCCCGGCGTCGCCATGTCCGCTTCAGCCTGTTGATCGAAGCCGCGATGGACGGCATCGTCCGGCCGCTGGAACAGGAGAGCTTCGCAGTTCTGCACGAGTTTCGTCGAGAGATTCGGATACTTCGGATCGAAGTCCTTCAACGTGGCGCTGGGCACGACCACGGACGCCGTGATGTCGTCTTCGACCTGCACCTTTTCCGCCGGATGAAAGTCGGGCCTTAGCTTGTAGATGCGCCACGCACCGTTGGTATCGAACCCGACGCGCAGATAGTTGGCGACCAGCTTGCGGCCATCGAACTTGAGTTCATGGCTGAGATATCCGTTGATGCGATCCACCGTGAAATGCTCGCGCCATCGGTCGCCCCATTCATGGCGGTAGTAGCGCTTCACGGTGAAGATGATCTGCTTGATCGTTTGCGGCAGGCTTTTCAACCAGGTGTTGTGTTCGTCCGTGTACTCTGACGACGGAGTGAACAGCCGGATGACGCTGCCGAGTGAGCGCGACGGGCTGAGGATCGGCCTGGCGGCACGGGTCTCTGGCTGCTGCGCGCGGAAGATGCCGGCAAAGTCCCTTTTCAGAATGCCCTCGACCTCGTCCATGTCGTGCTCGTAATCGCGAATGAAGACCGGACCCTTCAACAGGGCATTCGCAATGGACTTGGAGATCTCCGATTTGCCGCCGCCGGACACGGTGCAAGGCTTGTGGCAAAGAGTGCCGTGCGCGACTGAACCCACAAGCCGCCACGCTGTGCCGAGCATCTGCTTTTGCAAGCTTACGCGATAACCGGACGGCAGGATGTAGCTTTCCTTCGGACGCAGCGTGAGTTGTTGCATCGTGCCTTCGTGATCCCAACGAATCGTTCCCGATGGAACGTGGAACTCAGCGTGATCGGGAACATAGAAAATGTCCGGATACTGGCGGTCCACCGCATAGCCTTCCTTGCGCGGTTCCGCAAGCGGGCCCAGCAGGCGAATCGCTTCCTCGAACGAGGCCTTCTTCAGCAGCGCCGACCGCGCCGAGCAAAACTCCTGGCCCATCACGTATGTGGGAAATGCGATGGCGCCGCCTGCGTGCTCTTCTTCGCAGTTTCCGAACAGGTTGGCGGCGAAGCTGATCTGCGTCTTCACCTCTTTCTTGCAATAGCCGTAGTAGTTGTCGGCGAGCAGCGTGACCATCACGCCGCTTTCGTCGCGGCAGGCGAGTTTGAAGGCACCGCCGTCGTTGTAGAGCTCGGTTTCATCGCGCCAGCACATTTCTTCGCGGCGCTGTCGATCGCTGGCCTCGTCGAAGTGGGGGAGCCCGGCGTCCTTCTTCGTGATACCGACCAGATGCGGCGCCAGAATCACACAACCACTGTTGCCTGTCCAGTGATCGACATCGAGGGCGGCGTCGTTCTCTGGTAAATAGGGATCACCGCCGTTGCCGAAGATGCCTTCGACAAAATCGAGATTGCTCACCAGACTGCCCGGCGCGAAGAAGCGAATCTCCATGCGCTTCTCCGGATCGCGCCCCGTTGCCGGGCTGACCAGCGGACGCAGCAGTAGGGATACGAACAAGCGCACCTGATCCGCCTGATCGGAAGTGTAAGGAAGGGTCAGCAAATCGGGCGGCGGCAAGAACGCTTGTTTCAGAAACGTCGCAAAGACGCGGCGCGGCACGGCGATCTTGTCGGCGGGTACCGGCAGTCCGTCCTCGACGATGTGGAAGATGCCTTTGGTCGTGCGGCGATCGCTCTTAGGATTATGCAGCACGCCCTGCGCAACTCGGTAGGAATTGAGCAGCGGCGAACTGAACCGGTCACCGTCCGCGGGCAGCGACATGATACGTGCCATGCCGGGACGATCCAACGCAAATGTATTGGCCGGAAGCCTTGGTGCGCCGCCTGGACAGATGTCGCGCAGGATAGCGTCGAGAAAGGCTTGAATACGCGCATCCGAAGGACACAACCGGCCTGCGAGCAGGATGTCCTTCTGATGGAAATTGCGCAGTAGCGGGCCCGCGAGTTCCAGAAATTGCGGATCGGAGAGGTGGGTACAGGTGGGCTGGCCGAGGGCGGCGAGCTTCAGGTTAATGTAGCGCGCCAGTTCCTCACCCAGTGGGAGGCTCCCTTGATTCATGTTCAATATTAGCGGATTGGTCCCGAAGTCGCGGCAGGGGAACGCGCCTTCTAGCCCAGACTATTCAGATCGGAGAATTTACGCTATTCTTCTCCTCGACGATTGGAGGTGCGGCGATGCCGTCACAGGGGCTTACGGGAGCAGTCGGCCGGCGGCCCGCGCCGAACCGGCAAGCGGATCAGGAACTGGTGACAGACCTGCTGCTGCGGGTGCCGGATGAAGATGGCGGCGCGGACAGTCTGCCGGGCGCTGGACCCGGTCCTAACGCATCGTTTGAACTGATCAACGCGATTGTCAGGTTTCAGTCGGTGATGGCGTCACGGAGCTTGATGTCGCGGACCTTTGTGGATGGGCGCGTCGATACTTTTGGGAAGACGATTAAGCTTTTGGAGCGCTTCGCCCAGAGCCGGCGGGGAGGAGGCGGATTGATCATCCCGATCGATCCACCGACACCGGTGCCCCCGGCACCACCGGCGAAGAAGGGGCCGGGGTTTCTGGGATCGCTGTTTCAGAAACTGCAGGCGCGGGCGACGAACCTGCAGATCGCGGGTGGGTCTTCGTTTTCGGCGAGCCTTCTGGAGTTCGGATCCATCACGGGCGATTTGGATATCGCGAACCGGAACAACGTAGGTTCGGTGACGCGGATCGGTTTCGCGGGAGCGGGGTTGAGTTTGGGTCCCCTGCCATTCGGCGTGGAGATTGCGCCGTCGGATATGCCGAGCGTAGGGTCGCGTATTAGCGCCGGACCGCGGACGGAAGGGACGACACTAACGATTGACGACCTGCTGGGATTTTCCCTGATGATCGGGATCAGCGCGGGTCCGGGAGGCGGAGGTAACGCGACGGCGATCCTGTTCAACATCGGACGGAACCGGTCCTTGAAGACGGCGGCTCAGGATATTCTGAACGCGATCAACCCCAATGCGGCGACCTCGTTCGTGATTGACGCCTTCAACACCTGCAAGGCGTTCGGGACGACGGCGGGGATCTTCTCGGGCCTGAGCGTGGGGGTAAGCCTGATGGAGGTGCTGGTGGACCGCGCGTCGGGGCCGCCGAATATTCTGCCGGACCCGGACGTGCGGAACCGGTTGATCAGCACGGGTTAATTTCGGACCTACGGCTCCGGAATCGCGGCGCCGTCGGTACGGGGGTCGGAGGCGGCGGAGTTGATTTTGGTTTTGGAGTTGTGGCGGACGGCGTTGCCGCGGCCCATGGCGGTGGTGTAGGGGGCGGCGATGGTGATTTGATGACCGAGGGCGGAGAGGCCTGTGAGGGCGTCGAGGCCGAAGCGGTTTTCGAGGGTGACGTCGCAGCCGGTGGCGGTTCGCTTGGTGAAGCGGGGGGCTTCGAGGGCGGCCTGGAGATTGAGTCCGTAGTCGGCGAGATAAGAAACGTACTGCGCGTGGGCCAGGGGCTGGTTGGGACCGCCCATAATACCGAAGGCGATGTGGTCGTCGCCGTGTTCGACGATGGCGGGGATGATGGTGTGGAAGGGACGTTTGCCGGGGGCGAGGGCATTGGGGTGGGACTTGTCGAACTGGAAGCCGCTGCCCCGGTTGTGGAGGATGAAGCCCATGCCTTCGACGGTGATTCCGGAGCCCCAGCCACCGGAGACGGATTGGATCCAGGAAGCGATGTTGCCTTCGCGGTCGACGACGCTGAAGTAGGTCGTGTCCGAGGCGGGAGGTGTGCCGGCCTTGACATCGCAGTTGGCGCGGGCGGGATCGATGAGCTTGGCACGGGCGGCGCCGTAGTCTTTGGAGATGATGCCGGCGGTAGGGACCTTGATCATGAGTGGGTCGGCCACGTAGCGAAGGTCGGAGTAGGCGAGCTTCATGGCTTCGATTTTGCGATGAAGCTCGGTGGCGGAGTTGGCGGGACCGGGTTGGAAGGTTTCGAGGATGTTGAGCATGGTGAGGGCAGCGAGGCCCTGACCGTTGGGCGGGAGTTCGTGGAGCTTCCAGCCGCGGTAGGTGGTGGAAACGGGCGTTACCCATTGGGGTTCGAAGGACGAGAGGTCTTCGGCAGCGAGCGTGCCGCCGAGTTTGGCTGAAGTCGCGAGGATGGCGCGGGCGACTTCGCCTTTATAAAAGCTGTCGGCACCGTTGTTGGCGATGGAGCGCATGGCGCGGGCGAGGCCGGGGTTGCGGAAGATCTCGCCAGTGGCGGGGGCCTTGCCATTGGGGAGATAGGTGCGGGTGGTTTCCGGGTACTTACGGAGCAGGGAACTGTCCCAGGCTCGAGAGGTCATTTCGTAAACGGGGAAGCCCTCTTCGGCGAATTGGATGGCGGGAGTGAACAGGTCCTTCCAGAGCAACTTTCCATAGCGTTTGTGCATGGCCTCCCAGCCGCGGACGCAGCCGGGCACGGTTGCGGAGTGGATTCCGTTGCTGGCCATCTTTTGCAGCCCTTTGGCCTGGAGGGCTTCGATAGTCATGGCGCGCGGGGCGGGTCCGGAGGAGTTGAGTCCGGTGAGGGCGCCGGTTTTGGCGTCGCGATAGAGGACAAAGAGGTCTCCTCCGATGCCGTCCATCATGGGCTCGACGAGGCCGAGGACTGCATTGGCGGCGATGGCGGCGTCGACGGCGGAACCGCCTTTAGCGAGGATCATGGCGCCGGCTTGCGAGGCAAGGACCTGGCTGGTGGCAACGATTCCGCGCGTGGAGATGACCATGGAGCGGGCGTGGGCACGTTCGGGGGCGCGGCGTGGGGGAGTTGGGGGTACCGATTCTTGCGCGTGGACGGGGGGCGCGAGAGAGGTGAGGAGCAGCAGGACAAAGAGCCGCATGGGGCCTCCTTTTGAGTGGGCTGGAAGGAGGATGATAGCACCGCGTGGCCAGAGTGCGGCGGTAGCGGACGGCGACAGATAGGCTGGGACAGTGGGTTTCGGCGGTGGGGGCGGTGACGTTGCCCATTTGTTTTCAACAGGGGTTGGCTTTGTTCTGTCAAAAGCAGAGATTGTGGCGTTGTGCGGAACCGGGTATTCTTTGCGGACGCCGACGAGTTGTTTGTGTTTGAGAGTCCGGTCGTCGGCTCGGGCGAAGT
>JBDTVQ010000271.1:0-9504 GCA_040007195.1 Acidobacteriota bacterium | reverse complement strand
CCGCCGCCGGATGGAACCGCCCTGATACCGACGCCTTCTGGGGTCCGTCGATTCACTGGAATACCTACCTCAATAGCTATGTTGTGCTGCTGAACCGCTCCTGCTGCTCCCCGGGCTGGCCGCAGGAGGGAATCTATCTCGCGATGAACGCGGACCTGGCCAATCCGTCCGGCTGGAGCGTCCCGCAGAAGATTCTCGACTACGGGGATTGGTATCCCTGGGTACTCGGCATGGGCGATCATTCGTCCAACGCCACGATGGGCGACCGCATGCGGCTGTTTGTCCGTCAGGATTCGGACCTGGAACTGGTCTTTACCCTTGACGATGGCCTCACAACGCCTCCAACCAGCCCGCCTTCTCCGGCCGGTGATCCCGGCATACCCGCCGGCCCGCCGCCTCCGGAACCTGATCCCGGCATGCCCGTTGGCCCGCCGCCTCCGGAACCTGATCCAGGCATGCCCGTTGGCCCGCCGCCCCCGGAACCTGATCCCGGCATACCCGTTGGCCCGCCGCCCCCGGAACCTGATCCCGGCATACTCGTTGGCCCGCCGCCTCCGGAACCTGATCCCGGCATACCCGCCAGCCCGCCGTCTTAGGAGGCTGGTCCCTGCGCACCCGTCTTTCGCCCGCCGGCTACAACCTCGGCGGTCCGGCCGGTCCGCCGCCCCCATTGGGCACCTTATAGATGAAAATCGAATAGCCCGCTTTTGCAATCGGCTCGGCGTCACGGAACCGTTTGTAGTAGTCGCGAAACTTCGGTTGGAAGAGTTGTCCGGTCAACAGCGTGGCGCTAACGGCGTAGTATCCCGGCTTAACATCGATTCGCGGTTCCCGTCCGATTCCATCGCCCCACGGCGGTGCGATCTGCTCCAGCCGGTTCTCGGGTATGTGAGCGTACGGATTATCCGCTCCAAAGTAAGCCAGATAGATCTTTGGAATTCGATTCCGCTGCAGGTACTCAGCGAGCGCGTCCAAGTCCTGCCCCCAATCGAGATTGCTGTCCGACAAATACCGGATGCCCTGGTCTGAGCCCCCCACCAACTCGTTAAAGTGCGACAGGTAGTAGGGATACTGATGCGCAGACCATATGGCCAGCCAACCGATCAGAACGCCCAGCACGGCTACCGTCTTTCGCCCTCCTAACAGAAACTCCACCGGCCGGCCGCACCACAGCGTCAGACCCAATAAAGCCGGCAGAATGAGCCGCAGGCCCAGTTGGAGCGAGGAAAGCGACGCCAGGCAGAAGTAGAGAATCGGAGGCACAATCCAAAACAGGTCCGCTACCTGCAGACGTCTCCGCGCCAAGTCAATAATCAGCAGCGCCAACGCCGCCGCAAACAACAGTTGCAGCGAAATCGGAACCTTTGTTGCCAGCGCCACGGCGAAATACTGAGGGACGCCCATCGGATAGATCTTTCCCATGAGGTATACCCCTGTTCCGGTCGCGTTCGATTCCACCAGCGACATCACGCCCTGCCGCAACCGCTGCGGCGTCGGAATCGCCCGCAGCGGCGCCGCCGCCTCCGGAGCCCACGCGGGAATGCTTGGATTCGCCCTCCAGGCCGCGTAATCGGCTGGAATCATCGTATCGATGTGAAACTGCCAGGCCGCGACGGTGCCCAGGTACGGCACGAGGAACAGTACGGCCAACTCTGGACCCAGCGCGCGCCGCGGCCCCGCATTGGGCACAAAATACCGCGCCAGCACCACCGCCACTCCCAGTGGAGCAAGGATGAGGAGCGAGAACTTCGCCAGAATCCCCACCAATATGCCAGCCCCCAACCACCCCGCGTTCTTCCCAGACGGCGACTGCCAATAAACCCACGCCCGGTACCAGAACAGGAGATAGCCGAAGCTCGCCGCAAGATCGTTTTTGAACAACGCGCCGTGCGCGAGCACCGTCGGCGACAGGCAGAACAGCAACGCCAAGGCCAACGCCGCCCGCCGCGAAAACAGCTGGCGGGCCCACCACCACAAAAGTGTGCACGCCATCAAGGGAAACACGATCAGCGGCAGCCGCGAAAAGAAGAATACCTGCCGCAATAGCGGATCGCGCAACCGGTCCATCATCACCCGCGCGATATCCCATTCCAACTGTGTTTCCCAGACGGGATTGTCGTAGGGAATCGGTAGCGGAAATAGGTGCGACACCCACCCTCCCACTATTTTGATTGCCGGCGGCATGTCGCCCGGAAGCAGAGTGTCGTTGCCCTTCCAGTAAAGATGCGCGGACAACAGGTGCGCGGGCTCGTCGATCGTGACCCCGGTTCTCCACGCGATCGACACCAAAACGCCGGCCAGGACGACCAGCAGCAGCGCCATGTACCGCACTTCCCATGGCTCTACGCGTGGCGCGACATGTCCGCGTGGACGGCCATCCCTTGTTTCGACGGTCACCCTCTACCCTCTCATCCGATTGATCACGTTACCCTATCTTAATCGTCAAGGCAAGCGCCCGGGACTAACAGGTGAGGTTTTGTTATCGCCGTGCAATCAGCGCGATCGCCTGCGCCTCGGCCGAGCGGCCTTCGCCCACCGGCCCAACCTTTTCGTGCGTCTTGAATTTCACCGATACGCGCGCAATCTCCAAGCCCAATGTCGCCGCCAGCTTCTCGCGAATCGCCAGCCGGTAGTCCTTCAGCTTCGGCCGTTCCAGAATCACTGTCGAATCGATGTTCAGAATCTGGAAGCCGGCGACGTGAACCAGTTGAACGGCATGATGCAGCAGTTGCAGACTATCGGATCCCTTCCACGCCGGATCGGTGTCGGGGAAGTGCATTCCGATGTCTCCCTGCGCCGCCGCCCCCAGCAGCGCGTCGGTAATCGCATGCGAGAGCACATCCGCATCGGAATGCCCGTCGAGGCCAAGCTCGCTCGGAACCGTTACGCCGCCTAGAATCAACGGGCGCCCGGCAATAAGACGGTGTGTATCCCAGCCGAGGCCGGTACGAAGATCGGGTATGCTCATGCTCGCTAGTAGAGTAGCGCGACAATTGCTCTGCACGCCAAATTCCTCGCGTGGCCGAATCCTTTTCGTATTGTTATGCGAACTAGCATTGAACGATGACCGACATAGAGTTCCGCGACGCTTACCAGCGGCATAAGGATGTACTCTACCGGTTCGCTCGGAGAATGACCGGGTCGTCGACGGAGGCCGAAGACATCGTCCAGGACTCCTTTCTAGAGCTTTGGCGAAATGCTTCCCAGTTCGATCCCAGCCGCGGGACACTGCGCAGCTTTCTCATTGGAGTGACGCGAAATCTGATTCGCCGGCGCCTGCGTAGTGATCGGCTCGCCGGCGAACTGGAAGATGACAGCGCGCACTGTGGCCCGATCGATATCGAGGGCCTGGAGCGCGGGGAGATGATTGCCCGCGCCGTGGCAGCCCTTCCACCGTTGCAGCGTGAGGCGCTCATTTTGGCGGAATACGAGGAGATGTTGCTCGAAGAGATCGGATACGCGACTCACGCAAACCTGGCGGCGGTGAAGTCGCGGCTCCATCGGGCACGTGAGAATTTGCGGCGCATGCTGGCGCCCTTGTTGGAAACGAAAGGTGCGGTACATGGAACCAACGAAAGATCCTCAACTGAGTAGCATTCTGCGCGAATGGCAAGTAGAGGCCACGCCCCTGGCACTCGATTACCGCGTGCTGGGCGTTCGCAGGCGACGGTGGGTGCTAGGTGCCGCCTCCGTCGCGCGAAAGACCCTGCGAACGGTTGCCATTGCCGGGATCGCTGTATTCCTGATCGTTGTCACGCAAGCTGTCCCGCAAACTGTCAAACTCGCTTCACCCGTAGCCCAGCCCCCCTATATCGTCGATTCCGAATACGTCCGGTACGACGGCGATGGGTCCCAGGGAGTTGCGATGCTCAGCAAATCGTACATGAGCCCGAACGGAGCTGAAGTGATCTTGGAACGGACCATTCCGGACGGCCCGATTGGAACCGCGGCGGCGAGGACCATCGACGCCATCCTCCCTCTGTGGTGGCGGCTTACCAAACCGGTCGGGGTTTCCCCCGAGTTGGAAAAGGCCAGACAGTCCGCAGCCCTAAAGAGCATAGGTGTGGTGAGCGGTTGTGGGGACACTTGTCTGGTGCTCGAGCATTGGTTTTTTGCGAGGGATGAAGCCGGGGCCGCTGCCCCGTGTGCGGCAGGGCCCGTAGCTGGCAATGAAACCATTCTCGGGTATCGGACCATTTCCGTCGTGCGTCCGTTGCCTAACTTGCGGGACACTTCGAGCCGTCCGGCTGCCACGAGAGTCACAATGTGGATGGCACCCGATCTCGGATGTTTTGCTCTGAAATTGCTCATCGAAGAACGGCGGCCCGACGGCACTTTTCGCCCAGTGAGCGGAAAGCAGGCTCTCCAGGTGAGATTGCGAGGCGGTACGGACCGTTTCAACGAATAATTGCGATATCGGAAGGGGCCACCGGGTGCAAATGGGAGAGGCTTGCGGCCCAAGCCCGCCCCTACCCCCGCGCAGCCGCCAGTTCCTGCTCCAGAAACAGCCGTGCCAGGTCCATATCAGTCGGCTTCGTAATCTTGATATTGCGGTCCGAGCCCGTTACCACGGTCACTTCCACTTTCTCCAGCCGCTCCACCAGACTCGATTCGTCAGTGCCGTTGAAGCCTTCTTCGCGCGCGCGGTCGAAGGCCTCTTTGAGTAGCGCGTGCGAAAACACCTGCGGCGTTTGCGCCAGCACCAGGTGCTCTCGCGGCAGCGTTTGCCGGATCTGGTTCTTCTTCACCTGTTTCACCGTATCCACGGGTACGATGCCGACAATCGCCGCGCCCGTGCGGCTGGCCTCGTCGATGACGGCTTCAATCGTCGTCACGTCGATGAATGGCCGCACTGCGTCGTGGACGGCCACCAGCGTCGTCGACTCATCGATCACCGCCAATGCGTGCTCCACCGACTGCTGCCGCGATTCGCCGCCTTCCACCACCCGCACAGGCTTGGCGAACCTTTCGGCTGCCACCATTTCCTGCACCCAGGTGATGTCTTCGGCGCGAAGCGCCACGACGATCTCAGACACCGACGGCGCCTGCTGGAACTTGCGGATGGTATGCAGCAGAATCGGCGAGTTGTCCAGCAGCATGAACTGCTTCCGGCTGACGCCCGATTTTTCTGGCGAAGCCGCGCGGCCCATGCGTGTTCCGAGACCGGCGGCGGGAAGAATGACAGTGACTCTCATGGGGTTCTGAATTCAGTTCTCTCAGTGATGGCCTGGACGAAGCTAGGCCGTGGGCGGGGAGGCCGCCGCCGCTTGCGCGGGATGCTCGCGGGATGCCCGTTCGTGGCGCTCCACGCTCTGGTGTTTATCAAAGACGGCATGCTGCTTCTCATCGAAGCGGCCGAAAATCATCTTGCCGGCGGTCGTCTGCAAAACGCTCGTCACCGAAATGTCGATGGTCTTGGAGATCATCCGCTTGGCGTTGTCCACAACCACCATTGTGCCATCGTCGAGATAGGCCACGCCCTGGTTGTACTCTTTGCCTTCCTTGAGGATGAACACCCGCATCGTCTCACCCGGTAGCACCACCGGCTTCAACGCATTGGCCAGCTCATTGATGTTCAACACCTCGACGCCGTGAAGCTGCGCCACTTTATTCAGGTTGAAATCGTTGGTGACAATTTTGCAGTCGTACACCTTGGCCAACTCGATCAGTTTCAGATCCACTTCTTTCACGTTCGGGAAGTCGTCATCGAGCAATTGGACGTTTAACTGCGGCATCTTCTGAATGCGTGCCAGAATGTCCAGTCCCCGGCGGCCCCGGTTCCGCTTCATCGAGTCTCCCGAGTCGGCCACCAGTTGTAACTCGCGCAGCACGAACTGCGGAATCACGATTGTGCCGTCGAGAAAGCCGGTTTCCGAGATATCGGCGATGCGGCCGTCGATGATCACGCTGGTGTCGAGAATCTTAAAGGTCTGCTTGGATTGCTTCTCGTTGCCGAATACGCCGCCGAACGCCGCCAGGTTCAGCATTTCTCCCTTGGTGGCGCCGACGATGAGTCCAACGTAGGTCATCAGTAACAGGATCAACAACTGCAGAAACGGTGTTGTGGCGGCCTGAGCAGGCAGTGCGCGGTCGAGCACGAGCGCGATCAGGAACGCGCCCAGTATTCCCATGATGCTGCCCACCGCGGCGCCGATCAGGCGCTTCAGGCTTACCTGCTTTAAGCGAATCTCAAAGGCGACAACGGCAATTCCCAACAGCCCGCCCACCGTTGCGGCAGGCCAGGCCTCCAGCGTGAACGGGCGCAAGAAGTAGGCTGCCCCCGCCAATAAAAACACGAAGAATGCGCGAATCAGTATGAGGTCTGCCATTCGGCTAGCCTCCTCAATTCCATCAAAATAAGGAGTACGAACGCAGTCTGGGCGGTCGAGTCCGGCACAAAGTATACCGCAATGTGCACCTAACGAGAAGGGTGACGGCTAATAAGTACCTTGTGTATCCTCATTCGCAACCCAGCTACTTTTGTAGGTCCCATGCGCAAAGTCTTCGTGTTGTTACTCACCTCCCTGGCCCTGGCCACCGCGGATCCCGCGAAGTCACCGTCGTACCCGTCGCTGACGAATCCCGGCTGCGCAACCTGGCTTGGATCGAGGAGAATCGCCGAAAGGTCGACAAACTTTCAGGCGGCAAGGTCGCCTACGTGTATCTGCCTGATACGGCGGATGGCGGCCTCACTGCCTTCAATCGCTACTTTTACGCGCAGATCGGCAAGCAGGGGGCCATCGTCGACGAGCGCTTCAATAGCGGTGGTTTGCTCGCCACTGACATCGCCGAGATCATGAACCGGAAACCCCTCAGCGCCGCTGCTAACCGCATGGGCGCCGACATTGTCCAACCGCTGGGCATCTTCGGGCCGAAAGTCATGCTGATCAATGAGCGTGCCGGATCGGGCGGCGACGCCATGCCGTGGTATTTCAAGCGTTCGGGTGCGGGGAAACCTGTCGGTACGCGGACATGGGGAGGGTTAGTGGGTGCGGCTGGAGGACCGCCGTTGATGGATGGAGGTACGGTCAGCGCTCCAAGTTCGGGAATCTACAATCCGATCAGTGGGGAATGGAAAGTGGAAAATATCGGCGTTGGCCCCGATATCGAAGTGGAACAGGATCCGGCCCTGGTCCGATTGGGCCGCGATCCTCAGTTGGAAAAGGCGGTGGAAGTGGTGATGGAAGAACTAAAAAAGAACCCGCCGCCGGCCCTCCGCCGCCCCGCCTATCCGAACTACTATCGAACCGCCCCCAAGCCCTTGGCTGGCGGCAAATAGATTCGTCCCGCAAAACACAAACAGCGCGGGCGTACGCCGCGCTGCTGTGTGCACGAGGATGAGACTGAAAACTTAGAGCGCTTTTGCGAGTTCTTCGGCGAATGCGCTCGGCGGACCTGACTTTCCTTTGCCCTTCGGCGCACGATCCGTACGATCGGTTCGCGGCGGTGGCGCGTCGCCCGTACGGGGACGAACCATTCGGCGGCGGTCCCCAGCGGGACCTGCCCCGACGCCTACAGGCGGACCAGCAGGACGTTGTTCCCGATCCTGCCCCGGCGCTCCTGGAGCACCGATCGGACGCCGGCCACGTGGCGGCTGGGCTGGATTGGCACGTAGTAACCGATCCTCCAACGGCGCACGGTCGAACCGGCGAATAATTGACTGCATCTCTTCTTGGTTGGGGGCTTCAATAAATGCGAAGCCTTTGGATTCCTGTGTTTCCGGGTTTCGGATGACCTTGATCTGATCGGCCATCAAGTTTTCGGCCATGAGCCAAGACTTGATATCGTCAGCAGTCACCCAAGCCGGCAGATTTCCGAGAAAAACGGTATGACTCATTCCTCTGTGCAAAACTCCAATGCCGTGGGTTTGTTGTTCGGGCGGATGCGCGCTGGATCACGCAGGATGCGGTCCATGAGAGCGATCCAATCGTACCATACGGTTCCGGCCCAAGCAAACCATAAAGACGGCCAAACCATATGAAAACGTTACCCGACAATTTCTACAAAATGACGTGATGCGCACGCCGCGCCCTGTAGAACAGGTATCTTGCGTACTCGCCTAATCCAAAATAACCGTGCGAATCGTCAAAACTGCCGGCAGCGCGGCCAGCTGTTTCAACACGCTTTCGCCCGGTGTTGCGTCGGTTTCCACGATCGCAATCGCCTCCAGCGTCGCGCCCGGTTTCGACGGCGCTTCCTGCCGGCCCAACGCAAAGTTCGCGATATTCACCGAATTCGTTCCCAGCACCGTGCCCACATGTCCGATCACGCCGGGCACATCCTTGTTGCGCAGAAACGTCAAATTGCCCGCCAGCGATGCTTCCATGGGAATGCCATCCACGCGGATCAATCTTGGTTTGCCCATCACCAGCGTGCCTTCCACCGATGTCACGCCCTTGTCGGTTTCCAGGTCCAGTACCAGCGCGTCCAGATGTTGATAGCGCGTCTCATGATGTTCGGCTACCTGCAAACCGCGATCGCCGGCAATTTGCATTGCGTTCACAATGTTGGCTTTGCCCGACAGGGAACGCGCCAGCACGCCTGCCAAACCCGCGTTGCGAATCAGGTTCGATCCCGAATCGGCGAAGGCGCCCGAGTAGGTGAGTCGCACCGACTTAGGATTTCCTTCGGCGATATAGCTTGCGAATTTTCCCAGCCGTTCGGCCACGTCCAGCCACGGCCCCACGGTCTTATACTGATCGGGCGAAAGCGCCGGCATATTCACCGCGCTAATCGCCACGCCGTTGGCCAGGTACTCCACCATCTGTTGTGCGATGCGGATGCCGACAATCTCCTGAGCTTCCTCGGTCGACCCACCGATGTGCGGCGACGCAAACAGGTTCTCGTGTGCCAGGAGCGGCAGATCGGCCGGCGGCGGTTCAGAGTCGAACACGTCCAGCGCCGCGCCGGCTACTTTGCCCGAGTTCAATCCCGCCAGCAGCGCGTCCTGGTCCACCAACTCGCCGCGCGCGCAATTCACGATGCGCACACCGTCTTTCATCTTCGCGATAGCACCTGCATTCACCATGCCCCGCGTCTCCGGCGTCACGCCGACGTGCAGGCTGATGTAGTCGGCCCGCGCGTACAGGCCGTCGAGGTCCACCAATTCCACGCCGAGATTGGCCGCTGCCTGCGTGTTGATGAACGGGTCGCAGGCGATGATCTTCATTTCGAAGGCCCGCGCGCGGATCACAACTTCCCGTCCAATCGCGCCCAGACCGATCACGCCCAGCGTCTTGCCGCGCAGCTCATTGCCGAGAAACTTCTTCTTTTCCCATTTGCCGCTTTTGGTCGACGCCGATGCTTGGGGCACCATGCGCGCCATCGACAGCATGAACGCCAGCGTGTGCTCGGCCACCGAAACAGCATTGCCGCCCGGTGTGTTCATCACCAGCACGCCTGCCGCCGTCGCCGCGGTCATATCGACGTTGTCCACGCCGACGCCCGCGCGACCGATCACGCGCAGCTTCGGCGCCTGGTCGAGAACGGCTTTGTTCACCTTCA
>JBDTVQ010000270.1:0-9574 GCA_040007195.1 Acidobacteriota bacterium | reverse complement strand
TGCGCAAGGGCGAAGTGGTGTGGGATTTGAACGGGCGGGCGTCGTTGGATTGGGAGAAGTTCCCTTATAAGAGGGATAACTACATTCGGACGCATTGACGGGCGCGGGGTTTGGGGGCTATGCTCATCGCTGGCTGGTTTTCGGCGGCCTCCTGAACATGTCTGAGATCCTACAACAACCACCCGCATTCCTTGTCTTCCTTGGATTGGCAGCGCTGGGATTTACGGTGCTGGTGATTTCGCTGGTCGTGGGCGAACTATTCGACTTCATGGACCATGATGCGGACTTCGACCATGGGGGCGGTCCGTCATTCCTATCGAGCCGGGTGTTGAGTGTTTTGGTGACGGCGTTCGGAGCGATCGGGGCCATGAGCGTGAATGCCGGGCTCGCGATTCCGGCGGCGAGCGGCGTGGGGTTTGCGGGCGGAGTGGCGTGCGCGGCGCTGGTGTACTGGTTCGCGCGGTTCCTCTATTCGCAGCAGGCGACGACGATGACCACCTCGGCCGATCTGATGGGGCGGTCGGCGCGGGTAATCATCGGGATTCCGAAGGCGGGCGTGGGACAGGTGCGTTGCCAGACGGGCGACGAGATTGTCGATAAGGTGGCGCGGTCCCGGTCGGGCGACGCCATTGCGGAGAACACCATTGTGAAGATCGACCAGGTGTTGGGCGAGATTGTGATTGTTCAGCCAGAGAAGAGTGCATCGGAGAGCTAACCATATGATTCCTTCAGAGCTGTTATCGCCGGTATTGCTGTTGGTGGTGCTGGTTTCGATCATTGTTGCGATTGGTTTGTTCAGCCGCAACTACCTGAAAGTTTCGCCGAACGTGGTGGCGGTGTTGAGCGGGCGGAAGCGGAAGTTGGCCGATGGGCGCGTGGTGGGTTATCGCATGGTGCGCGGGGGCGCGGCGTTGCGAATTCCGATGCTCGAAAAGGTGGACTACCTTTCGCTCAACGTGTTCACGATACCGCTAGAGATCAAGCGGGCGTACACGGTGCAGGGCGTACCGGTGTTTGTGAAGGCCGTGGCGAACGTGAAGATTCGCGGGGATGAGACGTCGTTGCACGCGGCGGCGGAGCGGTTTCTGGGGATGCGTCAGGACCAGATTCAAGCGGTAATTTTTCAGACATTGGAAGGGCACCTGCGATCGATATTGGGCACGTTGACCGTGGAAGAGGTGAACTCGGACCGGCAGAGTTTTGCGCAGAAGCTGACGTCGGAGGCGGCGCTCGATTTGGAGAAGATGGGCATCGGCGTGGACGTGCTGACGATCCAGGAGATCTCCGACGAAGAAGATTACCTGAACGCGTTGGGGCGGCGGCGCACGGCCGAAGTGAAGCGCGATGCGGTGATTGGCGAGGCCGATGCGCAGCGGGATTCGAAGATGCGGTCGTCGGAGGCGTTGCGGGATGGAGAGCGGGCGCGGTTTGCCGCCGATGCTTTGATCGCCGAGGGGCAACGCGACTTTGCGATGAAGCAGGCGCAGTATCAGGCCGAGATTGAAATAGAGAAGGCCAAGGCGGGGCAGGCGGGTCCGCTGGCAGAGGCGCGGGCGAAGCAGGCGGTGGTCGCCGAAGAGGTAAAGATTCAGAGTGTGCGGGCGCAGGAATTGATCGCCTACCAGGAGCAGGAGGTTCAGCGCAAGCAGAAGGAGCTTGAGGCGACGGTCATCAAGCCTGCTAACGCCGAACGCGAGGCGGCAATTGTGCGGGCCGAGGCGTCGAAGATGGCGGCGGTGCTGGAGGCCGAAGGACGGCGGTCGGCGATTATTGCGATGGCTGAGGCTGAGCAAGAGAAGCTGCGGAAAGAGGGCGCCGGGCGGGCGGCGGCGGTTGAGGCCGAGGGCCGGGCGGACGCGGCGAAGATTGAAGCGGTAGGTTTGGCCGAGGCGGCGAAGATTCAGGCGATTGGACTGGCGCAGGCGAAGGCGATTGAGGCGCAGGGCGTGGCCGAGGCGACGGCGATCCTGAAGAAGGCCGAAGCGTGGAAAGAGTTTAACGACGCGGCTCGGCTGCAGACAATTTTGGAGAAACTGCCGGCGATTATCGAGTCGACGACGGGGGTGTTTGGGGCGGTGTCGGCTCCTTTGGGGAACATCGATAAAGTTGTCGTGATCGATCAGGGCGGTGGTGGGAATGGGAACGGGGCTACGGGGATTGCTCGGCTGGCGGCGACGGGGCCGACGATTGCGTTTAATTTGCTGCAGCAGTTGCAGGCGTTGGGGTTGGATTTGCCGACGATCATGGAGCAGTTAGGTGGGAAGAAGGCGGCGGATAAGGGACCGGAGGCGGGGGCGTGACCTTTACCGCAGAGCGCGCGAACGTTTTGGCCGCAGATAAACGCAGATGGACGCAGATCGTGAAAAAGCGTCGAATTTTGTCGCACGGTCATTTGCGGGTGGGGTGGATTTTGTCGAGCATTTGGGGGGCGTGTCTGGCTAGGAATGCTGGGTCTCTTAAGAGGGATTGGGTTAGGGCTCCCAGGTCGCCTTGGCGGGGGCCGGGGGGTGGGTCCAGGCGGGGGGCTCTTGTTGGGAATGGCAGGGCCCAGGAACCGTTTCTTGTTTGCGATTCGTGGTTTAGGACGGCTAGGGACGCCTTTAGTTTGACGCTGGGGGAAGACTTAGGATCTGTCAAAAGGTGTCGAAGTGTGTCGAGTGCCAGGCGGGAGAGGGAGTGCATTTCGTCGCTGATGGCTTCGGCGGCGGCCTTTGAGGCTTCTTTGTAGGCTTCGGAGAATACCGGGTTGTGGAACCAGTTGTGGAGCGTGGCCCGGTGGATTCCGAGTTCTCGGGCGGTGGCGGATAGGGATTTGCCGGATGCCAGGTAGGCGATGGCTTGGGTTTGGGCTGCGGTGAGCCCGGGGGCTTGGGAATGTTTTGGCGTTGCCATGCCTATGGGATAACATTCAGGCGGTGCGGACTGGCCGCGTGGAGCCCGGAAGTGGTTGAGGGGGCAGGTGGATTGAGATTGTGGTGTGCGGTTACCGGCTATTCCTGGCGGATGGCTTCGATTGAGTTGGCTCGGGCTATGCGGCGGATGGGGATGTAGGCGGCGAGGGCTCCGGTGACGAGCACGATCGCGGTTCCGGCAGCGTAGGCAGTCGCATCGAAGGTGTCGAGAACGACGAGCAGGTTCCCGATGACTTTTGACAGTCCGAAGGAGAGGGCTGTGCCGGCGATGAGGCCGATGGCTGCAAGGCGGAGGCAGTAGCGGAAGAAGAAGGTCACTATGTTTTGGGAGGTGGCTCCCAGGGCCATGCGGATGCCGACTTCTTTGGTGCGTTGACTGACGACGTTGCCCATGGCTCCATACATGGCGGAAGCCGCGAGGAGGAGCGCGATCGCGCCGAGAAGCCCGGCGGTCCACGAAGCCATGCGGAGGGGGAAGACCTGCAGGCCAAACATATCTTCGAGCGACATGGTTCCAGCGGCGCGGTCAGGCAGCGCTGCGGCGGTGATTTTTTCGAGCTTGATTTGCTGCGAGCCGGGACCTGGTTGGAACCGGACGAGCGGGGTGAGGCTGCTGCGCGCTTCCAGCGTAGAGGGGAAGTAGAGCATGGTGGGATCGGTGCCTTCGTAGACGACGCCGCTGATGATGTCCTTTGTGACTCCGATCACGACCGCTTGATCGAATTTGAGCGGGGCTGCTGAGTTTCCGTCGTGCACCAGGCGAATTACCTTGCCGATGGGGTCCTGATTAGGCCAGAAGGCGCGCGCGGTGGCCCGGCTGATGACGGTAACGGCGGCTTCGTTGCGGGATTCCTCAGCAGTCAGCGGGCGGCCTTGCAGGATTGGCAGGCGTAGCATTTGGAAGTATGCGGGCGAGACGAGGTTATAGGCGGCAATGACCGGAGCGTTTCCATTGGCGGGGACAACGGAGAGTTTGAAAGATGCACCCATGGGCGGGTTGAGTACGAAGCTGACGCTGTCCAACGTGGGATCGGCGTGGAGCGCTTGCAGCAGCCGGGCGCTGGTGGCTTTGTCCCAACCTCCGGCGACGATGGGGTAGGAGATGCCGCGCATGTCGAAGCCGACATCGGTTTGTTGATAGGTCGAGCTGTTGCGCAGGAGGATGCCGGTGAGGACGACGAGGGTGAGGCAGACGGCGATTTGGATGGAGACGAGGGCGGTGCGGAGAGTGGAGGTACGGAGGTGGCGGCTGAACTCGCCGCGAAGGGCTCCGACGAGGTCCACTTTGGTTCCTTGCAGTGCTGGTGCGAGGGCGAAGAGGAATACCGAGACGGTGGCAGCGGCGAAGATGAACGTGGCGACACGGGCGTCGATTTGCAGGGGCATGAAGTTGATCGCGCTGGCGAGAGACGGCGGGAGCATGGAGAGCAAGAGGGCCTGAATTGCAGTAGTGGCAAGTTGCGAAACGGCGAGTCCGACCAAACCCCCGAGGATCCCGAGCAGAAGCCCTTCAGAAACAAGCTGGCGGATGAGGCGCGACCGGCTAGCTCCAATCGCAAGGCGGACACCGATCTCCTTTTGGCGGCTGATGGCGCGGGCGAGCAACATACTGGAGACGTTGACGCAGCAGATGAGAAGGAGAAGGAAAAATACAAACAGGAGCGGGGAGAGGGCCGCAAGGGCACGGGCAGGAAAGGTGTGGCGCGAGGCCTTTGAATCGAGCACGGCTTGGACGGCCCGTTCTCGTTCCGGCAATTGAGCGGTGGCGTTGCGCGCGAGAACGGTGAGGGTGGTCATGGCGCGTTCTCGCGTGATGCCGGGGTTGAGGCGGCCGACGATGTGGAGGCGTTGGACGTCGCGGCCGCGTGTGTCGAGCTCGCCGGGGAGGAAGAAGCCCGACATCGAGAGCGGCGCATAGAAGTCGGGAGGATTGCCGCCGGTGCCGGTGAAGTCCGCATGCGTGACGCCGATGACGGTGAAGGCCTGGCCGTTGATCTGCACGTTTTTGCCGATGGCATCGGGACTGCCTCCGAAGAGGCGCTTCCAGGCTCCGTGGGCGAGGACGACGACGCGGTCGCCGCCGGGAGAGCGAGCGTCGGCGGGGCCGATGGCGCGGCCCGCGGCAAGATTTACTCCGAGCATGGAGAAGTAGTTGCCGGAGACGAGGGTACCGACGACGTACTTGCCTTCGAGGCGGGCGCCGAAGGACTGGTCGGCGCTGACGTCGGAGAAAACGCGCGATTGAGCGCGGACCATTTCGTACTGTTCGAGGCTGAAGGAGCGCCGGGGCTGGCGGCTGGTGGTCCAGGAGAGTTCGTAGAGGCTTTGGGGGTCGCGGGCGGCGATGGGCTGGAGCACGTAGGTGTTGAAGACGGTGAAGAGCGCGGCGTTGAGGCCGAGGCCGATGGCGAGGGTGAAGGCGGCGGTGATGGCGAAGTTGGGGGCACGGCGCAGGGACCGGAAACCGAAGCGGATGTCCTGCCAGAACATGGGAAAGCTCCTCTGCAAAAAGGGTAACGCGCGCGGGCGGGAAATTATTCGCCGGGACTACCCAATTGGGTGTGCCAGGAACTGTACCGGTTGTGATTTGCTGGGGGCATGAAATGCATGCGGCTGGACGGATCGGGCGCGGGAACGAATTTGGTGGAGAGCGAGATTCCGCGGCCAGCGGCGGAGGTGGGCGAGGTGTTGATAAAAGTGCATGCGGTGGGAGTGACGCCGACCGAGTTGGGGTGGTATCCGACGACTCACAGCAAGAGTGGCGAGGTGCGCGTGGGGGCTGTGCCGGGGCATGAATTTTCGGGTGTTGTGGCGGAGGTGGGCGCGGGCGTTGTGGATTGGGCGGTGGGGGGCGAAGTGTATGGCATGAACGACTGGTTCGCCGATGGGGCACTGGCGGAGTACTGTGTGACGCGGCCGGAGTGGATTGCGGCGAAACCGAAAAGCATGAGTCATGAAGAAGCGGCGACGGTGCCGATTGGGGCGTTGACGGCCTGGCAGGGGTTGTTCGAGCGCGCGGGACTGCAAACGGCGGAACGGGTGCTGGTGCATGGGGGCGCGGGGGCGGTGGGCGTGTTTGCGATTCAACTGGCGCGGGCGCGCGGGGCGCATGTGATCGCGACAGCATCGGCGAAGAATTTGGAATTCGTGAAAGAGCTGGGGGCGGCGGAGGCGTTGGATTACCGGGGCAAGCCGTTTGAAGAAGTGGTGCGGGATATCGATGTCGTGTTCGATGGCGTGGGTGGGGAGACGCTGCTGCGGTCGTGGGGCGTGTTGAAGCCGGGAGGGCGGATGGTGACGATTGCGGCCGATGGCGAGCGAGCGCAGGACGATCGCACGACGCAGGCGTTCTTCATTGTCGAGCCGAGGCGGACGGAACTGGAAGAGATCGCGAGGCGGATCGATGCGGGGGAGTTGCGCACGGTGGTGGACCGGGTGGTGGGGTGGACGGACGCGCCCGATATATTCGAGGGCAGGCGGGAGCGGGGCGGGCGGGGGAAAGTGGCGGTGCATGTGGTGTAGACCAGTGTTCAGGCGTACGGAGTAAGGCAAGATTGCCTAGGAAACCGCGCGTTTTTCATCATAAGAAACGCCGGTCGTCCGATTTGATGGGGTAGAGGAGTATCCCCATGGCCGCAACACAATCGATGCTGGAAGCCCGCGACACGATGATGTTGGAGCGGTTGGGAGTGCCGGAGTTTTACCGGTCCCTTTTGGATGAAGTGGAAGAAGGCATTTACTTTGTGGACCGCAACGAGCGGGTGTTGTACTGGAACAGCGCGGCGCAGCGGATCACGGGGTTTCGAAGCGCGGAAGTGGTGGGGCGGATTTCGGGGCGCGAGTTGATTCAAGACACTGATCATCATGGGTGTGAGTTGTGCGTGAAAGGGTGCCCTCTGCGGCCGGTTTTGAAGGGAAAAGAGTTGCGGGCGGCGGGGCTGTTCATGCGGCACCGGGAGGGCCATCGGATTCAGGTTCGACTGCGGACGGCGCCGTTGCTGGACAGCCACGGGCACAGGATGGGAGAAGCGCGGTTATTCAAGGAGAACTGCGAGACGCTGGCGTGCGTGGAGAAGTTGACGCAGTTGCGCGAGCTGACGTTGACGGATGGGCTGACGGGGCTGGGGAACAGGCGGTTTGCCGAGGGCAGCATTTCGGAGGCGCTATGGCGGTATGAGCGGGAGGATCACGGGTTCGGGCTGCTGGTGGTGGACGTGGATGGGCTGGCTGAGGTGAACCGGACGCGCGGTCAGGCGGCGGGAGATGCGGCGTTGCGGGTGGTGGCGGCGACGCTACAGGGGTCGCTGCGATCGTTCGACATGCTGGCGCGGTGGGCGGATGGGGAGTTTTTGGCGGTGGTGGAAAAGATTTCGATTCAGTCGTTGCATTGTTTGGCGGAGCGGATGCGGGACCTGGTAGCGGGAAGCTCGGTGCCGAGCGGCGGAGCGGAGGAGTTTGGTGTGACGGTGAGTGTCGGAGGGACGATGGTGTGGGAAGGCGACACGATGGGGCGGCTGGTGGGGCGGGCGGAGTGGCGGTTGCGGCAGGCGAAAAGCGAGGGGCGCGGGCAGAGCGTAGTAGTGTAAATCGGGGCGGCGTTGGTGAGTGGGTGATATCATCCGGGTATGGCGACGTATGTGACGTTGGGGACGGCGAGGGGCGACGCAGCTCCGGTGCTGGATCCTGTGGTACTCCAGGCCAAAGAACAACAATTATTGGACACCTTGCGCGAGTTGGGCGAGGTGATTGTTGCCTATTCGGGCGGAACCGATTCGGCCTATCTTGCATGGGCGGCGGGACGTGTATTGGGCGACAAGGCTGTGGCGATCACGGCGGATTCGGCGTCGATTCCCGAATCGCACAAGCGCGATGCCGCGGAGTATGCGAAATTGTGCGGATTCCGGCATGAAGTGATCGAGACGCGGGAGTTCGAGAATCCGGACTACGTCAAGAACGACGCCAACCGGTGTTTCCACTGCAAGGACGAGTTATTCACGAGATTGGAGGAGGTGGCGCGCGAGCGCGGCGTGCGCCACATCATCTACGGCGTGAACCAGGACGACTTGGGCGACTACCGGCCCGGGCAGCAGGCGGCGAAGATTCACCAGGTGAAAGCTCCGCTGGTGGAGGCGGGGCTGCGGAAGGCGGAGATTCGGGAGCTGGCGAGGCAGGCGGGGTTGCCGTTCTGGGATCGGCCCGCGGCGGCGTGCTTGAGCTCGCGCGTGCCGTATGGGACGCCGGTGACAGTGGAGACGATCAAGACGATTGAGAATGGTGAGGAAGCGATGCGGGCGCTGGGATTCCGGCAGTTCCGCGTGCGCTTCCATGAGAAGCTGGTGCGGATTGAAATTGACCGGGATGAGTTGCCGCGGGCATTGGACATGGAAATGGCCGGCAAGTTGACGGCGATTTTCAAGCCGCTGGGATTTCATTACGTGACATTGGACCTGGAAGGATACCGGCAGGGGTCGTTGAACGCGGCGTTGGGCATGAAGCCGGTGGGCGCGGAATAAGCCGGGCGGCGGCGATTTGGGGGACAATCGGGGAAATATGGTTCGAGTCGACACAGTATTGGAGAGTTGGCGTTCGGTGCGCGCGGACGCGGCGGCCGCGGTGCGCGAGTGGCCGGAGGCGGAGATGGGATTCCGGGCGACGCCGGAGCTGATGACTTATGGCGAGATTGCGCGGCACATTTTGAACGCCGGGCATGGGTTGACGGGGATTCTACTTTCGGGTGAAACGGACTTTCAAACGCCGGATTTTCGTGCAAAGCTGGCAGGGTATTCTTCGGGTCTGAAAGACGATGCAGCGGCCGGTGAATTGGCCGATGCGATGGAGCAAATGGCGGCCGAGCGGATTGAGGCGCTGCGCGGGCAGACCGCAGAGTGGTGGTCCGTGGTGGTGCGAAAGTGGGATGGACAAGAGTTGACGCGGTTGGAGTACATTCAATTCGTGAAGGAGCATGAACTGACGCATCGTTCACAGTTGTTCCTGTACATGCGGTTAATGGGGTTGGTGCCACCGACGACGCGGCGGCGGCTGGCAAAAAAATAGGCGCCGGGGTCTTGCGCGCTCCGCGAATTTTTGTATAAAGGAAAGTACTTCCGTTTCGGAAGCTGTAAGGAGATCGTATGGTCAAATGTCCCTTGTGCGATGCCGATATTGATGTGGACACCGATGAACTGGACGAGGGGGACTCCGTGTCTTGTGACGAATGCGGCAAAAGCCTAGGCGTGGTATCGCTGGATCCACTCGAACTGGCCTCTGAAGACGAGGACGACTACGAGGAAGAAGAAGAGGACTTCGACGAGGACGAGGACGAAGAGGAAGAGGATGAGGAAGAAGAAGAGGACGAGTGGTAAGGTCCTGGCGGTGAAGTTGGCGTGCGTGGCGGCGTTGGCCGGGGTGTTGTTGGGCAGCGCGGCGCCGGATGCGCGGGCGGCGGACAAGAAGGCAAAGTCCGAAGAGCCGTTTGGGGTGATTGCGGGATCGGTGTTTCGTGAAACGGGTTTCTCCTTCGCGGGCGTCGAAGTAGTAGTGGTGTGGGAAGTGGACGGCAAGAAAAAGAAAGAGTGGAAGGGGCGTTCGGATGCGCGGGGAGAGTTTGCGTTCCGCGTACCGGCGGGAGTGGGCCGATATACTGTACGTGTGAAGGCCGATGG
>JBDTVQ010000269.1:0-9593 GCA_040007195.1 Acidobacteriota bacterium | reverse complement strand
TAGCATTCGTTCGTGGCGGACTCTGCTTGGATGCCCGGTGAAGCGGTGGTGGCCTCCACCCCCATCGTGCCCCGGCATTCGGCCACCGTCCGTTTGACGCACTGGATTACGGCGGTCTGCTTCCTCGCCTTGCTGGTGAGCGGAATTGAGATTGTGACCTCGCATCCGCGCTTCTACTGGGGGGAAGCAGGAAACGCGCTGACAGCGCCGTTGTTCGTTTTGCCGATTCCGGCGTCGCGGGGTTCGGTGCCCACAGGTTATAGCTTTGTGTTGCCGGACCAGAACGGCTGGAGCCGAGGATTGCATTTTGAGGCTGCGTGGGCCGCTGTGGTGACGGGCTTGTTCTACCTGCTCTCCGGCGTGTTTACGCGGCACTTCCGGACGAATCTGCTTCCCGCGGCGGCCGATCTCAGATGGAGCGCCGTGTCGGCCGTGCTGACAAAGCATCTGCGCTTCGAACGCCCCGGCAGGGAAGAAGCCTGGTCGTACAACGTGCTACAGCGGCTGACTTACGCGCTCGTGATTTTTGTTCTCTTCCCGCTGATGATTTGGACCGGTCTGGCAATGTCGCCGGGCTTCACGTCGGCCTTCCCGGCTACGGTGACGATATTAGGCGGACAACAATCGGCGCGGACGATTCATTTCTTTGTGACCTTGGCCCTGGTGCTATTCGTGCTCGGCCACATTGGGATGGTTTGGTTTGCCGGATTCAGAAGCCGGATGAAAGCCATGATTACCGGACGCGTCATCGAAGGGGGCGAGTGAAAATGATTCTGTCGCGCAGGAACCTGATCCGGTCGGGCTTGGGAGTAGCGGCGGGTGCCTCAGGATTGGCAGTGGCGGCCAAGATTGCGGACCGCTATGGGCTGATCCCGCCCGATGGCGGCGGCCTGTATGGTCCGGGAGAAACGTTGACCTATGCGGCGCAGCGGCTGCTGACAAACGGTTCGATGGCCCGCGAGTTCGCGCGCAAGCAGATTTCGGACCGTCCATTCTCAAATGCCAAACCGCCCACCGACAAGGAGTTTCTGAGGCTGCAAGCGGGCGGATTCAGCGAGTGGCGTCTCGGCGTGGATGGTATGGTGGCGCACCCGGGGTCGTTTTCTGTGGCGGAACTGAAGAGTCTGCCTTCGCGCAGCCAGATCACGCATCTGGCGTGTGAAGAAGGCTGGTCCTTTATTGCGGAGTGGACCGGGGTGCCGCTTGCGTGGGTATTGGACGCCGTGGGGATTCGCCGGGACGCGAAGTTTGTTGTCTATTTCTCGCAGGAGGAAGGCTGGTGGGATAGCGTCGATATGGCGGACGCATTGCACCCGCAAACGCTCGTCACCTACGGAATGAATGGCGGCGAGCTTCCCGTAGGCCATGGCGGTCCACTGCGATTGCGCGTTCCGCGCCAGCTTGGCTACAAGAGCGTGAAGTACATTTCGCGCCTGACGGTGACGGATTCCATCAGAGACTTTGGTAAGGGCCTGGGGTCTAGAGCGCCCGAAGCCGGATACTCCTGGTACGCGGGCATTTGACCGGCGGGCTGGAATGCGAAAACCGGAGCAGCGCTAGGGGGCGCGCTCCGGTTTATTTGTTTCGCCTGCGGAGTTGACTACTTGATGGTGACCATCGCGGCGTTGCTTTTTTCGCCGTTGATGGTGACGACCATCGGGTAGCTGCCCGGGGCAAGCGCGGGCATCTTCAGGTTCATCTGCATGAGGCCGATGAAGCCTGGCGTAAGTCCCGCGAAGGCAATTTCGACCGGCTGATTGTTGATGGTGGCCGAAACGGAACCGCGCGGGCGGGAGAGGGGCTCGCTGCCGGCGGGTTTACCGGTTTCAACGGGATTGTCGAGGGCGCCGGAACCGGTCATGTAGGCGACCACGTAACTGCCTGCGGGTGCGCCGTTATTGGCGTCGTTGACGGTGTAGTCGGCATTCTGCACGACGGCGCGCTTGTTGCCGAACTGGAAGACGCCGGGCGAGGCAGGCATCACGGCAACAGTGCCGGTGGGGCTCGATACGCCGTTCACTTTGACGATAACCGGGACGGAGGCGCCTTCGGCGACTTCGTAGGGAACCTGTGCGTTGATTTGGCCGGCGCTCACGAACACGAGAGGTGCGGCCTTGCCACCAATCTTCACCGAGGTTCCGGCTAGTTCCATTGGCAGCGGTACGGAGGAGGCGGAGTATGTGGTGGTGGCAAGATCGGAACCAAAGATGCTGATGAGCGCACCGGGGGCGACTTTCGGCATGAAGCTGGCGGCATTGACGACACCACCCGCAGAGATGGTGGGCGGCGCGGTGACTTCGATGGTGAACTGGCCGACGAAATCGTAGACCTTGTTGGGAGTGGTTTCGTTCGCCTGGACACGATCCTTCTTAAAGATGGCGGGATCGGAGATGTTGAAGGCGGTGACTTTGATTTCCGTTTGTCCCACCTTATACACGAGGGTCTTGGGGTTCTTGACCGGATAGCCGTTCAGGTCTTCGATGTCGACGCCGGGGTTGACGGCGAAGGGCGGAAAGAACTGCGGCGAGGTGATGTTGATCGGTGTATACGCGGAAATTTGCGGAGCGTTGGCTTTGTCGAAGTAGAAATTAATTGTGTAGTAAGACCAGTCGTAGGAATTCAGGCGTTCCATGTACAGGGAATAGGTATGCGTTCCTGCTGAGAGATCCACATTCAGGGCCGCGTCGGTGTATTTAGGGCCGTTGATGAATGCGCCGTCGAGGTCCTCGCCATCGACGACAAAAATGGAGGCGTGGCCGCCCTGCTGCTGCGTTTTGAAGCGATGAGCACCGACGCCTTGGATCTTTCCGTCCACGTCTGTGGATGTGATCTGGAGTGCGGTTAGTTTCACGCCGGCGTAAGAGGGAAGCGCTGCGAAAACGGTTAATGAAAGGGCCAAACAAGAGATGCGATTTATGTTCATAGGTGTCCACTCGAACACGCGCGGGGAAACGCGAAAGTGGGTCAGCGAATCTTACTGAGAATCACACCGTGTTGAATCGGTAAGAAGTCGAGGATGCGTTCAAGGCGGAAGCCGGCGGGTTCGATCTCAGAGCGGAGATCATCGAGCGACATTTTGTGGAGCTGCGAGATGGGGACGCCGCGGGCTTCGCGTGCGTATTCAAGCACGACGAGGCGGCCGTTGGGGCGGAGGGCGCGGTGGAAGGATGCCAGCATCGCGGGAGGATCGGCGAACTCGTGATAGGAGTTGGCGACGAAGATGAGGTCGCACGAGTTGGGGGCGAGGCGGGGGTCGTGGGGAAGGCCGAGTGAGAGTTCGATGTTCGGTGTGTTGCGGCGTTTGGCTTCTGCGGCGGTTTGATCGAGCATGGCCTGCTGCACGTCGATGGCGATCACTTTGCCCGATGGCGCTACGCGCCGAGCTAGGCGCCAGGTGTAATAGCCGAGGCCGGAACCGATGTCGGCGATGGTCATGCCATTGGTGAGCGAGAGGACATCGAGGAGAGTTTCGGGGCGTTCGTCGGCATCACGGTCGGCGCGGGTGAGCCAGCCGAGGTTTTCGGCGACGCGTGCGATCTCGCGGGTGCGGGCAGCAGGCGGGGGCGTGGAGCCGCGGAGAGTGGAGAGATAAGAGAGGAGGTCGTTGAGTTCAGTGGAGGAGAGAGTCGCGGCGAAAGCGGGCATGAGTGAGCGCTCTTCGCGATGAAATTCGCGTAAGTCTGATTTGAGGAAAGAGCGCGGTACGCCGGTGCGATCGCGGAGTTGAATAGAGACGTCGTCTTCATTGAGCGCGATGCCTTCGATGGTTTGGCCCCGGCGGGTGGTGAGGACGAGGGTGAGGTATTCGTCGTGGATTTCGGCGCTGGGGTTGATGAGGGCGAGTCGGAGAGAGGCAGGCGTACGGGTGACGGCAATCATGCTGAGGTCGGGGCCGAGGCTGCCGCCTTGGCCGTGAAGCGCGTGGCAGGTGAGGCAGCTTCCCTTCCCTTCGAAGATGCTCTGGCCGTCGCGATCGGAAGCCGCAAGCAGCATTGGCGCGCAGAGTGCGAGCAGAAGTGGGCGCATCAATCGAGACCGAAGGTGATGAGCACGTCGCCGACGGGGAGCGAGACGAGTTGCTTGCCGCCGGCGAGAAAGCTGATGGGCGCGGAGTAGACGCGATCGTTGCCCATGAAGTGCCAGAGGCGTTCGCCAGTGCGGGCGTCGAGCGCGAAGACAACACCTTCGAGAGTTCCACCAAAAACGAGGTTGCCCGCGGTGGCCATGACGCCGCCCCAAGGAGGCGAGACCACCTTATGCTGCCACTTTTCGTCGCCCGTGAGGGGGTCGATCGCGGACACTTTGCCCCAGCTCTCTTCAGGTGCGAAGCGCGGTGCCCGGCGGCGCACCGTGGGTCCGGCGCGGTTGAAGTCGCCTTCGTCGGCGGCGGTGGTGGGGTGGCGCACGGCATTCTTGGTGAAGATGCGGCGCTCTTCACGCGCGAAGACGTAGAGGAGCTTAGTAAGTGGGCTGTAACTGGGCGACATCCAATTAGCAGCCCCGTCGACGCCGGGAAAGACGCGGTCGTTGCCCTCGTCGGTGGGTTCGTTGCCAGGGATCGTTTCGGGGCGACCCTTGTCGTCGAAGCCCTTCACCCAGGTTTGGCGAACGAAAGCTTTCGCTTTGAGAAATTCACCGGTCGAGCGGTCGAGCAAGTAGTAGAAGCCGTTGCGATTGGGCCAGGCCATGAGCTTGCGCGGCTTGCCCCCGTATTCGCCGTTAAAGAGCACGGGGATCTGGGTGGCGTCCCAATCGTGGAGGTCGTGCGGCGTGAACTGGTAGAACCATTTCAGCGTGCCGGTATCAGCGTCGAGCGCGAGGACGGAACAGGAATAGAGGTTGTCGCCCTTGCGGAAATCGCCGTTGTAGTCGGGCCAGGGGTTGCTGGTGCCCCAGTAGACGAGATTTAATTCAGGATCATACGATCCGTTATTCCACGTTGAGGCGCCGCCGGTCTTCCAGGAGTCGCCCGCCCAGGTGCCGAAGTTGGGTTCGCCGGGCTGCGGGATGGTGTTGAAGCGCCACAGATGCTTGCCGGTTTCGGTGTCGTAGGCATCGAGGAAGCCGGAGACGCCATGCTCACCGCCCGCCATGCCGACGATCAATTTGTCTTTGACGACAAGAGGAGCGCCGGAGGCCGCGTAGCCGCCCGCGGCCGAGTAGTCGTACATCTTCGTCTTCCACAATTCGCGCCCTGACTTGGCGTCAACCGCCACGACATGCATGTCGAGCGTGTTCATGAAGAGCTTGTCGCCGAGGATGGAGAGGCCGCGATTGACCTTGCCGCAGCAGTTGAAGGTGCGCTCGGGGTTGCGGTAGGAGTAGGTCCACAGGACGCGGCCGGTGACGGCGTCGAGTGCATAGATGTCGTTTTCGGGGCGCGTGAGGTACATGATGCCGTCAACGACGAGCGGCGTGGATTCGAACTTCTCCTGGGTGCGGGCCTGGAAGATCCACTTGACGTGGAGGCGGCCGACGTTGGCGGTGGTGATTTGTGTGAGGGGACTAAAACGCCAACTGTCGTAAGTGGCCGAGTAAGTCAGCCAGTTGCCGGGTTCGCGCGCGGCATTGCGGATGCGCTCGTAGGTGACGGGGAGGCCCTGGGCAAAGAGAGCGGCGGTGGCGAGAAGCGCGAGAGCAGGTTTCATGGATTCCCCCGGAGGGTGCTGAGATAGGCGACGACGTTGTCGAGTTCCGCGGCAGTGAGCAGCGAACCGTAAGCGGGCATGAGCGCCGGCTTGTCGCGGCGGATCTCGCGGAGGTTGGATTTGAGGAAGGAGCGCAGGGTGTTGGTGGTGTCGCGGAGTTGGATGGAGATGTCGTCTTCGTTGAGGCGAATGCCAGAAAACTGGGCGCCGGAGTTGGTGGTGATGCGGATGGCGCGATAGAGGATGGCGACATCGGCATCTGGTTTGAGGAGGGACTGTTTGAGATAGTTGGCGCTGAAGCGGTTACCGATGGAGGTGAGGTCGGGACCTATGCTGGCGCCGTGTGGGCCGACGGCGTGACATTGGGCACAGCGGCCTTTTGACTCGAAGACAGCCTTGCCGGCGTTGGGATCGCCGGGAAGTTGCTCGATGGCTGCAGGCGCGAAGAGGGTACGGACGAAGGCGACCATGCGCCAGACGTCATCATCGCTGGCTTTCACAGAGGGCATTTCGGTGCCTTTGACACCGTTGCGAATGGTGAAGTAGATCTCCGTGTCGGAGCCGCCGCGCCGGAATTGCCCGGTGGTGAGGTCGGGCCCACGGCCGCCTTCCCCTCGCGCGCCGTGGCAATAAGAGCAATGAGTCTGAAATAGGCGTCCCCCGGTCTGCGCGTCGCGTTCGGTGGCAAACGGATTCTGCGCGGTAGCCCGCGATGCGAACAGGGCGGCGAACAGAACTGGTAGCACGCGTACGAGGCGCAGCATAGAGGGGGGGCGTCAGCCCTTGAAGGTAAAGTCGGCTGTCTTGGCCTCGGTTCCGACGGTGACCTTGATTTCCTGCGGACCGTATTTTTCGTGGACGGCTTCGATCACATAGTCACCCGGAGGCAGGCCCTTGATTTCGAACATTCCGTCCGCGCCCGTGACGGCGAAGAAAGCGTGCGGCACCACATTGACGTATGCCCGCATCCAGGGATGGACGTTGCACTTGAAGGGAATCATGATTTCCGGCTGAGCGAAGCTCTTCACCTTCACCTCGCCCTGCGGCGGCTGCGATTCATTCCATTCGCGGTTCGTCTGCGGGATGGGATGGATGTTGTGGTTGACGGGATCGGAGTTCGTAATCTCGATCTCCTGGCCGACCATTACGCCCAAGACATGCGGCGAATACATGCACTTCACCTGATCCAGCTTGGCGCGCGTGGTGGGCGCGGGAGAGGCGGGAACCGGGCCGGACTTCACCCAAACAAAAACGTTCGCCAAAGTGCCGTCCTCATTGATGACGACGGTCTCCGAGCGCGGGGGCTTGCCGCCGTGCTGTTTGATGCATTGCGGATTCGCGTCCATGCTGTTGAGAAATTCAGGCTTGGGCTTTGCGCCGGCAAAGAGAATGCGGCCGGTGACCGAGCCGGTAGCAGCGGGCGCGGCGGGCACAGAGGCAGCGGGCGGCGGAGCCGCTGGTGGCGCTTCGGCCTTTTTCTCTTCAGTAGGGCTGCTGGCGCAGGCGGCGAGAAAGACCAGCGAAGCGGTGGAAATTGCAAGGAATGTGCGTTTCATGGGGTCGAATTTGCTATTGTATAAGGTTTGCTCATGTCTCAAAACGTTCCTATCACAGTAGCCCACGGCGACGGCATCGGCCCGGAGATCATGGCCGCCACGTTGCAGATCATCCAAGCTGCCGGCGCGCGGCTGGATATTGAAGAGATTGAGGTCGGCGAGAAGGTGTACCTGAGGGGCATCTCCGCGGGCATCGAACCATCGGCGTTCGATTCCATCCGCCGTACGAAGGTGTTTCTGAAAGCACCGATCACGACGCCGCAAGGCGGAGGCTTCAAGAGCCTGAACGTGACGACGCGCAAGACCTTTGGCCTCTACGCCAACGTGCGCCCATGCGTGAGCTATCACCCCTACATCAAGACGAAGCATCCGGTGATGGACGTGGTGATCGTGCGCGAGAACGAGGAAGACCTGTACGCGGGCGTGGAGTATCAGCAGACGCCCAACGTGATGCAGTCGATCAAGCTCATCACGCGGCCGGGCACGGAAAAGATCTGCCGCTACGCCTTTGAATACGCGGTGCGCAACAACCGCAAAAAGGTGACTTGCTTCACCAAAGACAACATCATGAAGATGTCCGACGGACTCTTCCACAAGATCTTTGAGGAAGTGGGCGAGGAATATCCGGCAATCGAGAAAGAGCACTGGATTGTGGATATCGGTGCGGCGAAGATGGCCGATACGCCGGAAGCCTTCGACGTGATCGTGATGCCCAACCTGTACGGCGACATTCTGTCGGACGTGGCGGCGCAGATCGCGGGTTCAGTGGGACTGGCGGGATCGGCGAACATCGGCACGAGCGCGGCGATGTTTGAAGCGATTCACGGGTCGGCGCCGAGGCGCGCGGGACAGAACCTGGCGAATCCGTCGGGGTTGTTCCTGGGCTCGATCATGATGCTGGTGCATATCGGGCAGACCGACGTGGCCGAGCGCGCGCACAACGCGTGGTTGAAAACGATGGAAGACGGTATCCACACCTACGACATTTTCCGCGAGGGCGTGAGCAAGCAGAAGGTGGGCACGAAGGAGTTCGCCGACGCCGTCGTGGCGCGGTTGGGGCAGGTGCCGGAGAAGTTGCCGGTGGCGCATTACAACGCAGCGCCCCCGCAGTCGGCTTCGAGCAAAGAGTTGACGCTGTCGACCGCGAAGAAAGAACTGGTGGGAGTGGATCTGTGGATCGCCGACCCGACAGCGAACGTGGAGAAGATGGCCAAGGCGCTGGCGCCGCTGACTGGCTCGGAATTGAAGATGACGATGATGTCGAACCGCGGGATGAAGGTGTGGCCCAACGCAGCCGCCGACATCTACGTCGTGGACCACCTGCGGTGCCGGTTCCTCGCGGCAAATGGCGGCTCGGTGACCGGTAAGGCGACGGCAGCGTTGATTTCGCGCGTGGCCGAAGCGGGGCTGGACATTATCAAGACCGACAGTCTGTATACGTTCGACGGCCAGCGCGGTTATTCGCTCGCGCAGGGCGAATAACACACCTGTTCGAGCCTAAAACAAGTTTTTATTAGTTTGTTCTGGCGGCAATGAGGTGTAACCGCACCGAAGCCGCCGCTGGAATTTGTGACGCAGTAACCATCAAAATACCCTGCTCTCGGGTTTCGGCACGTTCTTGGATCAAGGACGTGCCTTTTGTTTTGGCGGTGGGACGTTTGACTTGTAGTTCGGAAGGCCTCCGCTACGCAGCAGCCACCCACACCTTACGCGCCGCGGCAAGACCGAGGTGGACTGGCTGGCCGTTGATGCGCAGGGTGAGAGTGTCGTCGTAGTTATGGGCCAGAACCTCAAGGCGCGCGCCGGGATGGATCTGCATGCCGTTGAGGAATTCGAGCAACTGGCGGTCGCGTTCGAAGACGCTGACGACTTCCAGCGGCGCCGTGGGATGCGCGTCGGCAAGGGTGGACCAGCCACGCTCGCGGCGGATCTCCGGTGTGTCCATGCCGGTGTGATTACCATGCGGGCACGGCTGGCCGGTGCCGAGTTTTTGGGTGAGCAATTTTTCGAAGTCGGGGCTGACGGCGTGCTCTAGGCGTTCGGCCTCGTCGTGAACCTTGAACCACTCCATGCCGAAGATTTCGGTGAGCATGCGCTCGATGAGGTGGTGGCGGTTGAGAATGCCGTTGGCGATATCACGGCCCTCACCGGTGAGTTTCACCTGGCCGTCCTTCTTGACCTCAACGAGGTTGTCCCTTTTGAGGCGGTTGAGGGCCTTCGTCACAGCGGGCGGCGAGACATTCAGCCAGCGGGCAAGGGTTGCGGCGATGACAGTCTCGCCTTCGCTCTCGGCTTCGGCGATTGTCTTGAGGTAGTTTTCCTTGGAGATCGTGATTTGCACGCCAGTTGCAATTGTATCGTTTGAGGGCGCAAGCGCAACGAAATCGGC
>JBDTVQ010000268.1:0-9598 GCA_040007195.1 Acidobacteriota bacterium | reverse complement strand
CAGCTTCATGGGCAAGGAAGGGAAGCCCGGCCCCAGCCGCAACGAACGCGACACGCACTTCGAAAATTTCATCGAAACCGTACGTAGCCGCCAGCAGGGCAACCTCCACGCAGAGATCGAAGAGGGCGCCATGTCATGCGTGCTCGTGCACCTGGCCAATATTTCCTACCGCTTGGGCCGCACGCTGAACTGGGACGAGAAGACCTGGACGGTCAAGAACGATCCCGAAGCGAACAAGATGTTGACGCGCGTCTACCGCGCGCCGTATATCGTGCCCGCGAAGGTCTAACAGCAGTCCTCCATCGGGCGGCGCATTGCGGCGATTCGTGTAGTACGATATCGGCCACCATGCGCCGCCTTTTCTGTTCCACGCCGTTCGTGCTCCTGCTGGCTGTTGCTGCGTTGCGCACAGGGGCCGTCGGCGCAGAGTCCTCCAATGAGAACGGCGCGACTGCTCTTGTGCTGCGTTTTCTGGACGCCCTCTCGCCGGAACTTCGCAAACAGGCTCTCTTCGACTTCGACGACGCCGAACGCAAGGAGTGGAGCAATCTGCCGACGCGCAACGTTCCGCGCAAAGGCGTTCCCCTGGCCGAAATGACCGATCGGGGCCGCGCTCTCGCTCACGAACTTATGCGGGCCTCGCTGAGCTCCCAGGGTTATCTCAAGGCTGCCGCCGTGGTCCACCGCGAACAGGTGCTCATCAATACCGGCGGCTCGAGCGCCACGTTCGGCACGGGCCGCTACTATGTCGACGTCTTCGGTAATCCCGCCTCCGACAAGCGCTGGGGCTGGCAGTTTGACGGCCACCATCTCGCTCTCAACTTCACGATCGTCAACGGCGTCATGACCGGCGCGCCCGCCCTATGGGGCGCTCAGCCCGACCAGATCGAAAAGGGCGACGAGGCCGGCTGGCGCATTTTCGCTGCCGAGCGGGCCAAAGGCTACGGGCTGGTGAATGCGCTCACGCCGCAACAACGCACGACGGCCATCCTGAGCGACAAACTCCCACCCAGCTTCTTCACCGGCCCCGGGCGCGACAAGGCTCTGCAGAAATTCGAAGGCCTGCCGGCATCCTCCATGACTCCGGCGCAACAAGAGATGCTCTGGAGCTTGATCGATGAGTATGTAAACAACCAGACCGAATCCGTCGCCCGTGCGCATCACGCCAAGATCGAACGCGAAGGCATCGGCAAAGTTTACTTTGCCTGGATGGGCGCCACGGACCCCGCCCGTTCCGGCTACTTTCGCGTCCACGGCCCATCCATTTTGATCGAATACGACAACACCGGCGCGGGCCGCGAAGAGCGCGACTCGAACCACATCCACAGCATGTTCCGCGATCCAAGCAACGACTACGGTGAGGATCTGCTCAAGCGGCATTATGAGACGACGCCGCATGGGCGGTAGGCGCGGGTGCCAAGAGGCAGCAATCGTGAATCGATTGGTGGCCGGGGGCTGTTGAAAAAATCGCCGCGAAAGATTGGCTTGGCTGATTCCGGTTGCAGCGGCGTCCCGGCGTCTTCAGCGCGCATTCAGCGCCCGTTTCGAGGCATTTAGGTGCGCTTTCACGGCTCAATGAGGTGAGCGCTATGTTACCCTCAGGTTTCTTATGGCAGAAGTACCTTTACGCATAGTCCCGTTGGGGGGCTTGGGCGAGTTCGGCATGAACTGCATGGCCCTATGTTACGGCGACGACATTATTGTCCTCGACGCAGGCATGATGTTTCCCGACGATGAACTCCTTGGAGTTGACAGTGTTATTCCAGATTGGAGCTGGCTCGAAGAGCGGCGCGCGAACGTGCGCGGGCTTTTCCTGACCCACGGCCACGAAGACCACATCGGAGCCGTTCCGTTCTTCATCACCGAGTTTCCGATTCCCGTTTACGGCACCGCCTTCACGTGCGCGCTCGTGGAACGCAAGCTGGATGAACACGACCTGATGAGCGAGGCGAAGCTGAACGTCGTCGAGATGGGGCAGGTGATCGAAGCCGGTCCATTCAAAGTCGAGTTCATCCGTGTGACGCACTCCATCGTGCAGGCCGCGGCGCTGGCAATCACGACGCCTCTTGGCGTGGTGGTGCATACCGGCGACTTCAAGGTGGACCCGACGCCCACCGACAACCAGCTTTTCGACCTCCACACCTTTGCCGAGTACGGCAAGCGCGGAATCCTCCTGCTGATGAGCGATTCCACAAACGCCGATCGCCCTGGCTATACGCCGAGCGAGCGTGCCGTGCGCCCGCGGCTGGAAGAGATCATCTCGCGCGCCGAGCATCGCGTGGTCGTCAGTTCATTCTCGACTTCGATTCATCGCATGCAGCAGATTATCGACCTCTCGCACGAGTACGGTCGAAAGGTCGGCCTCCTTGGCCGCAGCATGCTGGAGGTTACCGAGATTGCCCACAATCTCGGCATGCTTACCATCCCCGACAACCTTTTGCTCCGCCCGCAGGACATTATGTCCGTGCCGCGAAACAAAGTGACGGTGATGCTCTCCGGCACACAAGGCGAGCCGATGTCGGCGATGTCGCGCGTGGCCGTCGATAATCACAGGCAGCTTTCGATTTCCCCGGGCGACACCGTCGTGCTGAGCGCGCGCATGATTCCGGGCAACGAGAAGGCCATTTACCGCATGATCAACCACTACGCCCGGCGCGGCGCCGAGTTGATCTACGGCAGCATGACGCCGCCGGTCCATGTGTCGGGCCACGCCAGCGCCGAAGAGTGCAAGCTGCTGCTGAATCTCCTGCGGCCGAAATATTTTCTTCCCATCCATGGCGAATACCGCCAGATGTCCATTCACGCCTCGCACGCTCAGCATATGCGTGTGAATGGTGTGCAGGAAGCCTTCATTCTGGAGACCGGCGAGACGCTGGAACTCGACAAGCGCGGCGCGCGCAAGGGATCGAAAGTCCCTGTCGGGCGGGTCTGCATCGACTCCGGTTCCATTGATGAGTTCGTCGACGACATCGTCATCCGCGACCGCCGCCATCTGTCTGAGGACGGCTTCGTGCTTCCGATCATCGCCATCAATAAGCACAGCGGCAAGTCGGAAGGGCTGCCGGAAATCGTCTCCCGCGGCTTTATGTCGAAGATGGAGAACGGCGCCGACCTTATGCAGCAGGCGCGCCAGGTTGTTGCCAAGACGCTGGAAAGCTCGTCACCCGAAGAGCGCGGCGATTGGGGCGTGATGCAGGAGAAGGTCCGCGCCGATCTCAAGCGCTTTATCTCCAAGCAGACCTCGCGACGCCCGCTGATCATGCCGGTGATCCTCGAGGTGTAGGTGCAGGACGCTTCGGGATATGTAGGGAACCCCGACCGGGAGTTCGCTCCTGCTACGCCCGAAGAGCTTACGGCCATCCTCGCCGAAGCCAATGCGTCTTCCACGCCCGTAACGATTGCCGGGTCTGCTACCGGCGTTACCGGCGGCTGCTGCCCGGAAAGCGGCTGGCTTGTGTCCATGCGCCACTTTGACCGTGTGGTCATCGAACGTTGGCGTGCACTTGCGGGAGCGGCCGTGACGCTTCGCGATCTCAACACTGCCGCCGCCCGGACCGGACAGTTCTACGCGCCCGATCCCACTGAGTGGACTGCCAGTGTCGGCGGCTCCATCGCTACCAACGCCAGTGGCTCGCGCAGCTTCAAGTACGGCTCCACGCGCCGGCACATCCTCTCTCTTGATGTGGCGTTTGCAGACGGCACCCGCCGGCACTTTCGACGCGGTGAGGCGATCGACTTCGAGGTCCCCGCAATCCCGCTTCCCAACACGACCAAGAACACAGCCGGGTATCCACTCTCGCCGGGCATGGATTGGATCGACCTGATCGCGGGCTCCGAAGGTACGCTGGCCGTGATCCTGGAAGCGGAACTGCAACTGCTGCCCGTTCCACCGGTGATCGCCGCCGCTGTCCTCTTCTTCGAATCCGATGACGATGCCTTTGCCAGTGTCGAAATCTGTCGAACCGAGCCGTCGTTGCGAATGCTCGAATACTTGGACGGCAACTCCCTGAGGCTGCTGGGCGAATCCGCGGCGGCGGCACTGATTGTCGAGTCGACTTCCGAGGAATGGCTGCACTCACTCGACCTTCCGGGACTGCGTGAGGACTCATGGGTAGCCGCGACGCCGCAGGACCGCGAGCGCTTTCGCGCCTTCCGCCATTCGCTCCCTGAAAAAGTGAACGACCTTGTCCGCCGGAATGGATTCCAGAAGCTTGGTTCCGACTTCGCCGTTCCGCTCGACCGCAACCGCGAGATGCTCGACCACTACCACGCTGAGCTCTCCCGCCACTTCCCGGGTCAGTACGTGCTCTTCGGGCACATCGGTGATGCCCACCTCCACGCCAACATTGTGCCCGCCACGGCGGAACAGGACGCCGCCGGCCGCCAACTGATGCTTGCCTTGGCCGACCATGCCGTCTCTCTCGGCGGCACGGTTAGCGCCGAGCACGGCCTGGGCAAAAGAAAGGCGAATCTGTTGCTTCGACAGTTCTCGACACAAAGTGTCGAGTCGATGTTGGCTGTAAAACGCCGTCTCGACCCGGCCAACATCCTCGGGCGGGGCAACCTGTTTCCGCAATAATTTGATACCCAGGCATCCGTTCCCTCATCCAGCACGTATCAACACTGTGTGCGGAATCTACACCATCGTGGTATGATTTCGACTGGATCCTATACAACAGCCGCTGCACAAACAGCGGCGCCCTAGGGGAGGTATCGATGAAGAAAGTTGCACTTTTGGCCGCATTCTCGCTTTCGGCTTTTGCCGCTGAGTGGACGGGCGCCATTTCCGAAGCGGGCTGCGGCGCAAAGCACGTCGACGGCTCCGCGAAGTCCATCGCTTGCGTGACGGGCTGTGTGAAGAAGGGCGCTGCCCCCGTGTTCGTCACCTCTGACGGCAAGGTGGTCAAGATCGCCAACGCCGACAAAGTGACCGAGCACCTCGGCCACAAGGTGAAGGTGACCGGTAAGCTCGACGGCGACACCCTGACGATCGATACCGTATCGATGGTCGAGTAGTCGAACCTAAATTTCAAACCTGGACACCCGGCGGGCGAGCTCCCTGCCGGGTGTTCTGCTTTTAGGGAGCCCCCCCGAGGCCTAGTGGCCGCTTGCCCGCTCCTGGGAAGCCTGAAATACAGGTGATACCAGCAGGAGCACGGTGTCGGCAATCTCGGCCGGAGAACCCCGTCCTGGTGTTTGCGCCCACTCCCTTGCAGCGCCGTAGATTGCGCCGCTCACCGTTGCCGCCACGATTTCTGGCGAAAGGGAGCCCTGAGCCGGATGCTCCGACAGCCCCTCCACGATGATCCGCCGTAGGACGGAAACCATGGCCAGTTCCATATGCGGATCCAGGCGCCGGTCGTGGTTTGGACCCTTCATTTTCCCCAAAAACTCGCATAGCCCGACCACGAGTGTCCGCAAAGCCGACGTGCATGGGCCCTCAAATTGAACGTCACGTTGGCTCAACAAATTGTGAAAACGGCTGGCAACCACACACTCCAGCAGTGCTGCCTTGTCCTTGTAGTGGTCGTAAAAAGTCGCCCGGTTGATCGTTGCCGCTTCCACGATGTCCTGGACTGAAATTTTGTCGAAGTCTTTCACTTCCAACAATTTTTCCAGGGACTCCTGCAATAGTTGACGGGTCCGGCGGATGCGCGGATCGGTCGGTTGAGCGGTTTCGGTGGGCATGGTGCTCCTTCTTCAGAATAGCAGTCTCGCCCACACGCATCGCCTAAGCGACACGTGTTGTTTTAAGTTTAATCAACAGTCGTTGGTTAAGCATCAATTGTTGTGTAAAGGAGCTAACCCCAATGAATACCGTCTCTACCGTTTCCCGAATTGTCCTCGGCTTGCTGTTCACCGTCTTCGGCTTGAACGGCTTCCTGAACTTCCTTCCGATGCCACCGTTGCCGGAAGGCCTTGCCACCCAGTTTTTGGGGGCCCTGATGGATTCGCACTTCATGACCGTTGTGTTCGCCATCGAACTGGTCGCGGGTGTTCTACTACTGGCGAACCGGTACGTGCCGCTGGCGCTGGCGATGCTCAGCCCCGTGATTGTCAACATCGTACTGTTTCACGCGCTGATGGAACCGAACGGCGCGGCGCCGGCGATTCTGGCAAGCGTATTGTGGCTGCTGACAATTCGCAGGGTTTGGCCCGCGTTTGCCGGCTTGTTTGAGCAGCGCGCCTAAGGGCCCTTACTGCAGCTTGCCGCGCGCTTCCACTTTCCAAACCTCTTCGACCGTTCCCTTGCGCACGCCGTATACCTGTTCGTGCAGGTTCATCACGACGCAGACGTGGTTCATGAGCATCTGAACCTGCTCACCCACTTCGAACTTTCGTTCGCATTTGCGGATGTCGACGAACCCGTGCTCTTCCATCAGCTTGGTGAACACGGCTTGGGGCGCGTCGAGCATTACGCCGAAACCGGCATCGGCGCCGGTAGCGAGCCGGTCCGATGAAAAGGTCTTCGAACCGCCATCGATGATCATCTGGCCGTCCACGGCCGTCGACACCACTGTGCACAGAACCGTTGCGGCGCAATCCTCCCAAGCACAGGCGCCGCACTCGACCGTGTTGCGGTCGTTATAGACGTAGGTGCCTGGACGGATCTCGTTCATCCCGGCAACGTGATGCGAGTGATAAAGCGCGGGTGTCGATCCGCCGCTGACAACCTTTGGGCGCAATCCGGCCGCGGTGAGTTGCTCAACCAAGGTTTCGACTTCGTTCGACAATGCCTTGAGCGTCGCCAAGCCGGTTTCGTCCATCAGCTTCACGTGGCCTGGGTACATGGCGAACCCCTCGTAGCGCAGGTGAGGGAGTTGCGCCACGGCTCGCGTGAACTCGACGACTTCGCCGGGTTGCAAACCCACGCGATGCAGTCCCATATCCACTTCAATGAGCACGCCGATCTCGCGCCGATGTTCGCGGGCGGCATCGGAAATCTGCCGGGCGGCCGCCATGCTATCGACCGCCACGGTAACCGCGGTGCGCTCGGCAACCGCCATTAGGCGCTCGAGTTTACGCCGTCCGATGATGGGGTAGGCAACCAGCAGGTCTTCGGGAGAGGCGCTCAACATGACCTCAGCCTCGCCGACTTTGGCCACCGTGATGCCCACAGCGCCCAGGTCCAACTGCTTGCGCGCGATCATCGGGCTCTTGTGCGTCTTGGTGTGCGGACGCAGCCGCAGGGAATGGTCCGCCGCATACGTGGCCACGCGCGCGAGATTGCGCTCCATCACGTCGAGATCCACCAGGACGGCCGGCGTCTCGATTTCAGAGATTTTCATTCCACCTATTTTGGCTCAATAAAGCGGATGTCGAGCTTCCCCGCCGGACCGCGGTAGTGAAGCTCCAACTGTTTCACCTTGTGCTTGCCTTCCATGAGGAAGTACAACTGGCCTTCCAGAGGGTCCTTGGTCTCTTTGCTGTCAACCATGACTTTCTCCTCTAGCGCCACCAGCACAGGGCTTTTCGCTTCGCCCTCTTTGCCCTTGTCGATCGTCACGGTGGCCTCTTCGATCGTCGCCGAATTGCCAATTCCGCTGCCTTGCCCGGGCATTCGTCCGATGCCGCCTCCGCCGAGTCCACCCCAAACAGGGCCGCGATTCTCCGAGCCGATGCCGCCGCCGCTCCCGGCACGGCTGGAAATTCTCATCGTTCCGGTGCCTGCGATTTGCGAGGGTGAATAAGGCGACGACTTCTGCCCGTCCTTATCCGACCGTAAGAAAAAGTGATCGCGATCGATTCGGACGGGATCTTCGCCGAGCGGCGTGATTTTCATCACCACCACCATGAAGCCGTCATCGAGTTCAAATCCCAGTAACTGCTTGACTGTCTCGCGGTCGGGATAGAGCGTGGCTTCCACGCGCAGTTTTTCGTTGGCAGCCGAGCCTGGAACCGGTGTGCCCGCTTTGGGCGCAGCCAGCGCGACACTTGCGACTAAACAGAGCAGGGACAGGTACCGCATGCCTGAATTATAGCGGCTTCCTCAGCAAATAATGGCCGACGAACCATGCCGCGCCGCCCTTATGGCGGAACAGTTCCGCGCAGGCAAGAAAGAACACCCGCCAACGTACCACCCATTTCAATGCCTGGTCTTTTCCGTAGGTTGACTCGAACAACCGCATCACTTCTTCCCGGTTTTCGTCCAGCCGCTGCAACCAGTCCTCAGACGTCCGCCAGTAGTGCATGCCGTTCACGCGCCAGCTTTGTTCGAGCGTGAGGTGCTCACTCATTCGCTCGATCTGATCGAAGCTGGGCATGATGCCGCCGGTGAAGAAATGTTCCGCCATCCAGTCGGTCGAATCCCGCACTTCGAATGGATAGCAGAACCGCTCGTGGCAGAAGATGTGGATGAACAGTTGCCCTTCGGGCGAGAGCCACGTTGAAATGCGCCGCAGCAACTCCCGCCAGTTGCGCATGTGTTCGAACATTTCCACCGATACGACGCGGTCGAATTGCGCTGCTTCACCGAAGGGCTCAGCCGGATCAAACGACACCATATCTCGCGTCGCCACTTGTAGATTGTTCAGACCGCGCGCACGCGCCGCTGCCTCGATGTACTCCCGCTGCGTGCGCGAGTTCGATACCACACGGATGCTGCTGGCGGGGTAACGCTCCGCCATGTACAGACTGAGCGAGCCCCATCCACATCCCAGCTCAAGAACCCGCTGCCCGTCGGCGAGGCCCGCGCGTTCACAGGTTAGAGAGAGCATCGCCTCCTCGGCTTCGGCAAGCGACTCGCGCCCTTCCGGATAGAACGCGCTGGAGTACTTCCGCCGCGGCCCTAGCACCAACTCGTAGAACCGCGGGGGCACCTCGTAGTGCTGCCGGTTGGCGTCCTGCGTATGGACGGCCACCGCGCCTGACCGCCACGTGTTCAGGTAAGCCGCCTTGCGTTGTTCCCAGTTATCCGCGGCTTCGTCGCGCTCACGACGACGCAACAATTGCCGAATGCCAATCCGGATCAGCCAGTCTGGAAAAAGATCCCGTTCAAGCAGCCGTTCCCAGGCGCTCACGCGGGGCGCACTGGCCACGGCACGAAGGCGCTGGTCCGCTGCTGGTAGCGACGATATGCCTCGCCCTTCGAGCGCAGCGCCTGTTCCTCGGTCGCCGGAATTCCGGTCACGCGAAACAGGAAAAACAACATCTGGGCCGGTGACAGCCATCCTATCCATCCTCCCGGCGACGCAGAGCCATACAGCGCCCACGCCACCCATATCAACCATTCAAAGAAGTAGTTCGGGTGCCGCGAGTATCGCCACAACCCTTGCGCGCATACGCGCCCCTTGTTCGCCGCATTCGACTTGAACTGGGTCAATTGCCAGTCGGCGGTTGTTTCGCCGGCCTTGGCAACGAGCCATAACGTCAGCGCCACCCATTCCCAGCGGCTCATTTCCGGTGCCGGGTTCATCGCCGCGGCCAGGAACGGAAGCGACAGAATCACCGTCAACACGGCCTGAGATTCGTAAAAGCCCAAGAACCGCAGCGCTATGTGCGTTTTCCATTTCCGGCGCAACTCCACATAGCGGCCTTCTTCCGGATGCCCCCAGATGCGCGTGACGAACAGGTAGCCCGACAGCCGCAGGCCATACGC
>JBDTVQ010000267.1:0-9620 GCA_040007195.1 Acidobacteriota bacterium | reverse complement strand
TACCCTCGTGCCAGGAGAAGAACCGTGTCCATTGATCAAGAGAAAGACGAAACCCTACATCTTGTGCCCCCCGCGGACGAGCCCCCAGAACCCAGCCAGCCACGCCGCCGCGCTACACGCCAACCCCAGTGGAATGCCCACCCCATCATCCCCAAATTCATCACCGTGCCCTGCGAGCTCGACGAGGATTACACGGCCTTCCTCGGCGACTTCGTCGAACACTTCAACCCGCAGTCCTATCTGGAAATGCTCATGGTCGGCGACCTCGCTCAAATGCACTTCCGCCTGAACCGCTTTCCGCGCATTGAAGCCGGCCTCATGTGGCATGAGTACGACGAATACGGCTGCCACTCCGAGGACGTCGACCAGCAAGGCACCTGGGGACTCGCCGCCGCCTACCCCCGCATCGCCCGCTCGCATTCGATCCTGGTGCTCAATGAGGTCCGCATCCGCCGCGAAGCCGAGCGCCTCGCCGAACGCCTCATCGAGGTCCAGGAACGGCGCCGCATCGCCGCCCTCCCCCCAGCCGAACAGCCCATCAAAAAACCCCGCAAACGAGCCTAGAGAACGGGACCGGCATCAAGGCCGTCGCCAGACGCTTTCGACACAATTCGACACTTATGCAAACCATCAACGCCTAGACCTGAGCTCATCTGCGTGAATCGGCGTTTATCTGCGGCCCAAATTCGGCGGCTCGCCATTCGACACAATTCGACACTCCCCATCACTCCGTCGAATGTCGAGCCTAAATCGTCTCCAGTTCCTCTTCCAGCAACTGCCGCTGATGCAAATCGGCGTAATATCCGCCCACCGCCACCAGTTCCTCGTGCGTTCCCTGCTCGGCCAGCCGTCCGTCTTCGATCACAAAAATCCGGTCCGCCAGCCGCACCGTCGACACGCGATGCGAAATCAGAATCGTCGTCCGCCCCTTCATCACGCCGGCCAGGTTCTGCAGAATCGCTTCCTCGGTCACCGTGTCCACGCTCGACAACGCGTCATCGAGTATCAAAATCGACGGGTCGCGCAAAATCGCCCGCGCAATGGCCGTCCGCTGCTTCTGCCCGCCGGAAAGGGTAATGCCCCGTTCGCCCACGATCGTCGCCAGGCCATTCGGAAAGCCTTCCAGATCGGGCCCCAGCCCCGCCAGCGACGCCGCCCGACGGATCTGTTCCTCCGTCGCGTCCCGCACGCCAAAGGCAATGTTCTCGCCGAGCGTAGCCGAGAACAGGAAGGTCTCCTGCGGAACGAACCCAATCGCCCGCCGCAGCGCTTCGGGGTCGAGCTCTCGCAGGTCGATTCCATCCAGCGTCACCGTCCCCTGCGTCGGATCGATCATCCTGGGAATCAGTTGCACCAGCGTCGTCTTGCCGCTGCCCGTATGCCCGACAATGGCCACCGTCGCCGCCGCCGGAATCGTCAGGTTCAATTCGTCAATCGCCCGGCGCTCTCCAAACTGCACCGTCACGTCGCGAAATGCAATCTCCCCGCGCACCGGATTTGGCAGCGCCGTGGGCTGCTCCGGAGCCGTAATCGTCGGCTTTTCGGCCATCAGCGCGTTCAGCCGCTCAAGCGACGCCGTCCCGCGCTGCATCAGGTTCACCACCCACCCCAGCGCAATCATCGGCCACGCCAGAATGCCCATGTAGACGTTGAACATCAGGAAGCTGCCCAGCGTCATGCGCCCTTCGAGCAACCGCGAGCCGCCCACCCACAGCACGATCAACAGCGCCATGCCGATCAATGTTTCCAGCATCGGCATGAACATGCCGGAGGTCAACACCAGCTTCATGTTCTGTTTGATGTAGTCCTGGTTCAGCCGCTCGAACTGGCGCAGCTGGTTCTCCTCCTGCACGTAGGCGCGAATCACCCGCACGCCGGAAAGGTTCTCCTGCACGCGGCTCGAAATGTCGCTGAATAGCGCTTGAATCTTCTCGAAGCGCATGTGAATCTGCCGCCCGAACCAGATCACGGCCAGGCTCACAAACGGCGCCGGCAGCAGCGCCACCATGGTCAACTTCCAGTCGACGTAGGCCATGATCGTCGCCGCCAGCACGAACGTGATCGAGGTCTCGGTCCAATACATCACGCCCGGACCCATCATCATGCGCACGGCGTTCAGGTCGTTCGTCGCCCGCGCCATGATGTCGCCCGTCCGGTAGCGCCCGAAGAACCCCGCGTCCAGCCGCATCAGGTGCGCAAACAGCTCCTGCCGCATGTCGTATTCCACATCGCGCGACACCCCGATGATGCGCACCCGCATGATGTATTGGAAAACGCCCTTCACCGCCGACAACGCCAGCATCGCGCCGGTGAACCACAGCAGTTTCGAAAGGGCAAAACCCTGCGTCAGCGAATCCACGCCCGCTTTAATCGCCAGCGGCAGCAGCGCACCGAACAGGTCTTTCAAAAGGAGCGCCGCCAGGCCCACTCCCAGCCCGCGGCGGTATCGCCACAACATCGGGGACAGGGTTCGCCAGGCAAGCCTCATCTTCTAAAACCCCAACGGCTCCGTCACCGTCTTCATGAACTCAAATGCGAAGGTCTTCCGGCCTTCCCGTGTGTCCCACCACAACCCGCCCCGAAAGCTATCGTCAGGCGCGGAGACCACGGTCATCTTCAGGTCGCCAATGTACTTCCGGAAAATTCGCCCCGCGCGCCGCGTGTGGTAATCGCTCGTCACCAGCAGGAAGCTCGAACAGCCGCGCTTGCGCAACTCCTCCACGACGATCTGGGCCTCTTCATCGGTCGACAAGGCATTCATGGGAAAGCGGATGAAATAGGATTCCGGATAGCCATGCTCCACGGCAAACCGCACTGCCAGGTCCGACTCCGGCTGATCATAATGCATCAGCGGACCATCCACCAGCGCGACCGGCACGAAGCCGTTCCGCACCAGTTCTCCACCCCTCAGCACCCGGTTGCCCCGCCAGTCGCCCGCCAACACCACCGCAATATCCGCTTTGCGCGGCTCTTCGGCCTGAATCAGGAATTCACCCAGCTGCCGCAGCCAGTACTCTCGCGTAACCGCCACCCCGGCCAGCAGTAGCAACACCGCCAGCAGGAACTTCGTTCGAAATCGCATGTGGGAGGGTTAGTTCTCGTCGCCGCTGCGCGAATCGAGATGACCGACGGCTTTCAAACGCTGGTACAGGCGCTCCACTTCGGCCTCGTCCTCGGCGCTCATCAACGGATACTTCGGCGATTCGAGCTTCGGTATGCCCGACTTGCTCCGCCCGTTCTCGCCATGCGCCCGCTCGCCCCAGAATTCGCGGTGCGGCACGCCGTCGAGCAACGCCGCCTGGGAATGACGGTGCAGCAGTCCAAGCAGCCGGTGATTGCTCTCCAGGTCGCCCGGGAAAATCAGCCACAGCTTTTCCTCGGATTCAAGGGTCAGCGACAGAATCAGCGGCTGCACCCAGCCCGTCGTATCCACGCGCTCCACTTCGCCCCATTGAATCTCGCGCCCGCCCAGCTTCAACATCCGTTCGGTGATTTCCACCGGCGGGCGGAACGCCAGGGCGAACAATACGCCGGCCGTAAACAGGAACAGGAATGCCGGAACATAGCTGGGCGTCCACTGCCAGGCAAGCCAGCCACAAAGGATCGCCAGCACAAGGGCGATAATTCCCACGGCGAGGTAGTTGCGAGATGGAGTAAAGCGATTCATCCAGCCACCGACATCTATAGACTACTCCCGCACACCCCCCGCCGACAACCGTCTCCACCACAGGAAAAGGTAATGAAGCCCGCTGCCCGTCGTCCAGGCCGCACAGACGGCGAACATCACCTCCGCAATCCATCCCACGTCGCCCAGCAGCCAGTCCAAAAGGTGCGCGTGGTGCACCATCGCCGTAATCGCCGTGCAAATCTGCACGAACGTGCTCAACTTCCCCCAGCGCGACGGTTCGAATGTACGCACGCGCCCCGCCGCCATCGTGATCCCCGCCAGCAGCAGAATCAGCACGTCGCGGCCAAAGACGATCGCCACCAGCCAGCGCGGCACGGCGTCCACCCAGCCCAGGCTGGCGTAGATGGTTACCAGCAGCAGCTTGTCGGCAATCGGATCGAGAATCGCCCCAAATCGCGTCGTCAGCTGCCACCGCCGCGCCACCCAGCCGTCTATCGAATCCGTCACGGCGACAAAAAAGAACACCCATACGGCCGTGCCGAACCGGCCGTTCAGAATCGCGTGGGAGATCCACGGGAACAGCGCAATGCGGCTGAAGGTGATAGCGCTCGGAAGCGCCAGGGCGGCTCTCATTCGGTAGCGATTCTTGGCTAGCTCACCAGCGCGTGCGCGACGCGCGTCGCCAGCTGGTCAAAACTCAGAATCTCATAGAGCGAGGAGTCGGACATGATCTTCGACACCAGCGCCACGTGCATGGCATGACCGGCGCGCTCGGCAATCACGTGGCCCAGCAGCGGCCGCCCGATCAGCGCCAGGTCGCCAATGAGATCGAGCGCCTTGTGCCGGCACGGCTCGTCGGGGAAGCGTAGCCCGCCCTCGTTCAATACCTGCGTGCGGTCGAAACAGACGGCCGATTCCAGCGTGGCCCCGCGAATCAGCCCCATATTCCGCATCTGGTCCAGCTCGTGCTGAAAACCGAACGTCCGCGCCGGGGCGATATCGGCCGCATAGCGCTCGGGCGTCACCTCCATCTCAAGCGTCTGCCGCCCGACCATTGGGTGGTCGAAGAAGATGTCGCACGTGAGCAGGAAGCGGTCGCTCGGAAGGATGGTAATGCGCTTCCCGTTGCCCTCCACGCTCACCGGCGTCTTGATGCGCAGGTAGCGCCGGCGGCGCCGGTAGGTCCGCAGCCCCGCCGACTGGATCATCTCCACGAACTGCCGCCCCGAGCCGTCGAGAATGGGCACTTCGAGGTTGTTGATCTCCACGTAGGCGTTGTCGATGCCCATCGAATAAAAGACGCTCAACAGGTGCTCGGTCGTGGAAATCAGCACGCCCTGCCGCATCAGGCTGGTGGCATAGCTGACCTTCGCCACATGCCGCCAACTGGCCGGAATGAGGAAGTGCTCCAGGTCCTTGCGGACAAAAACGATGCCCGTGCCTGCCGGCGCCGGGACAATGCGGATGGAGACAGGGACTCCGCTATGAAGCCCAACGCCCGAGACTTCGACAGGGCGTTGGATGGTCGTTTCGTATCGCAAATGTATGACTCCCGTAAGCGGATTGAACTGCCACCCAAAAACCTCCCTACGATAGCAACTCAGACACCGAACTGGAAGTATTTGAAAAGAATAGATCAGGTTAAACTGTGACGTGTCCCGCTGGCCACAGGTTGCAGGGGGTAGTGTGGCTGTTCAACAGTGATATACCGTTGTTTTACGGAGGGTAGGGCACGCCGCTCGGCGACCCGTCGCCGAGCAGAATTTGGCTTGACTATCCAGTCGCTTGGCGGAGAACTCAACCTGTAGCCATATCCGGGATTTCAAGATCAACGCAGAACTCGAGGGCTTTGCTTTCGCGTAAGGGTCTGGACATTATCGGGCGGGTAGCGCGTCTCCTGTCATCTGCAGTCCTGGCTCTTCCGGCGGCGCATGCAGGCGATCATACGAACGCTTGGTAATTACGTAGCTTCCGGCGATATAGTCGTGAATAGCACGCTTACGGCGATTCATGCAAACCACCAATACGTCCATTACGGGCAGAATTCCGGAAACCCAGTCAGCAGTGTTCCACCATCCTCCATACCGATCAAACGCCTCAAAGACTTGCGCGGTCGAATCTACCGCTACCGGATTGGGCAACGCGGCGATTGTCTGACTCAACAGCAGCAAATGGATCGTGGAGCTCAGGTATTGAATCGAGTCTCGTCGGAGCGCCCGATGCAAACTCAAATATTGGCCGCTTGATTCAACCACCCTCATTCCCATCATCAGCTTGCCAGGGGTGCCTCCAAACCGAGTCACGAAGTATAGCGTGGGCAGATAGAAAGCGAGGAAGTACAACAAATGCAGCCAAATCGATTGAAGGCGAAAGCTAAGGAGAAGAAGATCGAACCAATAATAGGCTGCCATTAGTGGCGAGAAGACGACACAGTCCAACAGCGCCACACCTACTCGCCGCCAGAACCCCACATACTCGAATCGATCAAGCGGACTCTGCATCCTCGACGAGGATAGCACCGCAACAAAAGCTGATTTCCCTAGCTCGCTGACTTGGCGTTCGCCGACAAGTCCCAATTCGCGCCAGCTAAACGTCTTCCGGCCTCAGCCCCGTATCTTTCCCCATCTTTGCCAAGGCCGCCGGTCCGATCTCCTCACTGTCATGAAAGCAAAACGTGTAGTTCGGCCAGCCTGGACGCTGGAGCTTACGATGAGATCCGACTTCCAACCGAGCCGCAACAAGGCAGCGTAGACACGCTTGGCCTTTGTCGCGCGCCAAGTGCTCACGCCGCGAAGAGCACCTTCAGCGGTTCCGGTACGTCTTCGCCGCTCTCGATCATGTCCGCAAGCACCTGCAGCGCAATCGACTTCGCCCTGCGGATCGCGTCCGCCTCGGTCGCGCCGTAGGCCATCACACCGCGCAGATCCGGCACGCTGGCCAGGAAACGGCCATCCTCCTCGATTTCCAGTGACACGCGAATCGGCTGAATTTCTACCATGGCTGCTCATAGTTTAGCCGGAATCTTAGGTACTCGAATTCTCACCGCACAATACCCTGAAGTTTGGCGGATATCAGGAGAAGCCTGTGAAAACGAAGCTCGCGGGCGTAGAGGGTGCGTTCATGGTGGGTTCGCGCTGCTTCGCTGTCGCCGGCGGCAAATTGTACGTCTGGGGAATCGGGCACTCGCGTCTACTCGGCGTCATGAGCAAGCACCTCTTCGTGCCCACGCTCTTCGCGGCGCCGTAATTGGACATCGCCCTATGCCGGCAGGCCCACGCGCTTTCGGAGGTCGTCATACCGGGGGTCGCCGCGGAATCCGTCGAAGTAGATCGACGAAATCTCCTGCACTCGCGTCGCTCGCGTCTGGTAGGCCTTTTCCATCCATTGAAACGCTGCGTTCGCGTCGCCCAGGCCGGCATGGACGACAGCGAAATCTACAGGGGAGACATACCGTTGCTTTGCCATAGCCGACAACCGTTCCAACGTGCCGAGCGCCTTTGCCTTCTCTCCCGCAAGGGCGTATGCGTAGCCGAGCAGCGACCGGAATACGGGCACATCATTGATCGCCAGCGCTCTTGTGAAGCAGGCAATGGCAGCCGGGAAATCGCGCTTCGCCGCGTACGACAGCCCCTGCCACCACAGGGCATTGACCGCATTCGCATCGAGTTCGAGCGCCTGCTGGCTCGTGCGGATCGATTCGTCGAAATGGTGAGCGCGATGCAGCAACATGGAACGAAGAACAAGGCTTCCCGGAGCAACCGGATCCAACGTCAGCGCCCGTGCCGACTCAGCCAGCGCCTCGTCATAACGCTTCATGCGCGACAGACACTCGGCGTACCACCAGTGCGACAGCAGATGGCTCGGATTCAGCTCAATCGCGCGGTGATACTCCTTCACCGCGCCGGCAAAATCCCAAGCGTAATCCTTCTTCACTTCCGCCAAAACGTTGTGTGCGGCCGCGTTCGAATCGTCCAACTCCAAGGCCTTCAGCGCAGCCGTTTGCGCGGCAGGAAAGAGTTCAATCGGCGGGCGGAATCCAAAGATGCCGGCAAAGCACAGCGCCTGCGCAAGTCCCGCGTGAGCCTCCGCATGGAGCGGATCCAACCGGATGGCTTCCCGAAAGAGATCGATGCTCTTTTGAATACCGGGAATGCCGCGATAAAGGAAAAAGTTCCCACGCAAGAGGGCCTGGTACGACTCGGGAGCGGCCACGCGCTTGCGTTTCAGACTTTCCGCTTCCTGCGGCGTAAGCGTCACCTGAATCTCGCGCGCCACCTCGCGCGCCACTTCGCTCTGCAGCGCCAACACTTCGGTCAGGTTTCGCTCGTACTTCTCCGACCACAAATGCCGGTCGTCCTGCGCACGAATCAACTGCGCCGTGATGCGCACCTTGCCCCCCGACTGCAAAACCGTCCCTTCGAGAATTGCGTCCACATTCAACTCGCGCGCAATCTCGGGCAGCGACTTCCGCCGCCCGCCCTTCTTGTACTGCATCACCGAAGTCCGCGACACGACGCGCAGCGACCGGATGTGCGCCAACTCGCCGATCAGTTCGTCGGTCATCCCGTCGGAGAAATACTCTTGCGTGGGGTCGTCGGACAAGTTTTCAAGCGGCAGCACGGCGATCGATTCGATGCGGCGCACCGGGGTTCGCAGAAGATAGTAGCCCGGTACGGCAAGCGTCGCGGCCAACCCGCCTGCGAGTGCAAGAACTCCACGCCGCCGGGGAAGAGATGGAGCAGGCTGCGGCGCGGGCTCGACGGCAATCTCCGCCGTTGCGGTTTCCACTGGGGCAAGAAACCGGTACCCTCGCTGCGGCAGGGTTTCGATGAAGCGTGGATTCTCGGCGTCGTCTTCGAGCGCTTCGCGCACGCGATTAATGGCCTTGTTCAGGCCACGTTCGAAATCGACAAACGTGCCTTCCGGCCAAAGCCGCTTCTGAAGTTCTTCGCGGGAGACGACCTCGCCTGGCCTCTCGACAAGGGCCGCCAGCACCTGGAACGGCTGTTCCTGCAGCTTGACCTTCATGCCCTGCTTTCGCAGCTCACCGGAAGCAAGTGCAACCTCGAAACCGCCGAATCGGATTGTACCCGTTGGGCGACCCAGGGGTGGGCTGCCAAGCATGGACAAAGTATAGCAACGGCTCGGGAACACGCCCGCCACATGCAAAGAACACGCTCGCCATTGAGGAAGACGCCGCCCGGCGGTAGGGTCGAGACCGGACCAAAAAGGAGGTCCTTCAATGAAAAGATCCGTGCTCCTTGTTTCCGCTTTGTTCGCCATGGGCATTGCGCGCGCGCAGACCCCCAGCACTCTTCAAACGGTGATCGTCGCACCCGACAAAGCCGTGGCAGTAATCAACCAAAGTCTGTCCGGCCTGTGGCTTTCTGAGTTGCGCCGCCCTGGTCCGGCCGCATCGCTGCCGCCGATACCCGCCATCGTCAACTTCTTCGCCGAGGGAAGCTTCGTCGCATCGCCCGGAGATGGCACACAGACGATTACGCACGGGATATGGATCCGCGTGGGCGATCGGAAATTCCTGGGTACCGCGGCTTTCATGGGTTTCAATGAGGCCCGGGCCTTTACGGCCATCACCAAGCTGCGCATCAACTACACGCTCAGCGCCGATGGCAAAACCCTGACCGGAACCAGCGAGGCTACCGTAATGGACCGGGATGGCAAGGTGCTCAACGTTTTACCGGGAGCGACGTTTACCATGATCCGCCTGAGTCCAGAAATTCCGGCCGACTTTTACGACTTTCAGAAGTTGCCCTAGCCATTGGGCGCGAGAGGTTCCGGCACGCGGGCCGCCCCCCTATCATGGTAGGGACATGGCGAGCCCGCGGTTGTTTTTGATCGATACGTTTGGATTTCTGTTTCGCGCGTTTCATGCGCGGGCAAGGACGGGCGCGCCGCCGATGCGGACGCAGGGCGGGTTGCCCACCGAGGTGGTCTTCATCTTCAACTCGATGTTGAAGAAGTTGCGCGCCAC
>JBDTVQ010000266.1:0-9684 GCA_040007195.1 Acidobacteriota bacterium | reverse complement strand
CAAACCCATCAGCAGAAAATCTCCAAACTGCGCGAGCAGATGATGGCTGCAAAGAACAACGAGCAATACCGGGCATTCCAGCACGAAATTACCTTCTGCGAAGAATCCATTACCAAGTGCGAGGACCGCATTCTGGTGTTGATGGAACAAACCGAACAGTTGGAAGCGAACGTGAAAACCGCCGAAGCGGCGCTGGCCAAGGAAAGGGCGCACGTCGACGCCGAGAAAGACGTGGCTCGAAAACGCACGGCCGAAGATCAGGCCAAACTGAAAGAGCTTCTCGCCGAACGCACGCAAGTGCAAGCGACTTTGCCGCCGGCGGTCTACACCGCCTATGAGCGCATTCGCAAGCGCACTTCCATCGTGGTGGCCGCGGCATATGGCGGCCGGTGCGGCGCCTGCCAGTTGGAGCTGCGGCCCCAAATGATGCAGGAAATTCGCAAGGGCGATGGAATCTATCATTGCGAGAACTGCCGCCGCATGCTTTACTATCACGCGCCCGTCGCCTTCGACCCGGCCACCGGCCCCGGTCCCGCGGCCGCCGATGGCAAGCGCGTTGATATGAGCTAGGCGTCGCGCCTTTCTCGAGCCCGTTCCGACCATCGTTCCAAGGCCGCGCGCAGAGTCTCCGGATCCACTGGCTTGCACAGGTAGTCGTCCATGCCGGCATCGAGGCAGAGGTCGCGGTCGCCCTTCATCGCATTTGCAGTCATCGCGACGATCGGCGTGCCAATGTAGGCCGCATCCACCTCGCCGCGACAAGCGCCTTCGAGCGCCGCTACCGGTGATGGGTAGTCGACTGCCACCCCGCCGGGGAGCCACTGGGGCAAGGTTCGCTTCGTGACTGGAATGAACTGCGCCCCGACGCGAAATGTTTCGCCCGGCTCGGAACGGGCACCGGGCTTCTTGATTTGCGCAATGCGCTCGGCTCGGCCCACCATCACCATTTCGTATTCGAGCCAAGCGTCCGTAATGTGGAGAAATTTTCGCCGCTCGGGCATGTCTGTAAATACGGGCCAAAGGTCCACGCCGCCCGCGCGCAGCGTTTTCTCCGAACCTTGGTCGCTATAGATCCATTTGAGTTTGATTCCACGGCGCCGCGCCGCCTCGATTACCACTTCCGGTCCCAGCCCCACGGGCTTTCCGTCGGGCCCCTTCATGATGTTTGGTGGATTGGTCTCGTACCCAATTCGATACTCGCGAGAGGGCAGTTCGCGCCGCCGCAGGTGCAAGCCGACGGCAGCCCCGGCGACCAAGACGGGTAGCATAGTCGACGCCATCAATCGCCGGCGCATTGCGCTCGCTTTCGCTTTCACCGACCGTGATTCCAACCGCTTTCTGTAGGCGGAGACCTCGCGTACCAAGGCGCCGCCCGATCATCTTATCGGTAGTTAGGGCCTGTTCATGAGGAAGCGGAGACGTGTGGAATCGGCCTAGAAGAAATAACGTAGGCCTAGCTGTATTTGAAGAGGAGTTCCCATTTGCGCGTTCGTCCGGTCGTAAGTGCCATCGGCCAATTTGAGCCGCATGAACCGCGGATCGACGACGGCAACCTGACCGTTCGATTGCAAACCAGGACCATAAATACCCCCGGTGAGACTGCTTCCGTTTGCTCCTGAATAGACTACGTTGTCCAAATTGGCGACGTTAAAGAGTTCCACGGAAAATTGCAGCCGCTTCACGTCACCGAAGCGGACACTTTTCAGAATGCGCAGGTCGTTCCCATACGTCATCCGGTTGCGGAACGAGTTGCGCGCCAACGCAACCCCGGGCTCGACGTACGGACGTTCGTTCGTACCGAACTCCTCATTATTATCCATGCCCGTCACCGGATTGATGGGCAGACCACTGCGAAGGCGGAAACTCCCGGAGACATCGAATCCGAAGGGCAAATTCATAACAAAATAGGTATTGAACTGATGGCGCATGTCGAGGCGTGAATAGCCGTAGTCGCCGCGAAGATTCTGCGGATCGGCATAACTGAAAAGTGTTAAATCTCGCTCGTTGTCGTCGTCGGAGAAGTTCTCGCTATAGGTGTAGTTGCTACCCCACTGGAGCCATTTCGCGCGATACTGCACCGTGACCGTGGCCGCGCGAAACATGGAGCGCGCCGAGCTTTCGCGCGCGATCACTGAGTTCAGCGACGGCAGTGGCCTGCGCACGTTTCGGGTTCTCAATCCATAGTTCGGCCGTAACGACGCATCGCCTGCCACCAAGAACGGCAGCGGCAAGTTGTAGTCGCGATTCCGCTCCAGGTGAACGGTGTTCAAATAATTCAGTTGCGCGCCGACGACCAAGTTGCGCAGGACTTCGCGATCAATCCCCAAGCCCGCTTGATAGGAACGCGGATTCTGGTAGTCCGGCGCCATGCCAATCAGCGACACTCCGGAAAATGGGTTCGCCGATTCGCCCAAGGCCAACTGCGCCGCACGCAGCACGGTTTCGGCCGGAATCACCGGCAGGGCATCCAATGGATAGCGGTTCAGGTCGACGCCCACGGCGAGAAGTTGCTGATAGACGGTTTGACCGTTTACGGGCACCAGGTTGATCGAAACATCGCCGGGAGGATTTCGGAAGTTATTAGTCGGCCCCGCCATGACTATCAAGGGTGTCGCCGCGTAGAAGATGCCCGTATGCCCGCGCACGACGGTTCGCTTGCTGCCCAATTTAGGGGTCCACGCAAAACCGGCTCGTGGCATGAACTGCGCGGGTGCGTTGCGAATCGAACCGGGATCGATCGACTGTCCGTTTGGAAACACGAATCCACTGAGTTTGGATGCCAAAGCGTCGTTGCTTGTGTCGGCGTTGGGATTGAATTGGCCTTCCCAGCGAATACCGTAGTCGATCGTGACATTGGGTGTGAGGCGCCAACTATCCTGCGCGAACGCCGCCATCTGATGCATGCCCATGTTCGCTGTGAGGTTCCCAATTTGACGGCTGTAAGTCGACAGCGGCCCATCAAAGCGGTTCGGCTGAGCGCCGCCGATGCCGATGCTGTCCAGCAGCTGGTCGACGTTTGAGCTCGACACAGCAAACGCGCCGTATTGATTGGAGCCGAAGAACTGCGCGGCGTTCACGTGGCTGTAGTCGAGACCGACCTTAACCGTGTGCGGCCCATGCGTCAGCGACAACGAATCCGAGAACTGCCAGCGCTGGTCGTTCTGCTTGGACGGCAGGAAATTCCGGGCGCCAAAATAGCCGATCGTGCGAATGTCGACCTGCGGTGTCGCCGAATTGGAAAGGCGCGGCCGGAGTTCGTATGTGCCGGTGAAGCGAAGGTCGTTCAGCATCGATGGCGAAAAAAGATGCGTGTACTGAGCCGTGCCGGTATGGGTGCGGTCCTGCTCGGTGCCATCGTTCGAGAATGCGTGATTCGTAAAGGGATCGAGCGCGCCTCCCACGCTGACCGCGTTCTGCGCGTTGGCGTCGCTGACGTTATAACGCAAGGTGATGCGATCTCCGCGAGACGTCTGGTAATCGACGCGGGTGGTGGCCGCCGTCGCGTTGTTCGTCTGCGTGAACGGCTGCTCCTGACTTCTGAGGAAGCTCATTGCCTCCTGCGTCGCGGCCGTCGGATTGCGATTCAGCAACTGGGCGAACAACACCCGCCGGGGCGTTCGCGAGCGCTGGAACTCAAGCGCGCCAAAGTAGAACAGACGGTCGCGCCGGATGGGGCCGCCGATGGAGCCGCCGAACTGTTGCAGCGTCTCGAGCGAAGCGATATTTTGCACTGGATCGCGCGCGCCGAGCTCCTTGTGGCGCATCTGGTAGAACAGATCGCCGCGTGTGCCGTTGGAACCGCTCTTGGTGATTGTGTTCAACACGCCGCCGCTCGAGCGGCCATACTCGGACGAATACCCAGTGGTGAGCACCTGGAATTCCTGGATGGCGCTTTGCGGCACCGTGATGATGGCGTTCGACCGCTCTCCGCCGCGAATGCCTCCGAAGAACGGCTGATTGTAATCGGCGCCATCCAACATCACGTTGAAATTCACTCCACGCTGCCCGGCGAAGCTCAACTGCCCGCGCGACGGTTCCACTTGCACGGTCGGCGTCAACACGGCGAAATCGTGAAAGCGCCGCCCATTAGTCGGCAGGTTCATGATGGTGTTCGTATCGAGCGTGGTCGCAGGTGCGGGCAATGCGGCGCGCGCAAACGTCGAACCGGCATCCATCGTGGTCGACGTCGCATGCACTTGCAAAGCCAGATCGAGAACGAAGCTGCTGCCAACGGTAACTTCGATGCCTCTGATCGTCCTGGGTGCAAACCCGGCGCTTTCGGCCATCACTTCATAGGTACCCGGGTCGAGCAGAATGACGCGGTAACCGCCGTGCGAATCCGTTGTGAGCGTTCGCGTGAAGCCGGTTCCGGAGTTCTTGACGGAGATCTTCGAGCCGGCAACTTCGGCGCCATTCAGGTCGTAGACGGTACCAATAATTTGGCCCTTATTGGCATTTGACTGCGGCCACGCACAGAGCGCCGCCGATACCGTGAGGAGCAGCGTGCGGATGGATAGCGGCAACCTTTCACCTCACTTGGGGGGACCTTCTCTCAAGAATAGACGACTTTCGCCACCGCCGGGTAACCCATTCGCGCAAATAGAACCGGCACGTTCCCCCTCCTCGCCGCACGCGCGCCGCCGCCGCGCGAAAACGTCCTAAATAAAGTCGATTTGGAAGATCCAGCCCGCCGTGGGGCTGTCGTTATTCGGCCAATTCGGATGGATGCCCGCATCGCAGCCGATCAGCTTTCCATCATGCATCGTCAGGCCATGCGGATCGGAGGAACCAGGCACGAAATCCACCACCTCCAGCACCTTTCCCGTCGACGCATCGTACCGCACTAGGCCCGGCCGGTACTCGCTGTAACGCGTGCTATCGTTGCCGACGACCTGCCAGATGGTCCCGTTGTCCCACGCAATGTCGTGGTAACGCACCCGCTCGGGGAAAGATTGGTAGAAAGGGATCATAAACTCCGGTTGCCACGTTTTGGGATCGACGCGAAGGTTCCCGCGCAGCCGCAGTGCCGCGATCCACAACTTTCCGTCCTGCCACATCGCACCGTGAGATCCTCCACCATCGGCCGCCGTCCCAAGTGGAATCTGGCGGTGACTGATGAGCTTGGAATTCATGTCCACCTGAAACACGCCTTCTGGAGGAGCGTTGGCAACCATCCAGATATAACCGCCGCCTACTGCCATTCCGCTGGTGTTACGCGAAGGCGTCTGGACGGTCTTCAACACCTTTCCATTCCAATCGACCAGCCAGGCGTGTTCGGTCAAGTCCTTCGGTTCGGGAAGATGATATGAGGCAGCCTGCGCGCCCGAGAGCTTTTGCTCGCCGATCCACAAACCTTCCGGCGTGGCCGCAAGTCCATTTGGAAATCCTTGAGGACTCTTGAACAGCTTGGTGGTTTTCGCCTTCCGTGACGCCGGCTTCTTCGCACCCCCGGATTGTGCAAATGCCGCCGAAAACTGGGTCAGAGCGGCGCCGGCCCCGATGCTGCCGGCAAGAAATTCTCGTTTGGTCATATACCTCCACCTGCCAGCCGTTTCACTGCGAACGAGTGACGTGGCGGGATTATATAACATCCACTACAGATAGACTATCGCCTATACCGCCGTTCGCATCAACGCGAAGCATTGCCCTCCGCATCGCGGGCCGTTGCAAGAAAAAAGGAACAAACCTGCCGCCAGTGGAGTAAGGAATAGGTATGAACATCGGGATGCCCGGCACCGCCACGCCCAGAAAGCCGCTCCGATTATGGCCTGCCGTGGCGATCGCCGGCATACAGTTGTCGGCACGATTTGCATTGCCTGCGATTTCTACGGACATGATGCCGTATGGCGTAATCGCCGGAATCGCCGGAGGATTGCTGCTGCTGCTCTGGTGGCTCTTCTTCAGCCGCGCGCCGTGGCTCGACCGCCTTGGCGCGGTAGTCGCGATTGCCGTGGCAATGGTCGTTACGAAACAGCTCGTGCACGAATCCATCGCGTTAGGAGCGATGGGCATGTTGCTCCCCATCCTTGTCATCCCCGGTTTGAGCCTGGCGTTCGTGGCATCGGCGGCGGCAACGCAAACGTTGGGAGACCTTGCACGGCGGGTGTCGATGGTGGCCGCAATCGTCCTCGCCTGCGGCGTGTGGACCCTCTTCCGCACCGGAGGCTTTACGGCCAGCTTCACCAATGATCTGCATTGGCGTTGGGAAGCGACACCCGAGGACCGCCTGCTCGCAAAGGCGGAAACCGTGCCGCTCACGCCACAACCTGCCGCCCAACCAACACCCGAAGCAACGCCGGCACTAACTCCAGCAGCATCGGAGCCCAAGCCCGCTCTACCCTCGCCACCTCCCGCCGCTTCCGAACCCGCCGCTTCCGAACCCGCCGCTGCATGGCCAGCTTTTCGCGGTCCCGGCCACGACGGCGTCGCCCCGGACATCCGAATTCAGACCGATTGGTCTGCTACTCCTCCCGTCGAACTGTGGCGCAGGTCCGTCGGGCCCGGCTGGTCCTCCTTCGCCGTTCGAGGCGATCTCATTTACACCCAGGAACAACGCGGACCGAACGAAGTTGTCGCTTGTTACCGCCTGAAAACCGGGAAGCCCGTCTGGATGCACAGCGACACCGCGCGCTTCTGGGAATCCAACGCCGGCGCCGGTCCGCGCGGCACGCCCACGCTCGGCAACGGACGCGTCTACACCTTCGGAGCCACCGGCATTCTGAATGCACTTGATGCCCGCACCGGGACCGTCGTGTGGTCGCATGACGCCGCCGCGGATGCAGGTACAAAGCTGCCGGACTGGGGATACGCCAGTTCGCCCCTATTGGTCGACGGTATGGTGATCGTCGCCGTCTCCGGCCGCATGGCCGCCTACGATGCGGCGACCGGAGCGCAGCGCTGGCTAGGCCCGAAGCATGGAACCAGCTATAGCTCGCCGCGCCTGTTGAACCACGCCGGGTTTGCACAATTGCTCCTCATGAGCGCAAACGGCGCATCCAGCGTCGCCCCCGCCGATGGAAAGGTCCTTTGGGAGCATTCCTGGAACGGATACCCGATTGTGCAACCCGGCCTTACGCCCGATGGCGGCATCCTCATCGCCGCTAACGAGAGCAGCGGCACGCGCCGACTCGCTGTTATACACACAGCGGGCGAATGGAAGGTGGAGGAACGTTGGACATCCAAGGGCCTGAAGCCATACTTCAATGACTTCGTCGTTCACAACGGGCACGCCTTCGGTTTCGACGGCAGTATCCTCTCCTGCATCGAGCTCGAAAATGGCACGCGCAAATGGAAAGGAGGCCGCTACGGCAATGGCCAGATGATTCTGCTACCCACGCAAAACCTTCTGCTGATCCTCTCCGAAGAAGGCGAGCTCGCGCTGGTTTCCGCCACGCCCGCCAAGTTCACCGAACTAGCGCGTTTCCAGGCCCTCGAAGGCAAAACGTGGAATCATCCCGCGCTCGCGGGCGATATCTTGCTCGTACGCAACGGCGAAGAGATGGCCGCCTTCCGGTTGGCGCTCGTGGATGCGTCGTCCGCACCGTCCGGTGCCGCCGCCGCTGTGGCACACTGAGAGCCGTGAAGCTCACGCTCCTTCTGCCCGCGGCACTACTATTCGTAGCCACTTCCCTGCCCGCCAAGGTCCTCTTCAAAGCCAACTTCGAAACTGGCAATCTCAGCGAATGGACCTCGGCCGGCACGGGCAGCCAGAATGCCACGTCAAGAAATGTCGAGATCGTCAGCGACATTGTGCAGTCCGGCAAGTACGCCGCCAAAATCACCATTCATCCCGACGACGTCTTCAACGACCGCCAGCTCCGCGTGCAAATCGGCGGCCCTCGCATCACGGTTCAGGAAGGCTCCGACACCTATCTGTCGTTGTATCTCTATATGTCTGAGCCCCCCAAAGATCGCGACAACTTCTTCTACTGGGAAGGAACTCCACCGCCGCGCTACAACAACGTGATGACCTGGTGGGTTGAGCCAAAAGCAGGCGGCGGCACGCTCATCAAATACGGCACCGGCAATCTCGGCCGCAACGGCACCGAGTGGGAAGCCGAATTCACCACCGGCAAATGGCACCAGTTAGCGATGCACATCCATTGGTCCGAGGACAAGGAAGTGGGAAACACGCGGCTCTGGTTTGACGGCGCGCTCGTTTTGGATCGCAAGCTTAAGACCAAAGGGCCCGAAAGCGTCTACTTTTGCCAGCCCGGAATCCATCGCAGCCCGCATCGCCCGTCAGTAGACACCATTTACTTTGATAACTTCATCATGGCCGACACGCTCGAAGAGATCCTGAAGGACTTCCCCAACGCCGCCCAAGCCGCGGGCCCTGGCAATCCTTGAGTTTCTCTGTTTATTCGCCCGTAGTGGCGAGTTGCCAACAGCACTGGTCACGGGCGCCTCGCGAGGTGTAGGTAGAGGCGTCGCGGCGGAGTTGTCCGAGACTGGCTTCCTTGTATTCGCCACCGGCCGCGGCGTCGTCCTGGCAAACCTGCCCGCTGCCGTACGGCGAATCCCGTGCGATCACACCCGGGACGCGGACACTGCCGGAGCCTTTCAGCGCATCGAAAGAAGCCGGAGATGGCCTCGACATCTTGGTCAACTCCGCCTGGGGTGGCTACGAACGCATGGTCGACGACGGCACATCCACTTGGGCCGTTCCGTTTTGGCAGCAGCGCGCGCATCGCTGGTCCAGCATGATGGACGCGGGTGTCCGTGCAGCGTTCTTTGCTTCCGCGCACGCCGCGAATATGATGATTCCCGCCAGGCACGGATTGATCGTGAACATCAGCTACTGGGCGGCCCAACGGCACCTCGGCAACGCCATTTACGGAATCGCCAAAGCCGCCACCGACAAGATGACCGCCGACATGGCCCACGAGCTCCGCGAATACGGCATTAGCGTGATCTCGCTCTACCCTGGCCTCGTCCGCACCGACAGCGTGCTCGACGCCGCAGAAGCCGGCTGGCTCGATCTGTCCAACAGCGAGAGCCCCGAATTCATTGGGAGAGTCATCGCCGCCCTCTACCGCGATTCCAATCTCCCCAAACTGTCCGGCTCCGTCGTCGTCGCCGCTCAGTACGCGCAAGACTTGGGCATCTCCGACATCGACGGCAAACAGCCTGTGCCGCTCAGCCTCGAAGCGCTCGCCCGCTACAAATAACCCGTAACATCCCATCCTTCTTCCGCCTCTAGTTACCGAAGAAAGAGGAGGCCGTCTATGTCATTCGGACTATATGTTCTCGGTTACGTGGTTCTGATAGCGGGTCTCATTTGGGGAGCCACACTCCTCCACGTTCCAGGCCGCTGGATTGGCGCTGGCTCGGTCGTGATGATCGGCCTCGGAATCCTCTCCGCCGTCAAAGCCACTCGTCAGAAAGACCCAACCACCTAGTTAGCGGTCTATACTGGCTCGGTGCCGGTTCCCCGCATCACTCTCCTGCTTGTTTTCGTCTGCTCCGCACTCGCGCAACAGAGCGAGGCGCCCTTGGTGTACCCCGCCGCCAAACAAGGCGGCCAGTACATGCACAATTACTACATTCCTCCGGCACCCTCCACGACACCGTGGGCACCCGCATGGTCGCCCGATGGCCGCTCGATTGCCGTCGCAATGTATGGTTCCATCTGGCGCGTCGATCCCATCTCTGGGGCCGCCACGGAGATTACTTACGGAAAGT
>JBDTVQ010000265.1:0-9718 GCA_040007195.1 Acidobacteriota bacterium | reverse complement strand
ACGCTCAACAACCTCGCCTTGCTCTACAGCGACACGCAGCGCATGCGCGAGGCCGAGCAGAGTTGCGCGGAGGCGATGGAGACGCTCACACCTTTATGGCAGGCTAATCCACTCGTTCACGGTGACCAGTGGGGCAGGTGCTGCGGTTTTTGGGCCCGACTCCAAATCGAGCAGGAGAAACCAGCAGACGGCTTGTGCGCGCTTCTGACCGAAGCGCTGGCATTCGTCTACAATCCACAATTACGGGTGGCCATTCAGGGAATGATGGAGCGGCTCAACTGCCCGCCACCTACCGAAGATCAGCCCTAGGAGCCGTGACCAGCGGGTTCGGAATCTTGTTCGCTTCGTAGTAGCCGGGGCGGACGCGTTCGACGATGTGGGCGACGGGGCGGTCGAGGATATTGAACCAGGGCTGGGGCCAGAGGCCGATGGCGAAGACGAAGAAGAGCATGGGGCCGAGGACGGCCCATTCGCGCCAGGTGAGGTCGGTGAGGGAGGCGTTGCGGGGGGCGGGGTCGCCGAAGACGATTCGCTGGAAGAGCCAGAGCAGGTAGGCCGCGCCGAGGGCGATGCCGATGACGCAGGCCAGGGCCCACCAGAAGTTTTCTTTGAAGGCGCCCTGCAGGATGGCGAGTTCCCCGACGAAGCCGTTGAGGGGCGGCATGCCCATCGAGCTGAGCGCCGTGATGAAGAAGACGAACGAGAAGGCGGGCATCACTTTGAGGAGGCCGCCGTATTCGGCGATCTCGCGGGTGTGGCGGCGTTCGTAGATGACGCCGACGAGCAGGAAGAGCAGGCCGGTGGAGACGGCGTGGTTGATCTGCTGCAGGATGCTGCCGGAGATGCCGGCGGGGTTGAGGGCGAAGATGCCGAGCGTGCAGAAGCCCATGTGGCTGACCGATGAGTAGGCCACGAGCTTCTTCATGTCCTTCTGCATGAGGCTGACGAGCGCGCCGTAAATGATGGCGACGATGGAGAGGGCGGAGATGATCCAGATGACCTCGGGATCCTTCGAGGTGTCGGGGAGCAGGGGCAGGGAGAAGCGCAGGAAGCCGTAGGCTCCCATTTTCAGAAGAATGCTGGCGAGGACGACGGAGCCGGCCGTGGGGGCCTCGACGTGGGCATCGGGGAGCCAGGTGTGGAAGGGCCACATGGGGATCTTGACAGCGAAGCCGGCGAAGAAGCCCCAGAAGATCCACCAGGCGATTTGGGGCGGGAGTGTCGTGCCGATGAGGGCGTCGATTTCAAAGGTATGGATGCCCGTGTCCTGGCCGTGGATGGAGTAGAGCGTGAGGATGCCGAGCAGCATGAGGACGCTGCCGATGAGGGTGTAGATGACGAACTTGATGGCCGCATAGGTGCGGCGCGGCCCGCCCCAGATGGCGATGATGAAGTACATCGGGATGAGGGTCAGTTCCCAGAGGAAGAAGAAGAGGAGGAGGTCGCGGGAGAGGAAGACGCCGAGCATGCCGGTCTGTTGCAGGAGGAACCAGGCGTAGTATTCCTTGAGGCGGGTGTCGATGGCGCTCCAACTGGAGAGGATGGCGAGGAAGCCGATGGCGGCGGTCATGACGACCATGAGCAGGGCGAGGCCGTCGATGCCGAGGTGGTATTCGGCTCCCATGGAGGGGATCCATGCGGCGCGTTCGACGAATTGGAAGTCCTTGGCGCGGTCGAAGCCGGTGAGGAGCGGGAAGGTGGCGATGAGGCCGAGCAGGGCGGCGGCGTTGGCGGCGAGCTTCAGCAGGCGTGGCTGGGTGGAGGGGATGGCGAGGAGTACGAGCAGTCCCGCGAGCGGAGTGAACAGGACGATCGACAGCAGGGGCATGGGGGATCGCTAAGCAAACAAGGTACCACTGGTGCCGGGTGCGGCAAAGGGGGGTAGACTGCGAACATGAGCGCGGAGCAACGGGTGAGCGTGCAGGAGTACTTGGCGACGGCCTACCGGCCGGACCGCGACTATGTGGAAGGCGTCGTCGAGGAGCGGAATTTGGGGGAGTTCGATCACAGCCGTTTGCAACTCTTGATTGCTGCTGCATTGATGCAAGGGGAATCACGCCACGGGTTCATTGCGCTGACTGAGCAGCGCGTCCAGGTGAAGCCCGACCGCTTTCGAATTCCAGATGTCTGCATTATTCGGAAGCAAGATCGCGAGCAGATCGTCACCAAGGCTCCTTTGCTATGCGTGGAAATTCTTTCGCCGGAAGATACACACACACGGTTGGTCGTGCGGCTTGAGGATTACCTTGCCTTGGGTGTACCCGAGTGTTGGGTGGTCGATCCCAAGCTGCGGCGTGGTTACGTTTACTCGCAGGCAGGATTGATTCCCGCTCATGATGGCGTCCTCACGCTTGCGGGCACGAACCTTTCGGTTGACCTCGCTCCGCTGTTCGCCCAGCTTTAGATTCCTGTGTGGCTGCGGCGCGTGGCAGAGGTGTCGCGATGTGTCGAAGTGTGTCGAATTGGGGGAACGAGTAGCGGGGTGGCTGGGCACAGGTTCGACACGGAGCGAGCGTGTCGCAATCTGTCGAAGAGTGTCGCGCAGGGGTGATGGTGACGTGTGTGGGCGCGATGTGGGGAAGGCGTTGAGAACTGTCGAGAGTTGTCAAAGTCTGTCGAATCACACTGGAAGAGCTGGAGCGGATTGACGGGTCGCCGGGCTGTCGCAATGTGTCGAACGGTGTCGAGCTGTGTCGAGTTGGGGTGCTGGGGAGCAGCGTGAGCGTTGGCAGATTCGCCAGGTGGCAGCAGTGTCGCAATGTGTCGAATGGTGTCGAGTTGGAGTAAGCGGGAGCGGTGTGGGTGGGCGCGGAATCGACAGGTAGACGAAACGGGGAGATGTGTCGAATTGTGTCGAAGTGGCGCTGGGGACATCGCGGCTGTCACGTCCTTACGGTGACACGGAGGATATCGGGATCGGCAGCGGTGTGCTGGTAGGTTGCGGCGATAGAAGGAGATGTTCGTAGTGGGGGCCCGTGAATGGCCGCTTAGACACGAACGGCGGCCAGGCTGGGAGCCGGACCGCCGCTGTGCGTGGGCTGTTGTCGAGGGGTGTCGAAACCTGCCGTTTACTGGTAGTTCAGGTTTTTGCCACCGAAGTTGGAGTAGGACAGGACACCGATGTCGATGCCGGAGGCCGTAAAGCGGGACGGGTCCAGCGACGTGTTGCCAACCAACAGAATGCCCGTGGGGGCGCCGCCTGCGCTGGAACTGATCGGCAGGGCGGAGAGCACCCACGAGGGAACACTAAAGCTGCCCGCGGAGGCGGTGGCGTAGCAGATGAAGTTGGCGCCCACGGCCGGGTTGGTGTTGGAGGACGAACCGCTGATGACGACGAGGTCGTTTGCAGCACCGCCGCTCCAAGTGATGTTGAGGTTCTGCGTTCGGTTGACAGCCGTGATGGAAGCCTCGTTGGTCCAGGTCAGCGGCTGCGGGTAGGTGAACCGGGCGGTGAAGGCACCGACATCGGCGCCACCGGGCCCGGTGAAGGTGTACTCACCTGAGCTAAGATAATCGGGCGCGCCCGGGGGGAACGGATTAGGGACGCCAGGAGGAAGGCCGCTGATGGTCGTGCCGCCGCCCAGTTGCGCCGAGTAAAAACCAGGGGTTGTTTTCGCGAGCGTCTTTGCACCATTAGGACCGTTCACGCCGATGCTGGCTCCGGCATCGAGCGGGGTGATGGTCGCCAGGGCCGGATCGGTGCCAGGATTGGCGCCGTAGGTGCTTACGATACAAGAACCGGGGGGCGGCGAGGCTACCGAGGAGCTTCGGATCAGGGTGTTGTAGTCGAACTTGATGAAACTCGCCGATCCGAAATCGGTGCGCGATTGGACATCGAAGCCCTGCGTGGTGACCTTGGTGGTGGTGCGGCCGAGCGAAAGGGATCCGAGCCGGAGGGTGCCGTTGGCTGCGCTCTGGAACTCAGCTTCTGTAAAGCCGCGGTCGTGGCAGGTGCGGCCGCTGCGGGCGACCGAGGTCGAGACGAAATTGCTGACGATGCCATTGCCTCCGTTGAGGCGGATGACAAGCGGGACGGCGCAGCCTTCCACGTCGGGCATGGAGAAGTTGATCTGGTCAAGGCCGGTGAAACCGGGGCTGCGGCCGGCGTAGAGCACCGGTGCGACTTTTCCGCCAATGAAGATTTCGACTTGAACAACGTTGGGAATTGCACCAGCGGCGCCATTGATGTCTTCGGCGGGCGTGGTGCCCCCGAGGCCGGTGGCCCAAATGATGCCAGCCTGGCCCGGGTTCATGGACGTGGTAAAGGTAACGGCCGTGTAGTTGGCGTCGGTGACGACGCCGGGACCGGTGCCGGCACTATTCAAGGTGAAGATGCCGAGGCCGAAGCGGACGACGGCGACGGGAAAGGGCGAGCTGGCAACGTCGTTGAAGAGAACGATGACGTTGGCCTGACCGACTTGGACGTTGGACGGCATGATGGCCGCGACCTGGCCAGCGGAGGTGTAAATCATGGGCGCGTCGAAATTCGTTGCGCCAACGGTGATGCGGACGCGGGTGCCGGAAAGTCCGGCGGCTGTCGGGCGAGGAGCCCCGGCCTGTACGAGCGCGGCAGGGCCCATGTTGCTGCCGAAGATGACGAAGATGGAGCCTTGGGCGATGCCCACGCCGGGGAGTCCGGCTGCCGCATAGCTGGCGGCGTTAGTGACGTTGGTGATTCTTGGCTGCGCTTGCGCGAGCGAAGTGAACGTGATCGCTGTTGCGAGGAGGAGTAGTTTTATTTTCATAGCTTGACGAGAAGTAGAGCGGACACAGCTATTGTCTGTTTCATGCGGTCTTTGTGACAAGAAAATTAACCTTGGGGCGATCGCGGAGTTTGCCCTTAGACGCCGGTGGCAGAGTCCTTTGGCGCAATGCCGAGGGACTTCATCTTGCGATACAGATTGCTACGCTCTAGGCCCAGCAATTCAGCGGCGCGCGTCATGTTGCCGCCGGCTTCGTCGAGCTTGCGGGAGATGTAGTCGCGCTCGGCCGCTTCCCGGTAGTCGTGGAGGGAGGTGTACTGGTCGGCTGCCGCGCGTTCGCCGCCGTTCTTGCGAGGGGTGACAAGGGGTAGATGGCGGGCGTCGATACGCACCTGCGGGTTCATGATGACGATGCGCTCCATGAGGTTTTTCAACTCGCGCACGTTGCCGGGCCAGTGATACTCACGCAGTACCTGGAAGGCCTCCGGCGTCAGCTCTTTGCGCTTGCGGCCGTAGGAGCGGGTGAACTCGTTGAGGAAGTGCTCGGCGAGGAGCGGTACGTCTTCGATGCGGTCGCGAAGGGGAGGTACGTAGAACGGGACGACGTTGAGGCGGTAGAAGAGGTCTTCGCGGAAGTTGCCGCGTTCGATTTCGACCTGGAGGTTTTTGTTGGTGGCGGCGACGACGCGGACGTCGACCTGGATGGAGTGGTTGGCGCCGACGGGTTCAAAGCGCTGCTCTTCGAGGGCGCGAAGGACCTTGGCCTGGGTTTTGAGGCTCATGTCGGCGACTTCGTCGAGGAAGAGGGTGCCGCCGTCGGCCTTTTGAAACTTGCCGGTTTTGTCTTCGGTGGCGCCGGTGAAGCTGCCCTTGCGGTGGCCAAAGAGTTCGCTTTCGATCAGCTCTTCGGGAATCGCCGCGCAGTTCACTTCGACGAAGGGAGAGCGGGCGCGCGCGCTGAGGTTGTGGATGGCCTGGGCGACGAGTTCCTTGCCCGTGCCGGATTCGCCGAAGACGAGGACGCGGCCGTTGGTGACGGCCATGAGCGCGAGTTGCTGGCGCAGGGCCTTCATGGGGACGCTTTCGCCGATGATCGTGTAGACGCCTTGCGCGTCTTCGCGAAGGGTTGCGATCTCCTGGCTTAAGCGGCGCTGCTGGAGGGCGTTCTTGACGACGACGATCACCTTTTCGATGGTGAGCGGCTTTTCGAGGAAATCGAAGGCACCGAGCTTTGTTGCCCGCACGGCGGTTTCGATGTTGCCATGGCCTGAGATGACGACGACGGCGGGGCGGTCGATGGCGGGGACCTCTTCGATGCGCTCGAGGGTGGCGAGGCCGTCGATGCCGGGGAGCCAGATGTCGAGCAGGACGAGCTCGTAGTTTTCACGGCCGATGGCTTCGAGACAGGCTTCGCCGCTTTCGACGGCGATGGCAAGGAAGCCTTCGTCTTCGAGCACGCCCACCAGCGACTGGCGGATGCCCGGTTCATCATCGACGATCAGTATGCGCGGCCGTTTCACGTCTAAGAACCATTGTGGCAGCACAGGCGCGAAGTTAGCAGCAGATTTCGGATGGCGGATGCCACGCTTCGTCTGGCGCGCGGTATTCGTTATAATTCCCGCACGATGAATCGAAGCTTTTTCCGATCCGCCGCGCTCTGCGCGATGGCCATGGCCGCCGCGGTATGCCCCGCCGCGGTGACCGTACTCGAGAATGTGACGCTGATCGACGGAACCGGGCGCGCGCCCGTGGCCGATGCGTCGATCATCATCACGGACGGCCGCATTACGTATGCCGGTCCGAAGGCGCAGGCGAAGGTGCCGGCGAATGCGGCGCGCGTGAACCTGACGGGCAAGTTTGTGGTGCCGGGCATCATCAATCTGCACGGGCATCTTGGCGCGACGAAGGGTTTGGTTCAGGACAACAAGAACTACACGCGCGAGAACACGTTCCATCAGTTGCAGACATACGCCAACTATGGCGTGACGTCGGTGATGAGCATGGGCAGCGATCAGCCGCTGATTCTCGACATCCGGCGGGAGCAGCGGGCGACGGGACGTCCGAAGGAGACGCGGGTGTTTACGGCGTTTCGCGGATTCACGGGGCCGGGCGGGTATCCGACGAAGGCGCCGGGAATGAAGGGCGTGCCGTACGAGGTATCGACGCCGGCGCAGGTGGAAAAGGACCTCGATGAATTATCGGCGGCCAAGGTGGACATGGTGAAGGTGTGGGTGGACGATCACCTGGGCAAGGAGCAGAAGATTCCGCTCGATTTGGTGAAAGTGATCATCGCGGGCGCGAAGAAGCGCGGGCTGAATACGGCGGCGCACATCTTCTATTACGGCGATGCGAAGACATTGGCTGAGGCCGGGCTGCATGGACTGGCGCACAGCGTGCGCGACAAAGAGGTGGACGCGCCGTTCATTGCGAGCATGAAGAAGAGCGGCTGCTGGCAGGCGGCGGCGACGTTGACGCGCGAGCTGTCGATGTTCGTTTATGCGCAGCCGCCGAAGTGGCTGGACGATCCGTTCTTTGCGCCGTCGGTGACGCCGGACATGATCAAGACGTTCAAGAACGAGGCCTATCAGAAGGGCGTGCTGGCGAATCCGGAGAACATGGAGTACAAGGGCTTTCTGAAGACGGCGCAGAAGAACCTGAAGAAGCTGGCCGATGCGGGAGTGCCGTTTGGCTTCGGAACGGACACAGGTCCGCCGACGCGCATTCAGGGATTCTTCGAGCACCTGGAAATGCAGTTGATGGCCGAGGCGGGCCTGACGCCGCAGCAGATTATTACGTCGTGGTCAAAGAGCGCGGCACAATGGCTGGGCGCATCGAAGGATTTGGGGACAGTGGAAGCTGGTCACTGGGCGGACCTGGTGGTGACGGCGAAAAACCCGGTGGCTAATATCAATAACATGCGCACGATTGAGCAGGTTTATATCGGCGGGAACCGGGTGAAGTAAGCCGGCGGTGCATTAGAAGGAACGCGCAGAGCCCAGTTGCAAGCAGGGCGGCGCTGGCGGGCTCGGGCACGCCGGTGCTTTCGACGTCGACGGAGAAGGTGACGGCATTCGAGGTGATGCTGCGGCCGTTGATGCTGCCGTAGGTGAGGCTGAAAGTATTTGCGCCATAGGAGCCGGGCGCGGCGCCGGGCGAAATCTGAAATTGGACGATTGGGCCGCTGTAGGAATCGGGGTAGCCGAGTACGCTCGGTGCGAGTACGCCGCCGGGTCCTAGGATGACGACGGGGCTGACGAGGCCAACCGAATCCAACGAGGTGAGTTCTTCGGTGAGTGCGCCATCGTTGGTGAGGATTCCTGTGATGGTGATGAGGTCGCCTGGCGCGCCGTTGAGGGCGACGGAATCAAACGACAGCACCAGTGCGGCGTTGGCGGGAAGCGCGGCCAGGAACAAGACAGACAGCAATAGCGCGGTGGGGCACGCGCGCGAAGCCATCGAACGCATTGTTCAGTTCTCCCTCTGAGTGGACAATAATCGGCCCGGCGGGGCCGATGGTGCATACAGCATATCTCGGAAAGTACTAGGGCTAAAGTGCTATGGAGTAAGAATTGCTGTCGAGCGTGCGAGGTGATAGCCTCTGCGCAGAGGATTTTCTATGTCGATGAATCGCCGTCATTTTTTAGCTGCAGCGGGTGCATGGCCGGTGTTGGGGGCAACACGCGGGACGTATAAGGTCGGCATCACCACGAATACGCGTGGGGGCTGGGAGACGGATGTGTGGCTGAGTTTTCGCGAGTCGCGCGAGGTGGGGTACCGGTGGGTAGAGAGCTTCTGGAGCTACTTTACGGCGTTCGACGGGAAGCCGGCGGAGTTGAAGGCAAAGGTTGAGGGGATTGGGGTTCGGTTCACGACCATTTCCAATTCCGGGCCAATGGAGATGAACTTCCAGGACCCGGCGAAGCACGACAAGGTGGTAGCCGATCATGTAAAGCATGCGAAGTTCATTAAGCAGCTTGGATGCGACCATTTGAAGATCAATTTGGGAGCACGGCGGCCAACGGGCACAACGCAGGAAGACCTGGTGCACATGTCGAAAGTGCTGGACCGGTTGGGGAAGCAGACGCAGGAAGAGGGCGTGCGGCTGGCGATTCACGCGCACATGTGGTCGCAGTTTGAGAACCGGAAAGAGATCGACTTCGTGTTGTCGCATACCGATCCGAAGCGCGTTTGGTTTGTTCTGGATACGGGCCATATTACGATGGCGGGGATCGACCCGGTGGAGCTGACAAAGACATTGGGGCACCGGATTGTCGAGTTTCACTTGAAGGACACCAAGCCGGAGAATAGAGGCGGCGCCAAGACGCGGCTGGACCGTCCGGACATGATGAACGATCCGCCATTTTTCCCGCTCGGCAGTGGGGGCGTGGACTTCAAGGCGATCAAGGCGGAATTGGACCGGATTGGCTGGAAAGGGGCGTGGACAGTGGAACTGGATAGCTCGCCGAGCCGTCCACCCAAGCAGAGTGCCAAGATAAGCTACGACTACATTCGCAAGGAACTAGGGGTGGATGCGGGCGCATCTTAGAGTAAGCCCCTGCAGAAAGGTTCGCGACCAGTCGATATGACGGGTGAAGACAATCCAGCAGTGCAGGAGTGAGGGCGGTTCGGAGTGTTCCGAGCCGTATCGGAGACGGTCGGTTGTGAGCGTGTCCGGTGGTATGCTGAGATTGGATCGAAGAGAGGCATCGTTTGGACGAGAAGCTCAAAGAATTAATGCAGGAGTTGGGCAACGCGATCAACGAATCGCTGTCCGATTCGGAGAGGATTGCCGCGGCCATCGGTGAAATCCGGCGGGCCGGTTACGACGTCTTCCTCGTCCTGGAAGCCACGATCGGCTTTAACAAGCGCACCGAAGACGGCGACAACGAGATGGATGAGCCGGCAGAGGCCACGGTGGGTACCGCACCGGGCAAAATTGTCTGGACCTCTCAAGATCAGAAGTTCCTTCGCGCGTTGAAGATCACCGCGGAAGCCGAAGAAGAGTACAGCGAGTA
>JBDTVQ010000264.1:0-9733 GCA_040007195.1 Acidobacteriota bacterium | reverse complement strand
CGCGATTCCGCGTCGTTGCCGCCCTCAGCGGCTCCGGCGCAACGTGCAATCAGGCAATCCAGCGCTTGTGAGTCCGAAGCGCGCAGTACGTAGATTTCTTTTACGGGCATGGTGTCTCCTCCATGATGAAAATTGGGGATGGATTCATTTTGTTACCTTTGTGGCAGGAGAAGCGAACCTCCGAGATCCGCTCCATCCCCACCAGTCCATCTCTCTTGAATAGACAAGCGGTGTTTCGCCGCGTTACGGATCACGAAGCGAAAACTATTTTGGAGGGGAACCGAGCCTGAAAAGAACGGAAGGGCGCGCAAACAGCAATGGCGCGGCGGGCTCCTTAAGAACGAGTCCACCGCGCCAAAAGTCGACGCGAAAACCAGACTAGGCCGTGCGCCTCATCTGGAACGAATCGACACCATATTGCGAAGTGCCATGGATGCCTAACTGGTTGGGGGACGAACCAGCGAGCAACTCAAAAATGCGCGTAAGATGCTCACGCGATTCCTGAATATTTCCCAATCTTACTGCTTGGTCCGCTTGATCCAGCAAGCGTTCCATCGGGGTTGTTTTTGGACCGCTCAGAGGTTCTGTCTCCGTTGCGATCGGATTTACACTGACAAGTTCTGATGACTTGTTCATTTCCATACTTTTTCTCCTCCTCACTCCTGATAGCGACGGTTTGGGACCGTACGGATCAGGATCTTCTGAATGTACTCTTTTTTGCTTCGGGGGGGAACGGTTATACCGCCAGTGGGGGCAAAAACGGTACGAAGGTAATCTAAGTAATGGTGAACAGCGAGCGCAAACTCGGTGGGACCCCTGGTACCGCTCGCAATGCCTCCGCGCTCCCCCAACTAGGTGCCGGCGCCGTTATGCGCCAGTGCCGAGTTTCTGTAGCAAAAAGGGCAGATATGCCGCGCCAAACAGGCCAGCTTGGTTGCCCAATGTCGCCGGCTCAATTCGCGTGTCAGTATTGCGGAACGTGAAGGAACGATCTTGAACTTCCTTCATCATCGCGGGCGCAAAAAATTTCCAGGCAGGCAACACGCCTCCACTCAACAGATACAGAGGAAAATTGAAGATGTTGATCAGTGTCGCCAGCGCAATTCCGAGTGCCATTCCCATATGCTCAAACACGCGTATGGCATTGTGATTCCCCTGTTCGGCAAGGTCGTAAACATCCTTCGCCGTCAGGTTGTCGCCAAGCGCCACCAGCTTTGCCATCGCTTCCACCGCCGTCGCCGATGCGTGCTTCTCCAAACAGCCATAATTGCCGCATCCACAGATGTTTCCACCCGGAAAAATCGTAATATGTCCTAGTTCTCCTGCCATCCCCACGAAGCCGTGAAGCACCCGCCCGCCGGAAATGATGCCCCCCCCAATACCGGTACCAAGCGTAAGCAGAACCAGGTCGTTTACATCTCGCCCCGCGCCCATCCATTTTTCACCCAGCGCCGCCGCGTTTGCGTCGTTTTCGAGGATCACCGGAGTCTGCAGCCGCCGCGACAGGTCGTCGCGCATCGGGAACCCGTCGAAGCCAAGCAGGTTGTGCGTGCCCACGATCACGCCCTTCTCGATATCGATGAACCCGGGTACGCCAATCCCTATTCCGTAAAATCCCGAGGCGCCGAAGCGCGACCGAAGCTGATCCACCGCGCCCGCAATATCGTCCAGCACGGCATCGCGCCCTTCTTCAAAATTCGTCGTACCGGAAGTCTTGTCGAGGATGTTTCCGGAGCGGTCGATCGCGGCTGCGCGGAGATTGGTTCCGCCGAGATCGACACCGATGGTATAGGCGAGTTCGGACATGAAGGGGCAGCATAACACGGAGGCCCCCACCAGCTTCCACCGCCCCCAACCGATATGCCTCCCCCTGCCGTCCCCCTTCCGGCCCGCCGCGCCACTGCGCCCCATCTCGAACCCTGCTGCTAATCCACTTCCAATATCGAACGCACTACCGGATACTAAGGCCATGCGCTGACACCTTTCCCTCTTCCGCCCGTCGTAAGAGGAGCGGAAAGCGCCGCAGCGTGGGAGCCGAATCGGCATCGCCCCCGTACAACCACAGAAAGGGAAAACAACCATGAGCCAGAAAGGCCGGATCCTCGGCATCGGCGGGATCTTCTTCAAGTCCGCAAATCAGCCACAAATGAAGGAGTGGTACGCAAAACGCCTCGGCCTCGCCGATAGCGGCCATGGTGTCATGCTGCCGTGGCGCGAAAAAGACAATCCTGACAGTGAGCAGATGACCGTCTGGAGCATTTTCCCGGACACCACCAAATATTTCGAGCCCAGCCAAGCCTCGTTCATGGTGAACTACATCGTCGATGACCTCGATGCACTGCTCGACCGCCTGGGCCAGGAAGGCGTCCAAATCGACCCCAAGCGCCAGGACGAAAGCTACGGCCGCTTCGCCTGGATCTACGATCCCGACGGCAACAAGATCGAACTGTGGCAGCCGCTCAATCCCGGAAACTAGCCGGCGTGATCGCATCTCACTGTAGGGGGAAGGACGAGAGCGCTTCCCCCGCCAAGCCCGCGCCGGTCGCGTTACTCAGACCCCTCGCGCTACCCGGGAGCCACACGCACCGGCTGAACAGCCCCGCACACACCGGCCCAATAGCCCACACCCACACTGGCTCAACAGCCCACACCCGCACCGGCTCCCTACACCACCCGCACCGGCTCCCTACACCGCCCGCACCGGCTCCCTACACCAATCGCACCGCCCCCCGGTTCCGCCCCCTTCCCCCGGAATTTCTCAGGAATCGAGCCGATCTAAAATTCTTACTTGACCCAGGGGTAGAAAGGGCGTACGAAAGATAAATGCCATCGAATGGAACCGTGCACGTTCTCACCGGCACAAAGAAGGGCGCCTGGATCCTGCAAGACACTGGCGCCAGAAAACGCTGGAACATTTCCGCGCCTATCTGTTTCGGAAACATAATCTACCATTTTGTTCAAGATCCGCGCGATCCCAAGCGCATGATCATCGCCGCAAAAGCCGGACACCTCGGCCCCACCGTCATGGTCAGCTCCAACGGCGGCAAGAAGTGGACGGAAGCCAAAAAGCCACCGGCCTTCCCCGCCGGTCTCATCCATAAATCGGCCCAGGGCGATCAACCAAGAACCGTCGATCATGTTTTTTGGCTCCAGCCCGGCCACGCCACCGAAAAAGGCGTCTGGTACGCCGGAACCTCTCCCCAGGGCCTCTTCCGCAGTGAAGACCACGGCGTCACCTGGGAAAGCGTCGACGGCTTCAACGGCCACCCCAACTGGCACGACTGGTGCGGCAAGAAAGAAGAAGGACCGCCAGATGGCGCCCGCCTGCACTCCATCAACATCGACCCCCGCGACGCCAATCACCTCTACATCGGCATGTCCTCCGGCGGCGTCTTTGAATCCTCCGACCGTGGCGCTTCCTGGGCCCCCCTCAACAAAGGCTGCGCCGCCGACTTCATCCCCACGCCCGATCCCGAATACGGCCACGACCCCCATTGCGTCCGCCTCCACCCCCTCATGCCCGACCGCCTCTACCAGCAGAACCACTGCGGCATCTACCGCATGGACCGCGCCACCGCCCGCTGGGAACGAATCGGAATGAAGATGCCCAAAAAGGTGGGCGACATCGGCTTCCCCATGGTCCTCCACCCCCGCGATCCCGACACCTGCTGGGTCTTCCCCATGGACGGCACCAGCGTCTGGCCCCGCACCAGCCCCGATGGCAAGCCCGCCGTCTTCAAAACTTCCAACGCCGGCAAAAGCTGGACCCGCCTCGCCAAAGGCATGCCCGAAGCCAACGCCTGGTGGACCGTCTTCCGCCAGGCCATGACAGCCGACGCGGAAAAAAGCGTCGGCCTCTACCTCGGCACCACCCAGGGTTCCGTCTGGGCCAGCCGCGACGAAGGCGAATCCTGGCGCTCCATCGCCGACGGCCTGCCGCGCATGCACAGCGTGGAGGCCGCGTATCTCTAGTGCCCGTGCGCGTCTACATTCCCGGGCCGTTGCGGAGTTACACGAAGGAGCGCGCCGAGGTGAGCCTCGATTTGGCGGACGGCGCCACAATGCACGCTTTACTGGAAGAGTTGGATCGCCAGTTTCCCGGAATACGTTTTCGGATGATCGACGAAGCCGGCCGGATTCGCGAACACATTCGATTGTTCGTCCAAGGCGAACAGGTGACCAGCCTGGACGCCCCGATTGTAAAGGAAGTGCAAATCATCTGCGCCATCAGCGGAGGTTTGCAACGTTGACGGCACGGACAGCGTCTGATGGGCAGGATGAGTTAAAGGAAATAGTGATAGATCCGATAGAAGGTGAATAAGGGAGGGAAGTATGGAAATCCTCGGTGATCGCAAATATGTCGAGATGCCTGGGGAAGCCGTACATGAGCTGCCGCCCCTGTTGGTTCACGAGCAGCCGCCGGTTCGCCGGCTCGACAAAGTGGTCGACATGGCGACGAACCTGATCGACAAAGAAGATCTGGTGCCGTCCTATGCTTTGGACGCAGTCGTGGGAGAGGCAGAGACGGACCGCCGCAAAATGGACATGGCGCTCAATCTCGTCGACCGCTACCTGCGCATCGCGCACCACTGGCAGTGGGGCGACGACGTGCTCGAATGGATCCGCCAGTGCGAGATCACCTTCGAGTCGCGCCCAAACCTTCGTCCACTCCTGCGGCCCGACATCTGGCCGCATGCCGGACGCGCAAGCTTCGTCACGCTCCTCGAAGACAAGGCCGTGCCCGCCAAAGAGGGCGTGGATCTGGAAAAGGCCGTCGGCCTGCGCCTGACCTTCCGCCGCCGTCCGCAGTTGGACGTGTTTTCAGACCAATTCCTCTTTTATCTGGATTCCACCGTCGCCAACTCCGCCTACCAGACGTGGGCCAAGATGAGCTCATCGCCCGCCCGCGACTTTCCACCGGAGCGTTTTCAGGTCAACGTCCTGAAAATGTAACGCCCGGCAAAATCGGACCGGCGCCGTTGCCGTACAAAACAAAAAGGGCGGACCGCAAGGCCCGCCCTTTTTTAGTTTGCTGACGAAGAACGTCTCGCTTGCCTACGCCTTGCGCCGGCGCAGGAAGCCGATCGCGGCAAGTCCAGCGCCCATCAGCGCGTACGTGCCGGGTTCGGGAACCGTCGAGTCCTCGACTTCCACCCGAACGCCCCAATTGCTCTGCGCGTCCGGGCCTTGGCCGGTCAGAAAGCTATTAGGGCCGAATGTGAACGAACTCGGGCCTACGATCGTTCCCGGTCCGTTGTACTTGAAGTACAGCGTGTACGTCATCGCCCCGCCTGCCAGAAACTCGGCCGGTGTCACAATGTCGCACGCCGGGCAAATCGCCCCGCCCGTCTCGTCGATGTCGAGATAGAAGTTAAATCCACTGCCCGCCAGCAGGCCAGTGAAGTAGCCCGACGCGTCGCGGGCGCCCGCTCCCGTTCCTTCGCCGAAGTTGTCATAATCCGGGCCGGTACCCGTAAAGTTCGCACCGCCATAGGTGAACAGCCCATCGGAACCCCACGTCAAATATCCGGGAGGGCCCGGGTTGGGGTCGGGTTGCAGGCCGTTTCCAAGTACGATGTCGATTCGGGTAATTTCGAGCAGACCGCCGCTGCCGTCACTAAGAAAATCGAAGTCGAAGTCGTCCGAGGACGAAAGCTGCAGCGGCCGGATCGTTGGCGAAATTTCGGTCCAGGAAAACGTCCCCCCTGCCGAAATAAATGCCGCGTGTGCCGAAAAGGGCAGCAGCATGCCTAGCGCTACAACAAGCGCACGTATTTTGAACATATATCTGTCTCCTCCAATAGATGGCGCCGGACCGGAATCCAGCGTCGATTCTTAAAGAAGAGTAACGACTGTTTCTGAAGATGGAAAGTACTGCAACGTAGCACTTAGTAACAGTACGTCTGGAGGGATGCCACTTAACGCCCGTTAACTGATTGAAAAAACTACACAATCACTTTTGCATTCCCCAACTGCGCGAACGGGTGTAGTACGATCCAGTACTTATGGTGTTCCCGCGAACGCGTAGAAAGAATCCACATCTTTCTTCAGCTTCGTCAACGACGCCTCATCGATGTACATCATGTGCCCGGCCCCATACTCGGAGAATCGAAAGTTCTTCCGCAGGTCCGCATCCAGCCCCATGTGCTGAATCGTATAAGTCGCCGCCTCAAAAGGCGTGGCAAGATCGTAGTAACCCATCGCCACGAATACCTTCATGTAGGGGTTCTTCGCCAGCGCCTCCCGCAACGCAATCGAAGTGTCCGCGTAGCCCTGATTGTAGGGCGGAACCGTGACGTTGAAATCCCACGGCGCCGTAATTCCACCGCCCAGCGCGTAATATTCAAACTCGGTTTCAAAACCTAATTCTTCGCGCGCATACTGATTCATCGCCGCCGTGTAAGGAGGCCGGATCGCCGTCATCGAGGGATCGTACTCCGGCCGCTCCGCGCCCACCGAACCTTCGTTCGAACCCGTCAGCCGCCCATCCAGCCGCCCCACCGTCAACCCCTTGTCCCGCAGCAATTCCTTGGTGAAACGCTGGATCTCAATCCGCAGATCGTTGCGGTCGATGAACGCCGGGCTCAGCCCAGTCAGCCGCGCCAGTTGCGCGATCGCCTTCTGCCGCTCCGCCGCCGTCAGCGCGTCGCCTTTATAGAGCACCGTCTGATACTCGCCCGCCGCATACTTCTTCGATTCCCCAATGGCCTTTTCGAGCGAAGCCTGCAAATCCGCCGGCAGCTTCTTGTGATAGTGCGCAATTGCCGTGTAAGTCGGCAGGAACAGTGCATTCGGCAGATCGTTCCCCCGCGCAAATCGCGCCGTCTGAAAGTTCAGAATCGTCGAAATCAGGAATACTCCGTTGAGCGAAATACCCTTGTCCACAAGATACCCGGATAGCCCCGCCGCCCGCGTCGTGCCATAGCTTTCCCCAGCCAGGTAAATCGGCGACCCCCAACGCTGATTCTCCGTCAGCCACGTGCGGATCACCGTGCCCATCGCGTCAATGTCGCCCCGCAGCGAAAAGAACCGCTTCGCCACATCGGGCGACTTCGCGCGCGAATAACCCGTTCCCACCGGATCGATAAACACCAGGTCCGACTTATCGAGCCACGTATCGGGATTGTCCACCAGTTTGTACGGCGGCGGCGGCATCGTCCCATCCGGCTTCATCGGCACGCGCCGCGGCCCGATCGCGCCAATATGCAGCCACAGCGAGCCCGCGCCAGGGCCGCCATTGAAGCAAAACGTTACGGGGCGTTTCTGTTTTGATTCCCCATCCACCGTATAGGCCGTGTAAAAGAGCTGCGCTTCAATTTCACCGGCTTCGGTCTTGATCGGCAGAAAGCCCGCACTCGACCGGTAGTTCAGCTCCTTGCCGCCCACCTTCAGAACATGCGTCTTCAGAATCGCCTTCTCGTCTTTGAAGACCAGCGGCACCACCGGCTTCGGCGCGGCGGCCTGCGGCCCGCCTTGGGGAAACGCCGCGGCGGCGGCCAACAAAAGAACGGCTAACGAACGCATCGGCTCCTCTTTCAGGCCAGGACAGCGCTGGCCTCGGCGGCGGTGAAGTACGCACAATCGGGATGGTGGAACACCAGCGCGCTCACGCTTGCCTCTGGCTCCATCATCATGCCCTCGGTCAACTGCACGCCAATCTCATCCGGTTGCAGCAGCTTCCAAATGCCCGCCTGATCGTCCAGGTTCGGACACGCCGGATACCCGAAGCTGTACCGCTTCCCGCGATAGCGCGACGTGAACCGCTGCTGCATCGTCATCTCCGGCGGATCGGGCGTGCCCCAGTCTTCTCGCATACGGCGGTGAAGATACTCGGACGAACCTTCCGCCGATTCGATAGCCAGAGCCTGCAACGCGTGCGCCTCCACGAAACGCCCGGCCTTCTTGGCTTCCTCGGACCGCTCGCGCACGCCCTCGCCGGCGGTGGTCACGAAAATGCCCATGCTGTCCCGCCGTCCGTTGGCGGCTGGCATCACGTAGTCCGAGAGGCACAGGCCATTTTCCATCGGCTGGCGGCCAAAATCGAACGTGTGAATCGGGCTTCCCTGCCCCGGCAGGAACAGGTGAATGCTGTTCCCGTCGCGCTCGGTCTCAAAGAACTGCCACACCGCCCGAACCTTCATCCAGTCGCGCGCGCCGTCCTTGATCTCCTCGATCTTGTGATACAGCTCCAGCGCCTTCTCCTCGCGATTCGCCAGCGCCTGCTCGAAATTGCCCTTGTAGCCCAGGTGCCGCCCATACAGCATGAACGGGTTGATGTAGCTCCACACTTCGTTCAGGTTGGGGAACGTCCGCACGCGCCGCTCGGGATAAGGCGGCGGCAGCAATTCCACCGTCGTCGACACCTTCGTGCTGCGATGGAATCCATTCACGGCAACGGCCGGAGCCGCCACGGCAAACGCGTTCGGATCGCCTTCCATGAACACGTGCGACGCCAACGCCTCGTCGCGCCGCTCCGGGTCCATAATCTCGTTCAACATCCGCAGGCCCGTCATCGCGTCCTTCGCGTAGAACGTCGGTGCCTGATACGCCGGGCCAATCTTCAGCGTCGTGAACTTCTCGCTCAACGCCGCCCCGCCCACCAGCAGCGGAATGTCGATCCCCGCATCGCGGAAATCGTTCGCCGTCGTCACCATCATCTGCGTCGACTTCACCAGCAGCCCCGACAGCCCAATCGCGTCCGGATGATGCTCCCGGAACGCCTGAATCAACGCATCCGGCGGCACCTTGATACCAAGATTCACCACCGTGTAGCCGTTGTTCGAAAGTATGATCTCCACCAGGTTCTTGCCGATGTCATGCACATCGCCCTTCACCGTGGCCAGCACCACCTTGCCCCTCGACGCCGTATCGGCCTTCTCCATGAACTGTTCCAGGTGGCTCACCGCGGTCTTCATCGCCTCGGCCGACTGCAGCACCTCCGCCACAATCAGTTCGTTGTTGTTGAACAGCCGGCCAACCTCGCCCATCCCCTTCATCAGCGGACCGTTGATGATGTCCAGCGGCGCGGCCCCTTCGCCGCGCTTCAGTTCAAGATCGGCCACCAGTCCGTCTTTTGAGCCTTCAATGATGTAGCGCGCCAGCCGGTCGTCCAGCGGCAGCTCGGCCGCCGACACCCGCTCCTTGGCCGTCGCCGTGCGGAAGTGCTCGGCAATCGCCGCAATGTGATGCTGGTTGATCGCCGCTTTCTGTTCCTTGCTCTGCGCCCGCCAGTCCTCAGCCGCTTCCAGCAACGTCCCCCCGCCGCTCACCGGCCGGTTGAACAACAGGTTCTCCGCCAGCGTGCGTTCATGCGGATCAATCGAGGCAAACCGCTCCAGCTTCTCCGCATTCACGATGGCCAGGTCCAGCCCCGCCTTCGTGCAGTAGTAGAGGAACACGCTGTTCACCACTTCGCGCGCGTTCGCCGGCAGGCCGAAGCTGATGTTGGAAACTCCAAGCACCGTCTTCACGTGCGGAATGTTCTCCTTGATCAGCCGCACGCCCTCAATCGTCTCTACCGCCCCGCCAATGTAGTTCTCATCGCCCGTGGCGCACGGAAACACCAGCGGATCAAAAATGATGTCCTCGGCGTGAATGCCGTACTTACTGGTCAGCAGCTCCAGGCTGCGCTGCGCAATTTCCAGCTTCCGTTCGCGCGAGAAAGCCTGCGCCTGCACCGGATCTTCGTCAATCGTGCCCACCACCAGCGCCGCGCCATACCGCCGCGCAATCG
>JBDTVQ010000263.1:0-9779 GCA_040007195.1 Acidobacteriota bacterium | reverse complement strand
CGGGGTATTGCTGGATATCGCGGGACAGCAGGGCGTCGAGGCGCTGCCGAAGGAGTTCGCGATTACGCCGGAGATGTTCGAACGGGCGGAGCACGACGCGGGCGTGAAGGTCGGAGCGGGCGATGTGGTGCTGATTCGCACCGGGTGGGCGAACTACTGGAGCGACGATCACCTTTTTTTGCGGCAGACGGAGCCGGGGCCGGAACTCGCCGGCGGGAGGTGGCTGAGCGAGCGCAAGGTCTTCGCGGCGGGCTCGGACACGATTTGTTTTGAGCGCGTGCCCTCACAAGACATGCCGGTACACGTCCATCTGTTAGTGGAAAACGGCATCCACATTATGGAGGCGTTGAACATGGAGGCGCTGGCGCGCGATGGCGTGCATGAGTTCCTGTTCGTCGCCGTGCCGATGAAGATTCGCGGAGGGACGGGGGCGCCGGTGCGTCCGCTGGCAATTCGCGCGAAGGAGTAGACATGCGATTCGTTCTGGCGGCCGCGCTGGCGGCTTTGTGCGCGTGTTCGAGTACGCCAAAAGCGGAAGGGCCGGCAACGGGGGCGCCCGGGAAAAGCGTGGCATTCGCGAAGTTTGTCGATGCCTATTTCGACGCTTCCAACGCATGGAGCCCGACGGGCGCCGTGACAAACGGATTCCACGAATACGACGCGCGGATTGAGGACCGATCGAAGGCGGCGCACGAGGCGCGAATCGCGCTGCTAAAAACGCAGAGCGAGGAATTGGCCGCGCTGCGCAAGACGGCTCTGGCGCCTGACGAAGCGATTGACGCGGAGCTGATCGAAAGCGCGATTCAATCGGAGCTATTGAGCACTGAGACGCTGGCAGATTGGAAAACGAACCCGATGTCGTACGCGGGCCTGCCGGGCGGCGCGGTGGACGTGCTGATGAAGCGCAACTTCGCGCCGGCGAAAGAGCGGTTGCAAAGCATGGTGGCGCGGATGAAGGGAATTCCCGCGCTCATGGCCGCGATGAAGGCGAACGTGGAGAACCCGCCGAAAGAGTTCACCGATATTGCCATGCTGATGACCGGCGGTTCGGTTGGATTTTTCCAGGGTGCGGTGGCGGAATGGGCGAAGGAAGCGGCCGGCGGGGATACGGCGCTGCTGAAGGAATTCGAGACAGCGGACGCGGCGGCGGTGAAGTCGCTGCAAGCGGGCGCCGCGTGGTTGAAGAGCGACTTGCTGGCACGGTCGAAGGGCAAGTACGCGATCGGCAAAGAGATGTATGCGAAGGCGCTGCTTTACGACGAGATGATCGACCTGCCGCTCGAACGCGTGCTGGCGGTGGGCGAGGCAAACCTGGAGAAGGACTACAAGGCGTTCGTGGCAACGGCAAAGGAGATCGACGCGAAGAAGACACCGATGGAGGTGATGCACTCGATCACGGATACGCATCCGACGGAGGCGACGCTGCTGCCGGATGCACGGAACACGATCGAGGCGACGCGGCAGTTCCTGATCGACCACAGGATTGTGACGGTGCCGAGCGAGGTGCGTCCGACGGTGACCGAAACGCCGCCGTTTGCGCGCGATGGAAACTTTGCGTCGATGGACACGCCGGGCGCGTATGAGACGAAGGCGACCGAGGCGTTCTACTACGTGACGCCGCCGGAGAAGGACTGGCCGGAGAAACGCAAGGAAGAGCACTTGCGGCTGTACAACCCGCCCGTGTTGAAGATGATCACGGTGCATGAGGCGTATCCGGGGCACTATTTGCAGTTCCTGTTCGCGAAACAGTTTCCGACGAAGACGCGCAAGCTGGTGTTTTGTGGATCGAACGTGGAGGGCTGGGCGCACTATTCCGAGCAGATGATGGTGGAAGAGGGTTTCGGAGAAAAGAGTCCGCAAATCCGATTGGCGCAGTTAAAAGAGGCGCTGATTCGCGATTGCCGGTATGTGGCGGGCATTAAGCTGCACACGGCGGGATGGACGGTGGAGCAGGCGACGAAGCTATTCATGGAGAAATCGTTCGAGGAGCGCGAGGTGTCGTTTCAGGAGGCGCGGCGCGGGACGTACAACCCGACGTACCTCTACTACACGCTGGGGAAGCTGATGATCTACAAGCTGCGCGAGGACTATCGGCGGGAGCAGGGGGCGGCGTATTCGATGCAGAAGTTCCACGACGAGTTTGTGCGGCAGGGCGGGGTGCCGTTGAAGATTGTGCGGAAGTTGATGTTGAAGGATGGGAGCGGGCAGATACTGTAAAAAGGACCGGCCGAAATCCACCACTGGCGTGGTTGAAGATAGCCGGAAACGGAGAGGGCGCGCGATGTCTCTAATCGGGTAGGAGGCATCACTCAAATGCGCAAACAAGTCCTTCCATTGCTTCTTATGGCGGCGGCCGTTACACTGCCTGCACTGGCCCAGCCGCGCCGTGGTAATCCGGGATACGGCAACGACCGGTACGGCGATGACCGGCGCGGCAACGATCGCTATGACCGCGACGGCTATTCGAACTCGTATGGCCGGGAGTCGTACCGGGGCAATCCGGTATCGTCGGCGATGCGCGACCTGGAATCGATCTTCCGGCGCGCGCGGGTCGACAACCACGAGGCCAATCATTTTCGGCGCGCGTTGAGCGAACTTGCCGACTTCGAACGCAATGCACAGCGTGGGCGCTTCGACCGCGGCAGCCTGAACAGCGCTCTCAACAACATGGGCGATCTTGCACAGGCCGATCAGCTGCATCCGCGCGACCGGCAGATTATCCGGCAACGGATGAACGACCTGGCGTCGCTGCGTAACGGCGGACGGTACTGACGCGGAACATTTTCCCGGCGTGGGCCGTACTCCATTAGTCTGAATGGAGCCAACCATGCCTAACCTGCAACCACTTTTGAACAAAGCGGCGATTCCCCTGATGCTGGGAGTCGCCGCTTTTTGTTGTGCGGGCCCCGCGGCGGCGGAGGCGCGCGTCGAAAAGAACGTCGTCTATGGGATGTACTCGGGGCTGGCGCTGCTGATGGATGTTCACTACCCGGAGAAGCCGAACGGGCTGGGCGTGGTGTTTGTGTCGGGCAGCGGATGGACGTCGCGGACGGTGTACGATGCGCCTCCGTTGAAGGAGCAACAGATTGACGAGTGGGGCCCATCGTTGCTGCGGGCCGGACATACGGTGTTTGCGATCAATCACCGGGCGACACCTCGGTTTCATTACCCGGCGCCGGTCGAGGATGTGCAACGGGCGGTGCGGTTTGTGCGGCATGGGGCAAAGCAATACGGGATCGATCCGGCGAAACTGGGCGGCGTGGCGGGATCGTCGGGCGGCCATTTAATTGGCCTGGTGGCGATGCTGGGCGCGAGCGGTCTTGCGGGCGATGCGGACGCGGTGAACCGTGAGCCAGCGACGCTTCAATGCGTGGTGCTGCGCGCGGCGCCTACCGATTTGCAGAAGATGATTGGCGGCAGGGCGGTGGGCACGGCGGCGGTGACGGCGTTTGTGGGGCGATTGCCGACGCCCAATCCGGAGGATCAAGAGGTGTGCCGGGCCGCGTCGCCTATTTCGCACGTGTCTGCTTCCTCACCGCCTACTTTGCTGCTGCATGGCGATGCCGACGACACGGTGCCCTTTCAACAATCGGTGGCGATGGAGGCGGCACTGCGAGCCGCGAAGGTGCCGGTGAAGTTGGTGCGCGTGGTGGGTGGTGCGCACGGGCCGAACTTCGGTACCGGCGGGAAGCCGCACGCGCAGTTTGGAGAGGTGTTGAACCAGAGCGTGGCGTGGCTCGATCAATATCTGAAGGGCGCTGCGGCGGCTAAGTGACCGTTCCGTGCACGGCCCATACGCGAGCGGGTAGGGAGAAGGGCTGGTCTTCGGATGAGATTGCGAGGCGGCGTTTCAGCTCGTTTCGCAGGGCTTGCTGCTTGCCACGATCGAGGCTGACGGTGTAGGCGCCCGCGGGCCCCTGGCCGAGCAGGAAGGCGTCCCAGTAGTCGGTGAAGGACGGGAACTGAGTGGTGATCTCAAGCGGTTGCTCATGCACGTTTTGAAGACCGCCTTGTTTCCATAGCTGAGTGAGTTCGCCGGAGCGGCAGAGGGGCATGTGCTTTTCGTCGCGCTTTTCGGCGGCGGCGTCGATGCTGACGGCAGCGTCCCAAAAAATTCGGAGCATTCGCATTCCGGCGGGATAATCCCAGACGGCGGCGGAGATGGTTCCGTGGGACTTGGTGACGCGGCGTACCTCACGCAGCGCTTTTCCCGGGTCGGGAATGAAGTTCCACACAAGCAAAGAAACAGCGGCGTCGAAGGAGGCGTTGGGATAGGACAACTGCTGGGCGTCGCCAACTTCGAAGGCGGCTCGACCGGCGAAGGAGTTTTTGCTGGCCGCGTAGGCGACGTACTCCTTGGACGGATCGATGCCGAGCACAGTGGCGTGGGGCTTGCGTTTGACGATGGCAAAGGCGAGCGAGCCGGTGCCGGAGCCCACATCCAGCACGCGGCCGCGATCAGGCACCTGGGCTAAATCCGCGAGCAGCGGGGCGACCAAGCGGCTCCAGCGGCCCATGAATTGCTCATAGGCTTTCGCATCTCTAAACATGCCGGGCTTTCGTTCCTGACCGCGAAGAAGGGGGGTGGCGGTTGCAAAGAAGAATTTCCTTCGCGACGGCACGCATCCATTCTAGTGGGTGGAGACCCGCCTAGTGGATGGAGACGTATTTCTCGAGAGTCGGCCGGCCCCTGACAGCCTGAAGCAGGGCGGAAACCAAAAGGAGTTGTGAAATCGAACATATTGCGATCGCGGGCGCGACCGGTTACATCGGCGGGCGGCTTGCGCCGCAACTGCTGGAATCCGGGTATGCGGTGCGCTGCCTCGTGCGGTCCCCGGCGAAATTGGAAGGCCGCGCCTGGAACACGGATCCCCGGGTGGAGATCCGGCAAGTCGATCTGGCCGACGCGTCCTCGGTGACGGCAGCGCTCGAGGGCTGCGACGCGGCTTTTTACCTGGTGCATTCGATGATGTCGGCCGGGGGCGAATATGCGCAGCGCGACCAGCAACTGGCGGTCACGTTTGCGCGAGCGGCCCGCGATGCCGGCGTGAAGCGCATAATCTACCTTGGCGGACTGGGAGAAACAGGGGCGAATCTCAGCGAGCATCTCTCCTCGCGGCGTGAGGTCGAAGTGGAACTTGCGTCGGCGGGCGTACCGGTGACAGTTCTGCGTGCCGCGATGATTATCGGCTCGGGCTCGGCTTCGTTCGAGATATTGCGCTATCTCGTCCACCGGTTGCCGGTGATGATTACGCCCAAATGGGTGAGCACCTTATGCCAGCCGATTGCGGTGCAAAACGTGGTGACCTACCTGGTGGGTGTGCTTTCGGTTCCGGAAACTACGGGCGGCGTATTCGACATCGGTGGTTCCGAAACGATGTGCTATCGCGACATCATTCACATCATGGCGGAAGAACTGGGGTTACCGCGCCGCTGGATCATACCGGTTCCACTCCTGACGCCGCGTTTGAGCTCCTACTGGATTCACCTGGTAACGCCGTTGAGCCACAAGATTGCGGGCCCGTTGACCGAAGGACTGAAGAATCCCGTTGTCTGCCGGGAAGACCGGATCACGCACTTGATTCCGCAAGCGCTATTGAACGTGCGCGAGGCGATCCATGCGGCATTGAGCCAGGTGGCGGCGGGCCAGGTGGAAACCAACTGGTCGATGGCGGGTTCGATGCCGGGAGATCCGGACTGGTCGGGTGGCACGGTGTTTCGCGATAGCCGCGAGGTGACTATCGCCGCGCCGGCGCGGGCGGTGTTTCTGGCGGTATGCCGGCTCGGAGGCAAGCGCGGCTGGCATAGCGCAAACTGGCTGTGGATCATTCGCGGTTGGTTGGACCGGCTGGCCGGCGGTCCAGGACTGCGCCGCGGGAGGCGCGATTCGCAAACCCTCCGGTACGGCGAGGCGCTCGACTTTTGGCGGGTCGTCGGTCTGGAACAGAACCGGCGGGTGGCATTGCGAGCCGAGATGCGCCTGCCGGGTGAAGCGCTGCTTGAGTTCCGCATCGAACCAAGCGATGGGGGCACAGGATGCGTACTGCGCCAGACTGCGCTGTTCGAGCCACGGGGACTATTCGGTTTGTTCTACTGGTACGCCGTGCTCCCGTTTCATCACCTTGTTTTCAATGGCATGTTGGCCGGCATTCAGAGTGATGCGATGGAGATTGTGACCGGCTCCCCAAGCGTACCGGCTAGACCGCAGTAACAAATGGCCGCGGGTCTGGATCTACCTTCCGAGGCGAGGGCGGACTTCTCAATGCAGACCGAATCCAACTACGAAACTCTCCACATGACGGGCGATGAGGCGCTTATCAAAGTCCGGGACATGTTGAAACATTTCCGGAACACGATGATGATTACGTCGGCGAATGGATTTCCACACTCGCGGCCGATGGGATTGCAGGGTAAAGCGGAGGAGTTCGACGGCACGCTGTGGTTCTTTACAGACCGATCCAGCCGCAAGGTGGAGGAGATCCGCCGTACGGCCTCGATATCTCTCGTGTTTCAAAGCGACAGCGATAGTGCCTACATGCATCTGTTTGGGCGGGCGAGGGTAGTCGACGATCCCACGAAGATGGAAGAGCTCTATTCGCCATTACTCAAGACGTGGTTCCCCAAAGGGCTTGACGATCCGCGACTGACGCTCATCCGCTTCGAGGCGGACAACGGCGATTTTTGGGACAGCCCCGGCGGCATTCTGCAGGTGCTGGCGGCGTTCACGAAGGCCGTGGTGACGGGCAAACCGGGCCAGGGCGGCGAGATCGGCGAAGTGGCACTCACGTAGAGGGGGCGCTAGGCCGTTCGTACAAGCGCTTGGTCGAGCTCCTTTTTGAGACGGTCGCGCGTGGGCTTGGCAGCGGTGTCGGCGGCGATGTTTTTCTTTTCGTACGGGTCTTTGACGAGATCGTACATTTCATCGGCGCCGGGGAGTTCGGGGTAGCGGATGTATTTGTACCGCGTGGTGCGAAGGCCATTCCAGGTGGGCGTGCGCGGGTAGTTGGGTTCGGCGAAGTATTCGATCACGAACGAGGTGCGCCAGGTGCGGCGATTGCCGCGCATGGGTTCCTTGAACGAGCGCCCGTGCATGCCGTGCGGAACTTCGACGCGGGCGAGATGGAGGAAGGTGGGGGCGATGTCGATATTGAGGACCATCGCGTCGGATTTCACGCCTTTACCAACGAGCGGGGGATAGCGGACAAGCAGGGGAATGCGGATCGATTCTTCGTAAGCCCACCGCTTGTCGCCGAGGCCGTGCTCGCCCCAGAAGTAGCCGTTATCGGACGTGAACACGAAGACGGTGTTGTCGAGCTGCTTCGTTTCTTCGAGAGCTTTGATGATTTCGCCGACGCCGTCGTCGACGGAAGCCATGCACCGCAACTGGTCGCGGGCGATCTCTTCGTGCGGGCGCGAGGAGGGCGGCGCGGGCGCTCCCGCTTTGCGATTGTCTTCGACGGGGCGCAGCAGCGCGGTCTTGCCGGCGCGGTCATAGGACATATTGGGCCGTGCGGGAAGGGGCTCGGTTTTGAAGAGGTCCTTGTGGCGCTCGGCCGGCTGGAACGGGCCGTGGATGGCCTTGTGGGCAAGATAGAGGCAGAAAGGCTTGTCGCGTTTTTCGCGCACGAAATCGGCGCCATGGCTGGAAAGGATATCGGTCACATAGCCCTTGGCAACGACCTCTTTGCCGTCGATATTCAGCGGCGGGTCGTTGTATTGGCCCTGGCCTTTGAAGCTGACCCAGCGGCGCATGCCGGGGCGCGGAGTGGCGTCGTTGCCCATGTGCCATTTGCCGATGAAGCCGGTGTCGTAGCCCGCTTTCTGGAGGAGCGCGGGGAAGGTGATGAGCTGGTGGCTGAGGGCGTTGCTATCGCCGTTGCCCTTCACTCCGTGGTGATGCACGTAATGCCCGGTGAGGAAACTGCCGCGAGCGGGCGAGCACAGCGGCGTGGTGACGAACGCGTTGCGGAAGGTGATGCCTTCATGGGCAATGCGGTCGATATGCGGCGTCTTCATCCAGGACAGGCCGGTGCAGCCGAGGGAATCCCAGCGGAGGTCGTCGACAAGGATGAAGACGAAGTTGGGTCGCGCGGAAGTTTGGGCGGCGGTTTTCCCGGCGATGAGCGGCGCGGCGATGGTAGCAAGGGCGTTGCGTCGTGTGATCATTTGGCGTCTCGGGGGCGGATGTAGAATTCCATGGCTTCTTCCCGGGTGGAGCGCGCCGGTTCGATGGCGGCATCGGGGTGCGTGGAGCGGTAGCGTTTGAGGATGAGGTCCTGCATCTGCGCGACGACCTTGGCATTTTTCGCGGCGACATCGGTGAATTCGCCGGGATCGGCCTTGAGGTCGTACAGACGCTGATAGCGGCCGGGGGTGGGGTTGTCGATCAGGTAGCCGTCGGTGCGTTTGCGGCGCCCGGAGCAGTAGATGTACTTCCAACGGTCCGTGCGGAGAAAGACCTCTTCGTTTTCGAGGTACTGGCTGAAGATGTGGTCGCGGCCCTTGATGGACTTGGCTTCGAGGTAGGGGCGGAGCGAACGGCCATGGTGGACGGGCATTTGATCGACGCCGAGGAGATCGAGGATTGTGGGGGCGACATCGATATGTTCGGTCATGTCGCTGACGACGCCCTGGCGCACGCGGCCGGGATAGCGAATGATGAGCGGGACGTGCATGGCGGGATCGTAGCCGCAGTGCTTCTCGAAGCGGCCGTGCTGGCCGAGGCAGTAGCCGTGGTCGGCGAGATAGACGACCAGGGTGTCCTCTTCCAGATTGAGTTGCTTGAGCTTGTTGAGAACGATGCCGATGTTTTTGTCGAGGTAGTGGACCGAGGTGTAGTACGAAGCAGCGATGCCAGAGCGTTCTTCGGGTGAGAGGTCGCGGAAGATGATGGGGATCTGCCAGGCGTCTTCGGGACCGATGCGTGGTGGCGTGAAGCGCTGGCGATCGTAGTGAGCGGCGTCTTCGACGGGGAAATCGTAGGGTGAGTGCGGTTCCTGAAAGCTGACCCAGAGGGCGAATGGGTTGTCCTTGTTCTGTTCGAGGTAGTCGCAGGCCTCATGCGCCATGAGCGTGCTGCGCATGTCGGCGTCGTAGCGCGGAAATGGCTTCGTTTCGGCATTGAGCCAGATGCGGGCGGGATCACGGAATGGTTGCCAGCGGGGCTTGGTGGGCACATCGGAAGGCACCGGTTTGCTGGGTGTGCGCTGGGCGAATTCGCGGTTGACGACGTCTTCCGTACGGCAGAGGTCGAAGCCATGGAGGCCGGGCTTGCCGGGCTGATTGAAGTGCATCTTGCCCATGACGGCGGTGCGGTAGCCGGCGGACTTGAGTTGTTTGGCGAGAGTGGGTTTGTCGTTGGAGAGCGGCGTGGAGAGAACGGTGACGCCGGCGGCCGACGGCATCTGGCCGGTAAGCAGCGATTGGCGCGATGGCGTACAGACGGGCTGATTGCAGAAGTGATGGGCAAAGCGGGTGCCCTGGGCGGCGAGGGCGTCGAGGTTCGGCGTCTCAGCGAGTGCGTTGCCATTGCATTTCAGGACGTAGCCTGCGTGGTCGTCGGCGATCAAAAAGAGCAGGTTGGGCTTGCGGCCGGCGCGTGGGGCCTGAGCGGCAAGAGTAGACGCGGCGATTGAGCCAAGCGCCGTGCGGCGTGAGATCATGCGGCCAATTTATCACGGAGGCGTTGGGGCGGACGCTGCGGGTTCGGGAGGCAGGGGACGCTTGCCGGCGGGGATGGTCTTCTGGCGGAGATCGTAGACGTAAATGGACCAACCGAC
>JBDTVQ010000262.1:0-9819 GCA_040007195.1 Acidobacteriota bacterium | reverse complement strand
CCGTCCGAAACCTGACATCACCTGCAGGGCGGAGCGCCAGATTCTGAAAAAGGGCGAATCGTCCTCAGCGGAATGCGTGAATCCAAATGGAACATTCGGGGATATCATCATCATCCCCGGAGGCAGCGCCAAGAGGATCGAGAGCCGCACCACCGAGACGTTAGATGTGTTCTTCCCCGGCCTCGAGGTTCCAGTGCCGGAGCCTCCGCAGTTGATCGAGATCAAGCCGTCCGAGGGGCACACGGGCCAGAGTGTACTGAACTATGCCGATAACACTGTTTTCCCGGGGCAATCTACCGCCAAGGATCGATTTGCGGAGGCCTGCACACCCAAGCGCCTTATTGTCGTTCCGCGGATGCCCACTCCCGTGCTTGCCAAAATCGGGGTGCCCGAATGGCTGCGGGCCGTTGTCTATGACGATTGCGGCGCTGAACGAACGGATGCGCGAGTTGACGTCTGGCCCAGCAATGGCGACTCTCCGGTACCGTTGACCCACGGATTCCGCGGACGATACGCAGCGTTTTGGAGACCCATCCGCGAAGCGCCGGGCACACAATTCCTGCTGATCTCCGCTTCTGCCGGCAAGGTCGTCGGAACCCGGTATACCACTCTGGAAATCGCGCCCGACCCCGCCGCCGTGCTGCTCGAATCCGCATCCGTCGTCAGCGGCGCCAGCTTCGAAGGCGGCCGCGTGCGCGCGCCGGGAGAATTCGTCAGCCTCTTCGGCGCGAACCTCGCCGCGCAAACCGTCAGCGCCGCTGTTGTTCCCTTGCCCACATCCCTCGGCGGCGTGCGCCTCGAACTAAATGGCGTCCCTCTGCCGCTGCTGTTCGTCAGCACGGGCCAGATCAACGCCATCTTGCCCGTGGGCGTGCCGGTGAATACCGTCCTGCAACTGGCCCTCTACAAGGGCTCCGCCCCGCCCGTGTTGGTGAACCTCGTCGTTGCCGCCGCGCAACCCGCTGTCTTCTCGCGCGATCTCACCGGCAAAGGGCAGGGAATCATCCTCGATCCTCAATTCCGCTTCCTCGACTCGGGCAACCCCGGCAAAGCCGGTGACCCGTTCGTCATGTACCTTTCTGGCCTGGGCGAGGTGGAGCCGGCGGTGCCCTCGGGTGCCGCCGCTCCCACCACATCTCTGCACCGTGTGAAGGCCACAGTGAAGGTCACCATCGGCGGAGTCGAAGTGAGCAATCTCGCCTTTGCCGGCCTCGCCCCCGGTCTCGTCGGCGTCTACCAGTTGAACGGCGTCATCCCCGAAGGCGTCACGCCCGGCAACGCCGTGCCAGTTGTGGTGACTGCGGCGGGGCAGAGTAGCCCGGCGGTGACAATGGCAGTAAAGTAGCTACTTCATAGGAGGAGGGAACATGCGGGCACTACTGGCTCTCTTTGCGTTCGGCTTGGCGGTGGTGCAGGCGCAGGCCGCGATCACCATCTCCACCAGTTCTCCCGCACCGTTAGAGTTCGTTCAGGGCAAAGCCGGCTCTCCTTGGCTTGGAATCAGTGCCACCGGCGGGACAGCCGCCCCCCTGCAGTCCGTCTGCTACACCTGGACCGTGACAGGGTTCAACATCCCCGGGCTCGTAGCTCTTCCCGGGACGCCTTGCGTTGGTGGCATCATCGTCCAGGGGACGCCCACAACGCTGGGCACCTACAGCTTTTCCGTGAGCGTCGTCGACGGCCAGGGCGGAAATGCGTCGCAGCAAATCTCCGTCACCGTCGTTCCGCCGCTCGCCATAGTCACGCAAACCCTGCCCGACATCCTGTCCGGCGTACCCTACTCAGCCCAGGTCGTCGTGCAAGGCGGCTTGAAGCCCTATCAACAGTTCCAATGCAACGTCGGCCACTTCAGCCTGAGTTGCAACCAGGGCCTGGTCACCGGAACCATCAACTCCAGCTTCGACACAACCATCTCCTGCGGCGTCGACGTCCGCGTGACAGACCGCACGTTCACCGTGGTGCAAAGGTGCTTCGACCTGCACATCAAGGCCGCGCAGCCGCCCACCAACGTTCTGAAAATCACCACCAACGCCTTGCCCGCCGCTGTCATCGGCAAGCCCTACAGCTTTCAGGCGACAGCCATCAACGTCACCGGCCCGCCCAAATGGTCGGCCATCGGTCTCCCGGCTGGCCTGATGATTTCGCTCAGTGGCCTCATCTCCGGCACTCCCACCGGCCCCGTGGGAGTCACGATGGTCAAGCTCGGCGTCGGCGACAACACCGCCCTCACTGACTCGGTCACCATCGCCATGGCCGTGCAGGCCGCGCCCACCACGCCACCGACCGATCCACCTACCGACCCACCCGGCAATCCCAGCCCAGGAGATCCGAACCAAAAGGTCGTTCTCACCACACCCACGCTTCTCGACCCGCTCGTGCTCGGCAAGTTCATCACCTCCAAATTCACCGCCACCAACGGTGTTCCGCCCTACAAGTTCACTACCTCCATACTCACCCTGCCCACCGGCATGACGCTGAATATGGACGGCACCTACATCGGTGCGCCCACCAAGGCAGGCAGCTACCAGTTCCAGGTAACCGTCACCGACTCGCGCGGCGACACGGACACGAAGACCTACACCCAAACCGCTTTCGACGCGCCCAGAATCACCAACACCTTCCCCAATGGCGAGGTGGGCAAGCCCTACGACGTGCAACTGCAGATCACCGGTGGATCTTCGCCGTACCGGGTGCAGGCTACAGGTCTGCCGCCAGACCTTTCCTTCAGCCCTCAAACTCTTCGGGTGACCGGAAACACCACGACGGGCGGAACCTTTATTTCGTTGTTCATGATCACCGACGCCAACGATACGAAGGTGACGGAATCGGTATCGATCACCGTCGACCTCCCGCCCGCGCCGCTCAAGATCAGCTCCGCCAGTCCGCTCCCCGACATTACGCTGAACCTCGATTCGACGTTCCAGTTCGCCGCCGCCGGAGGCAAGACGCCCTACATCTGGAGCATCGTCGGCAACGCGATTCCTGGACTCACGCTCGACCCTCCTACGGGCAAGCTCTCCGGCAAACCCGCGCTCGCCGGAAAGCAGACTCTCAACATCAAAGTCACCGATGCCACGGGCGCCACCGATCAGAAGGCGTTCGAGCTGACCGTCCTCACACCGGCCCAACTGTCGGCCAACCCCGGCCAGTTCAACATCACCTTGCCGCCAATCTCCGGCGTTCCCACCACCACCTTTGGACAGATCACCAATGCCACCGGCTCGGAAACCGCAACCGTTGCCGGCGTGAATGGAGCCCCCGCCGCCCTGCAGGCTTCGATCCTGCCGACCGGCGCCCTGGTGGTAACCGCGACTACTCCTAGCAATGCTCCGGCGACCTTTCAGAACAACATCACGATCATGAACACAAACGGGCAAACCGTCGTGGTGCCGGTCAATTTGACGGTGGCGAAGCCGGCAAAGAAGCAGTTTCTACAGCTCAGCGGAAGGCCTCTCAGTGAACTTGGATCGCTCACGTTCTCCCTGTCGCGTCCCGATGATGGGTTCACTGCTGAATCCGGAGTCACTCGCATTTACGCCGACGCCCCGGCGGTGTCACTTGCGGTGGAAGGAAGAATCGACGGAGCTCCGGAAGTTAGTTCTACAAGTTATCAGGGGACTCGCGACGGCACGTACCCGTTGTCGGTGGGAGTCTTTACGGATGTTCCACCCGGAACCTACACCTACAAGGGGAAACTCCAGGGTCCTGGGATGGAGACTCTCGAGATCCCGATCACGCTGATCATTTATGGCGAGAAACCCATTACCGGCACCGTCGCCCAGCTCACCAGGAAGTTGGGCCCGACTCTCGCGCAAGACCCCATGGAGGCGACAATTTGCTCCCCGCCCGGCACCACCGTCCAAACCAACGCCGCCTCCACGCCGGTGCCCATCGCGGGAACGAACTGCCAGAAGTTGGAAACGCCCGCCGGCGGGGACACAACGCTCACCGCCGAGAGTGCAGGCTCCAGATTGAAACTGATTTTTAGTTATGGCCAGGACAGTGGAGAGTGGTGCAGCGTGAAAGACGATATTCCCCTCTCCGCCTCCCTCTTCCCCGCCACATGTGTAAATCCCACTTCCGAGACCCGAGGATACTACTGGAGTCAGCCCCGATTTCGACGTCACTTCGACCTCGGACCTCGTCAGGAAATTTCCGACATTCGAACCGCCTTCGGCGAGGAGCCATTTGAGTTCGACCAATCTGGATACGGGAGCGTCATCTCCGCGCCGGCATCAAACGGATCCACAACCGGCGGCAATCCCACGCCTCAAAGCGTCCTCACGTTTGTTGACGGTAAGCCGACGCCCGGTCTGAATGCCAAGTCCAACAAATCCGCTGACGGGTGCGTGCCCAAACGCCTCTTCGTCGTTCCCCGCATGGCTACGCCGCTCTTCGTGAAAATCGGCCAGGGGAAATGGTTGCGGGCCGCGGTTTTTGACGACTGTGGGGCCAACCGCAGCGATGCGCAGGTGGAAGTCGGGTTCAGCAATGGTGATTCCGCGGTCCCCATGACGCATGGTCTCCACGGCCGATACGCTTCGTTCTGGACGCCCATCCACGAGGCTTCGGGAACGCAGTTCCTAATCATTTCGGCTTCGGCGCGCGACTTGGCCGGTCTTTACTCGGTCGGCGTCACCATCACTTCCGATCCCGCCGCCGTGCTGCTCGAATCCGCATCCGTCGTCAGCGGCGCCAGCTTCGAAGGCGGCCGCGTGCGCGCGCCGGGAGAATTCGTCAGCCTCTTCGGCGCGAACCTCGCCGCGCAAACCGTCAGCGCCGCTGTTGTTCCCTTGCCCACATCCCTCGGCGGCGTGCGCCTCGAACTAAATGGCGTCCCTCTGCCGCTGCTGTTCGTCAGCACGGGCCAGATCAACGCCATCTTGCCCGTGGGCGTGCCGGTGAATACCGTCCTGCAACTGGCCCTCTACAAGGGCTCCGCCCCGCCCGTGTTGGTGAACCTCGTCGTTGCCGCCGCGCAACCCGCTGTCTTCTCGCGCGATCTCACCGGCAAAGGGCAGGGAATCATCCTCGATCCTCAATTCCGCTTCCTCGACTCGGGCAACCCCGGCAAAGCCGGTGACCCGTTCGTCATGTACCTTTCTGGCCTGGGCGAGGTGGAGCCGGCGGTGCCCTCGGGTGCCGCCGCTCCCACCACATCTCTGCACCGTGTGAAGTCCCCAGTGAAAGTCAGCATCGGCGGAGTCGAAGTGAAAAACCTAGACTTTGCCGGCCTCGCCCCCGGTCTCGTCGGCGTCTATCAACTCAACGGCGTCATCCCCGATGGAGTGGCCCCCGGAAACGCCGTGCCGGTCGTGGTAACCGCCGCCGGGCAAAGCAGCCCCGCCGTCACCATGGCCATCCGTTAGGGTGAAAACCTGAAGGTAACCGCGCTACCCCGGCGCTACAATGAGCGCATGGGCACCAAGTACGCAACGGGACTTCGCAGCGCGCTCCTCGTCGCCGCACTTTCACTCACCGCAATGGCAAAACCAAACCTCACCGGCACCTGGAAACTCGACGCGTCCAAGAGCGAGTTCGGGCCTATGCCTGGACCCTCTTCGATGACTCGCGTCATCAACCACACCGACCCCACGATGACCGTAAAAACCACGCAAGCAGGCCAGCGCGGCGAATTCACCACCGAGCTAAAGTACACCACCGACGGCAAAGAAAGCGTCAACACCACGCGCATGGGCGACGTGAAATCCGTGGTCGCATGGGAAGGCGACACGCTCATCGTCAAGTACAAAATCAATAACCCGAACGCGGGCGAACTCAATTTCGAAGAGCGCTGGGATGTTGAAGGCGACGGCAAGACGATGAACGTGAAAACCAAGGTCACCGGCCCCGCCGAACCCATGTACCGCAAGATGGTTTTTACGAAGGAATAACGCTGCCCGCTACGGCCTCACCGCCGTCGCCTTCGGTGGCGTCGAGGTCCCCCCGTCGATGGCGATCTTCCACGTCCCGTCCTTCTGCCGCTTCCAGATCGTGATGTAGCGCCCTTCGTTCTCGAACGCCTTGCCATCCTTGTCGGTGAAGTACCGCTGTGACTTCCCCAGCGTGTAGCCCAAGTCGCCCGACTTCGCCACATCCGCGAAGTCCGGCTGCCACCGCAGCGTGTTCCCGGCCTTGGAGAAAAACGGATCCATCGCCTGCCGTACCTCCTCGCGTCCGCGAATAATCGGCACGCTGTTCATCCCGCCATCCTCGGCAAAGTACGATGCCCACGCTGCCGCGCCGCCCGCTCCTGCCTTGGCTACCGCCGCGTCGAACGCACGGTCGGCATCCATCACTTCGCGTTTGTAGTCTTTTGCCGCATCGACGGCCAGCACGAAGAACCCCAGTGTGCAAAGGTGAAGCAAAACAAAATAGGCTCGGCGCATGAGCCTAGGGTACTGTGCCCGAACGCGCTACGGTACAAGCACAATGCGCCCGCGCACATCCCCCCGCCGCAAGCGGTCGAACACCTGGTTCACCTGATCAAGCGGCTGCGTCTCAATGTGGCAGCGAATCCCCGTCTTCGCCGCCAACGCCAACAGGTCTCGCACATCCTGCCGCGTCCCTACGGCCGAACCTAAAATGCGCAGCTCGCCGCCCACAATTGGAATCACCGGCAACTGCAAATCCTGCGCCGGCATGCCCACCACCATAATCGTCCCGCCGCGCTTCACTCCGTTCACCGCCGAGCGGTATGCCGAACCCGACGCCGCCGTCACCACCGCAATTTCCGCGCCCCACGATCGCAGCGCCTTGTCCGGCAAATCGCTCGATGCGTCCATCACTTCATGCGCGCCGCATTCCTTCGCCATTGCCAGCTTGTCCGCGCTCACGTCGATCGCGCATACGATGGCCCCCAGTTGCCGCGCAATCTGAATCGCCAGGTGCCCCAATCCGCCCACACCGAAAATCGCCACACGCTGGCCGCGCGCCAGTCCGCTCGATTTGATCGCCTTGTACGCCGTCACCCCCGCGCAAAACAGCGGCGCTGCCTCAGCCGCCGAAAGGCCGTCCGGTATGCGAATCACATGCGAAATCGGCGCGGTCATGTACTGCGCATAGCCGCCGTCGGTCATCACGCCCGTAATGCGTTGCTTCTGGCACAACGATTCGCGCCCATGAAGGCAGTATTCGCACGCCCCGCAACTCCATCCCAACCACGGAATTCCCACCCGCGCATTATTCGACTCGATTACGCCCGCCACTTCATGACCCAAGATCAGCGGCAGCTTCGCCGCGCGCTTCATCGCCGCCCAATCGCCATCGGCCAGGTGGACGTCGGAATGGCACGCCCCGCATGCTTCTACGCGAACCAGCACCTCGCCTGGGCCCGGCGTGGGCTTGGGCCTGTCGGCCACAACGAGTGGATGTCCGTACTCCTCGAGAATCGCGGCGTTCATTCGTACTATTATCGCTAGCGGCAGCTTGCGCGCACACGCCGCCACGAATCGTTGTCCATCACCGGTTGTACCGGAACATCATGCGCCGCCCGCCACGCCCTGACCCGGGAGATTCGCTCAGCCGTTTCCGGGTGCGTCGATATGGCCCCGGCCAGCCACGGCGCCCCGCCCTCGCTGCGCGCCATCTTTTCAAAGAACGAAAGGAACCCACCGCTCGAAATCCGCGCATCATCCAACATCCGCAGCGCCCCTTCGTCGGCATCCAACTCATCGCTGCGCTGCATCTTCAGGCCCGCCATCGATCCCGCGATCTGCGTCGCCGCAGTATCGCCCCCGGTAATCAGCCCAATCAACATCCACAATGCCGCCTGCCGGCCCAGCGCCTTCATCGAATGACGCATCACCGCATGCTGCATTTCGTGCGCCAGCACACCTGCCAGTTCCTCCGGCGTGTCCGCGCTTCGCAATAGTCCGCGATAGATCACGATGTAGCCACCCGGCAGCGTCATCGCGTTCAACACCGGCTGATCCACCACGCGTACGTCGAACGTTCCCTGTTCGGCGGGCAGCCTCTCCGAAAGCCGCCGCGCAATCGACTGCATCGCCAGATACACGTCCCGGCCGCCGCACGTCGATCCCTCCGGCGCCAGTTCCTTGATCCCTGCCTCGCCAAGTCGCTTCTCCCACGATCGCGGCGCCGCCATCGCCGCCCAACTTCCCACCCAGCCAATCGCGAACCACATAACCACGCCCGCCGCCACGATTGCGGCCACATATCCCGCCACCACCAGCCCCGGCTTCTGACTGTTGGGACTCTTGAACTGCACCTTCGTCGCCGGGGCGATCCGGTGCAGCGAATCGATCATCGTCATATCCGCAATCCGCACCGACTGCCCGTCGCAAATGAACTCGACCGCCCCCTTCACGCCCGCGCCCTGCTGCACGCGACCCCACGGCCACCGCTGCCACTCGCCCTCCACGCCCTGTACGTCCAGCCCCTCCAGCGTCGGGCTTACCATCGCCTGCCGCTCGCGCTTCGTGCGCAGATCGGTCAGCGTCGCCATCCATTCGGCTCCCCAGGTGGGCATGAAGAATATGATAGGCGCATGCTCTCTCGCCGGAACTTTTTTGCGGCCTCGCTCGCGGCTTCTTTCTCAGCCGCCGCGCCCGCCCAGACCAAACGCCCCAACATCCTCTTCATATACGTCGACGACCTCGGCTTCGGTGACTGGGGCTTCACTGGCAATCGCGACGTGCCCACGCCCAACGTCGACAAACTCGCCACGCAAGGCACGTTTTTCTCGCAGTTCTACGTCGCCGCGCCCGTCTGCTCGCCTTCGCGCGTCGGCGCCACTACTGGCCAGTACCCCGCACGCCACCTCATCAATACCTTCCTCGCCGCCAGGCAGTCCAACCGCGAACAGAACATGCGCGACTGGCTCGATCCCAAGGCCCCCTGCGTCGCCCGCACCTTTCAATCGGCAGGCTACGCCACCGGCCACTTCGGCAAATGGCACATGGGCGGCGGCCGCGACGTTGGCGACGCTCCCCTTCCGCAGGCGTACGGCTTCGACGAATCCTACACGTCGTTTGAAGGGCTCGGCGACCGCCCCCTTATCGAAGGCGACAACCTTTCCGAGCAAAGCGCCAAGCTCGGCCGCGGCCACATCGATTGGATGCCGAAACATAAGTTGACGGAAGTGTACGTCGACAAAACCATCGATTTTATGCGCCTCAACCGCGAGAAGCCCTTCTACATACACCTCTGGCCCTGCGACGTTCACGACGCTCATCAGCCGCGCCCCGACCTCCTCGGCAAGTACGACAAGTTCGCCGCCAATCCCTACGTGCAGAAGTTCTACGCCGTGCTCGATGAGTTCGACCGCCAGCTCGGCCGCCTCTTCGTCGAACTCGACAAGCTCGGCCTGGCCGACAACACCGTCGTGGTCCTTACCGGCGACAACGGCCCCACTGCCTGGCCCCGCTATTACAAGGAAGGCTTCGAGCCCCCCGGCTCGCAATCGAATTTCCGCGGCCGCAAGTGGAGCCTCTATGAAGGGGGCATCCGTCTACCCCTCGTCGTGCGCTGGCCCGGCAAAGTCCCCGCCGGAGGCCGCGATGCGTCCACTATTTTGAGCGGCATCGACTTCCACCCCACCTTCGCGGCTCTCGCCGGCGTGCCCACCACCGGCCTCACCTTCGACGGCGAAGACATGAGCGCCGCCATCAAAGGCAAGCCCGCCAAGCGCAAACGCCCGCTCTTTTTTGAATACGGCCGCACGCCCGCCTACCAGCGTCCCGGCAAGGAACACGACCAGTCCCCCAACCTCGCCATCCGCGACGGCCGCTGGAAGTTCCTCATGAACGACGACGGCTCCCGCCGCGAACTCTACGACTTCAATGCCGCCCAAAACGA
>JBDTVQ010000261.1:0-9880 GCA_040007195.1 Acidobacteriota bacterium | reverse complement strand
CGGTCGGCGTAGGAGTGCATCAACACGGCACGGCTCGGGTTGCCATCGCGCCCGGCGCGGCCGATCTCCTGGTAGTAGGCTTCGATGCTGCCCGGCAGTGCGGTGTGAACCACCGTTCGCACGTCGGGTTTGTCGATGCCCATACCGAAGGCGATGGTCGCGACAATGACCTCGGTCTTGCCGGCGAGAAACGACTCCTGCACGCGCTGGCGGCGTTCGGCATCGAGGCCGGCGTGATAGGCCGCTGTAGAAAAGTGCGCGCCCAGTTGCGCGGCGACGCTTTCGGCCTGCTTGCGCGTGGGAGCGTAGACGATGCCCGGCCTGCGCGCCGCATCCAGCAACAGATCGCAGGTCAAATCCGGCCGCCGGGAGGGCGAGGCCTCGATGACTTCGATGGCGATATTCGCGCGGCGGAAGCCGTGAATGAATCGGGCGACTCCAGCGAGCGCCAACTGCTCCGCGATATCGTCCTGAACCACGGGCGTCGCCGTTGCCGTGAGCGCGATCACCGGCGCGGGCCGCAGCGAGGGTAGATATTGGCCCAGCATGCGGTAGTCGGGGCGGAAATCATGACCCCATTGCGAGATGCAGTGGGCTTCGTCGATGGCGATGAGCGATGGCTTGCGCTTGGCCAGCATTTCGGGGAAGCCATCCACGCGAAGGCGTTCGGGCGCGATGAAGAGAAACTGCAGCCTGCCATTGCAGTAATCGACGCAGGCCTGGCGGGAAGCGGCGCGTTCGCGGCCGGAATGGATGCGTTCCACCGCGAAGCCACGCTCGCGCAGCTTGGCGACTTGATCTTCCATCAACGCGATGAGCGGGCTGATCACGAGCGTCGTTCCACCGCGGGCAATTCCCGGCAATTGGTAACAGAGCGACTTGCCGGAGCCGGTGGGCATGACGAGCAGCACATCGTTTCCGTCGACGGCTGCCTGGCAGACGGCCTCCTGGTTTGGGCGGAATTCGTCGAACCCGAAGGCGCGGTGGAGGAGCGAGGCCAGCGTATCGCCGTATTCGATTACCGGCGCACTGGGCGGCTGTGCTTGCGCGACGGAGTCCGCGACCGGGCGCGCGACCGTCTCCACGCGCTCGACACTGCCGACCTTTCCGACGACGCCTCGAACGTAATCCTCGATGCCCTTCAGAAATGGTTTTAGCTCAGCCTTGCCGCGATGGATGCGGCCCAACTCGGCTTCCCACTGGCCGGTCATCGCGGGACTTTTCACTTCGGGGTGGACGACTTCGATGAGCCGGATTCCCTTCCCGGTGGCCTCCAGGCTCTTTCCATTGCGAAGCATGTAGCCGCGGGTGAGCAGTACTTCGATGATGGAGGCGCGCGTGGCGGGTGTGCCGAGGCCTGTCTCCTTCATCGCGTCGGAGAGCTCCTTCTCATCGAGCGTCTTTCCCGCCGTCTCCATTGCGGTCAGCAAGGTCGCTTCGGTAAACCGTTTTGGCGGGCGTGTCTTCTTGCGGATGGTCTCTACATCGACAACATCCTGTGCGTCGTCCTTCTTTAGGTTGGGCGGCAAGACATCGTCTGGCTTCGATTCTTCGCCGCCGGCGCGGGGAGACTTCTTCGATACGGCGATATCCAGAACCTTCCAACCCACTTGCTGAACGGTGGTGCCGGCCGTGTGATAGCGGTCGGTGATTTCGTTGTTACGGATGGCGGTGATCACCGTGGTTGTCGAGGAGACATGGTCGTCGTGCCAGGCGCTGAGCAGGCGGCGGCAGATCAGGTCGTAGATCTTTCGCTCGTCGGCCGGGAGCGCGGCTTCGTTCCCCGGCGTCGTGGTGGGGATGATGGCGTGGTGGTCGGTGACCTTTGCATCGTCGACAAACCGCCGTCCGAGTGGACGCTCTCCGGTGCCGGGCGCGAGGTGGGCGCGATACGGCCCGGCAATGGCCTCGACAATGCGCGGCAGGGTGGCTGCGACGTCGCGCGACAGATGGCGGCTATCGGTGCGCGGATAGCTGATCAGCTTGTGGCGTTCGTAGAGGGCCTGCGCGACATCCAAGGTCTTTTGCGCGCTGAAGGCGTAGAGGCGGTTGGCGTGGCGCTGCAGTTCCGTGAGGTCATAGAGCGGCAGCGGGGCCATGCGCTGAGTCGTTGCCTCGATCGATTCGATCGCAGCCGAACCGGTGCGGGCGCGCGCTTCGATCCGCCCCGCTTTCTCTCCGTCGGCCGCGAGGCGCATGGACTTCTGCAGCGTTTCTTGATCGCCCGCGAGACCATCGCGCGTCCGGAACCAGGTGCCACGGTAACGGCTGTCGGCGGGCGCACCGATCGGGTGGAACGTGGCCTGCACCTCCAGGTAATCCTCGACGATGAAGCTACGGATGGCCAGTTCGCGTTCCACGAGCATGGCGAGCGTCGGCGTCTGCACGCGGCCCACCGACAGATCTTCTCCGTATTGGAGCGAGTAGGCGCGGGAGAGATTCATGCCAACCAGCCAGTCCGCCCGGCTGCGCCCGCGAGCGGCGTCGGCCAGCGGATTGTACTCGCTTCCGGGCCGCAAGGACGCGAAGCCTTTCCGGATCGCTTCAGGCGTGAGCGAGGAGATCCATAGGCGGCTGGTTGGTTTATCGCAATGCGCGGCCTCGTATATGTAGCGGAAGATCAGTTCGCCTTCGCGGCCGGCATCAGTCGCGCACACCACTCGCGCCACGCGCGGGGAGGTGACGATCTTACGGACCACCTCAAACTGGCTTTTCGTTTTTTCGTAGATGGTGAGCGGCCACTGTTGGGGAAGAATCGGAAGCTGGTCGCGACGCCATTGCCGCCACGCCGGGTTCATTTCGTGCGGTTGTGCGAGCGCGGCGAGATGGCCGATGGCCCACGTGACCACATATCCGTTTCCATGCAGGTAGCCGTCGCCCCTGTTTGCGGCACCGAGCACCTTCGCAATATCCCGGGCGACGGAAGGCTTTTCGGCCAGCACGGCAACCGTACCCGACTCCTGATCTGGCATCGTACGAACTACAGTGTAACGATCCGTGCTAATTTCCAACGAGGATGATGGCGATACTTTTAGCCGTGCTTCTGCTCAGTGCCTTGCCGCAAGCCCGTGCGCAGAGCAAGCGCGAAGAGAATCTTCAGCAGTTGTTGCGGGTCCTGACTCCCAGCCGCACGCCACCCGACGGGCGCATCAACGCCCACGATAAAACCTGGGAGGATTGGATTCGCCGCACGGGCGAAATTCCGCCGGACTTCGACGCCATGCCCTCGATTCCCTGGCTGCCCGATCCGATGATGACCGATCGTGGTCCGGTGAAGAACGCCGCCGAATGGGCAGCGCAACGAAAGCGCCTGAAAGGTTTGGTGGAACAGTGGATGTTTGGCCGGTTCCCTCCGGATCCGGACAACCTGCGGGCCACAGTGACGGCGTCGCGCCGCGAAGGGCGCGTGACGATACGCGAGGTGACGCTTGCGTTTGGACCGCAGCAGCGCGCCACGCTGCGCATCGAGCTGGTGATTCCCGATGGCGCCGGGCCGTTCCCGGTCTTCCTGACCAATCATGGCCGCAACCGGCCGTGGATCTACACAGCGGTTCGACGCGGCTACATCGCCTGCGTTTACCACGCCACCGATCCGCGCTACGGCAACGGCGACGACTCCGACGCCTGGCACGACGTGTACTCCGAATACGACTTCTCCGTTCTGGCAAAATGGGCCTGGGCGGCCTCACGCGCGGTGGACTACCTGGTAACGCTGCCGGAGGTGGATACGAGCAAGATTGGGTTGACGGGCCACTCGCGCAATGGAAAGCAGGCCTTGCTCGCGGCTGCCTTCGACGAGCGAATCGGCGCGGTGATTCCGTCGAGCGGCAACAGCGGCGAGAGCGACCCGTGGCGCTACACCACAGACCCGTTCGTAAACGAGAGCATTGAACTGCTGGCGGGCGCGCAGTCGCACTGGTTCCATCCACGCCTGCGATTTTTCGTCGGACGTGAAGACAAACTCCCGGTAGACCAGAACACGCTGCTGGCGTTGGTGGCTCCGCGCGGACTGATGCTGTATACGGGCTATGCGGAATCGGCGAGCAACCCGGTGGGTTTCGAACAGGCCTATCGCGATGCTCTGCGCGTGTACCGATTCCTGGGCAAAGAGCAGAACGTGTGGTTGCACCTGCGCGACGGGGAGCACGAAACGACGGCGGGTGACATCGAGCAGTTCATCGACTTCTTCGACTCGGTGTTCGGCCGGCACCCGCGGCCAAAGGAAGAGACGTGGGTTCACGGGTACACGTTCGAAAACTGGCAGCGGCTATCAGGCGAGAAGATCGATGCTGCGTCGCACCCGCTGCGCTCTTTCCGCGTGCCGGAATCGAAGGATGCGCTGAACGTGGCGCGGAAAGGATGGCTGGAGCAAATCCAATGGGTCCTGGGGCAGGAACCGCCCGGTGCGCCGAACTGGCAAGCGCAGCCGCCGACGCTGGAAGCGTCGACGAGCGAAGGCTGGTTGGCGAGCCTTTTCAAGAGGCCGTCGGCCGACGCTACGGTGCGGGACCGCATTGCCAAAGACGGGATGGAATGGACAGAAGTTGCCTTCGGCGACGGGCTCAAGGGAGATCTCTTCCTGCCCGCAGACCGCAAAGGCGAGCGGCTGCCGGTAGCTGTGTGGCTGCATCCGTATAGCTATCAATACGGCTGGTCGATCGCTTCGCCGTGGCTTGCCAGCGGCACGGACTATCGCATGAACCAGCGTCCTACGATTCCGAGTTTGACCAAACGCGGTTTCGCCGTGTTCGCCTTCGACCAAATTGGTTTCGGAGCGCGCGTGCTGGACGCGAAGGAATTCTACGCACGCTATCCGAAGTGGTCGCTGATGGGCAAGATGGTGGCCGATACGCGGGCAGCGGTGGATTCCCTGTCGATGCACGACCGGATCGATCCATCACGCATTTTCCTGATGGGATACTCGCTTGGCGCAAAGGTTGGCCTGCTCGAGGCCGCTCTCGACGAACGCGTGCGCGGACTGGCCGCAGTGGCGGGTTACGATCCCTTGCGGCTCGACACGGACGACCGGGGAGTGGAGGGCATTCGACACTACTCGCATCTTCACGGCCTGCTGCCGCGGCTGGGATTTTTCGCGGGTCAGGAATCGCGGGTGCCTTTCGATTTCGACGCGGCGCTGGCTCACATTGCTCCGCGGCGCGTGCTGATCGTTGCGCCCACGCTGGATCGCTATGCGCGGATTGCGGATGTGAAAGCGGAAATCGAAGAGGCGCGCAAGTCCTGGCGCGCAACGGGCAGCGAGGATGCGTTCACGCTCGATACGCCTGAGGATTTCAATCGCTTCCCACGCAGCACTCAGGAGCGGGTGTTCGATTGGCTGGCGGCACAAGCAAAGTGACGATCGACGTCGCGCGTGATGGCGCGAGCGCGCGGCTCAGAACCGGAAGCGAAGGCCGCCCCAGGCTCCACGCGGGGCACCTGGCGCGTAGAACGTTACGCCTAGCAAGGGAAACTCGCCCTGGACGGCTGGGAATGGCCGGGCGATGAACGAACCCGTTGACGTGAAGCCGCTGGAGCCCAGTTGGGCGGCGGAATAATAGGTTCGATTGAAGAGGTTGTTGACCTGCACGAAGAGTTGCACGCGGGTGTGCACCTGGTAGCGGGCGCCGAGGTTCACCACCGCATATCCCGGTGAGGTTCCTTCGCCCAGGTAGTAGTGCCCGTCCGGTTCGTGCCGGTTGTTCTCGTTGCCGCGCGCATAGGAACTGGAGATGCCCACCACGCCAGCGTCAACGGTGAACTTGGAGGTCGCCTGGATATCGGCGTAGGCCTTCATCATGTGCCTGGGGATGAAAGGAATCCGGTTGCCTGCCTCAATCGCAATCGTCCCTTCCCTGCCCGGCACGCCAGCTTCGGCGTCGTCATTGGTGCTGTTGCCCGCGCCGTTCACTGCTTCGCCGCTGCGGAAGGTCGCGTTAAGAAATGTGTAACTGCCGCCAAGTGAGACGCGGCCGACTCTGGAGTTGAGATCGAACTCCAGGCCCTGGCGCAGTGTTTTCTGGAAGTTCTTGAAATAGCCGAAGCCGGTCTGCTCGGAAGCGACAAACAAGATGTCGTCGCGATTGGCGGCGTGAAACCAACCGGCACTCCAGTGCACTTTGGCATCGGCACCGCTGCGCACACCGGCTTCGAATGTGCGCGTGATCACTTGATCGAGCGGCGGGTCGCCGGCCATGGCATTTGGAAGTTTGCAGGGCGAATTCGGATCGGCGCATCCTAATTCGATTGACGTGGGCGCTCGATTGCCTTCGGTGACGCCGCCGTAAACGGTCAGGTGGCCCGACAGGCGATATGTTGCGCCCACCGCTGGATTGAAACGCTGGAAGGTGTGCGTGCCGGTGAGCGAACCGGTGCCTGGGGAGGGGCGCAGGAGGTCGTGATTGTCGACAGAGGTTCGATTGAAGCGTCCCGATAGCGTGAGGTTGAGGCGGTCAGCAAACGTCAAGGTGTCGGTGGCGTAGAAGCTGCCGCTGTGGATGCGCCCCTTCAGGTCGACGCGTGTGTCGAAGGGTTCGCCGTCCTGATCGCCCCCGGTGATGCCATCGGCGAACGCTCCGATGCCACTCACGCTGCGGTCCGGATTGAGATAGGCGATTTCGCTCAACTGCGTGAAGCCCACGCTATTGCCGTCATAAGCGGCACCGGCGGTGAGTTGATTGCGAAGACCGCCTACGCTGCCGAGCCAGCTCATTTGGCCCGACACGCCGTAGTTGCGCTGCTGTGTGCCGCCACGGTTCAGCAGGCCGTTGCACTTTTCGGACGGTTCGTCACGCAGGAGGGCGTTGCCGATGCAGCGCCAGAAGGGAAAGGGCGTGTTGCTTGCGTTCTCGCCGGAGGTGGGAAATCCCGTATAGCCAGCGGCGGTGAGCGCCGCGCGTTCGGCGGCGTTCGGCTGGTACACGGCCTGGTCGAGCGAGTTCTCGTTGATGTCTCCATTCAAAGAGCTGGTTCTGATGTAGCGGAAATAGGCGTTAGCGGAGAAGGTCAGGCTGCTCGAAGGAGTATGCAAGAGGCTCAGATTCAGGAATGGCGAACGGTTGGCTGTGAGGTCGGGCGTTGTGTAGACGCTATAAAAGTCGTTGGACAGCAGGCGCTGATCTTGCAGTCCGTTGCCCGTAAGCGCATTGTTCGAGTACGCCAACGTCAGGTTGACGCTGGTGCGCTGCCATTGTTTGCCGAGTTTGCCAAAGAACTGACGCACCGCCGACGGCGACGTTTCCCGCCACCCGTCTTCGAAGAAAAGATTGCCTGCGGCGAACCAGTGCAGTCCTTTCGCCGTCGAGCCGCCGTGTTCAAACTCGGCGATCTTGCGGCCGAAGCTGCCGCCGCTGATTTGCAACGAGGTGCCCGGGTGGCTGACGCCGTCTTTTGTTCGCAGGGACAGCGCGCCGCCGAGGGTGTTGAGGCCGAACAGGGGATTCGAGCCGGGGATCAACGCGACTTCGGAGATGGCGATGCGGGGAATGAGATCCCAACTGACGACGTCGCCGAAGGGTTGGTTGAGGCGGACACCGTCCATGTAGACGGAGATTCCCTGTGGAGTCCCAAGCAGCGGCGATGCCGTGTAGCCGCGGTAGTTCACGTCGGGTTGGAGCGGATTGCCCTGGACCTCATTGACGAAGACGTTGTTCATGCGGCGGTTGAGGAAGTCGGAAATGTCGAGCGCGGAACGGGCTTCGATGTCGCGATCGCTGGCCGTTTGAGTGGGAGCAGGAATCTCATCCACCGGACGGTCCAGGCCGGCGAGCGGGGTGGCGCTTACGACGTTAACGGCATAGGAGGCCACGCCGACAGCGAGAGTGATGGACTGCGTGATGGGGGCGGGCGATTCCACCTGGACGGGCACTAGCTGGGTGGCGAAGCCTGACTTGGACACGCGCAGTTTGTAGAGGCCGTAGGGGAGGTTGCTGAGGGTGTGCGCTCCCTGCGTATCGGTTCGAAAGCTCAGCCGGACGCCAGCCGAGGGGCCTTCGAGCAATCCCGACGCGACGACCGGAGCGCCGGATGGGTCCTTCACCTCGACGCGAATTTCGCCCACCGGCGCCTGGGCGAGCAAGACGATCGGGTAGACTGCAAACAACAAGCTGAACTTGCGCCATGCGCGGCGCGGAACATGGACCATACATTGGATATTCCCCGCGCACCCGTTCTGTTCAGGAAAATAGACTGAACAAGAGATCTTCTCGCGGAATATTCATTCAGGAAATATAGGAGCGCATGCGTCGTGGCCGAAGCCACCTGGCAATTGATCGATCGTTTGACCCGCCCCGGCGGCGAAACACGCCGCACAGGGATTGAGGCCGAAGTGTCGGCGCTGTTTACTGAGTTTCGCGTTCCTCTGCTGCGCTACCTGAGCAGCCTTGGGCTGTCCATGGCCGATGGGGAAGACGTGGTGCAGGAGGTGTTCCTTTCTCTGTTCCGCCACCTGCAGGCGCAGAAGCCGCGCGATCACCTGCGAGGCTGGATTTTTCGAGTGGCCCACAATTTGGCTCTCAAGCGGCGCATGCAGAATGGACGCGCAGAGGCAATGGCGGCGGGCGATCCGAGCGAAAATGCGCTGGCCGATCCGGCTCCCAATCCCGAAGAGCAGACGGTGATGGAGGGAGCCAATCGAAGGGTGTTGTCGGTGGTGAACGGCTTGCCTGAGAGAGATCGAAATTGCCTGTTCCTGCGGGCCGAGGGTTTGCGCTACCGCGAGATTGCGGAAGCGTTGGAGATGTCGCTTGGCGCCGTTGCGGCGTCGCTGAGCCGGTCGCTGGGCAAACTGGCCAGCGCGTATCAACGGTGATTCCATGAGGCACGATCCACACGTTTCCGATGAAGAGCTGGTTGCGGCGATTGAGGGCGAACTGGCCGCCGAGCGCGCGGCCACCGTGCAGGCTCATCTTGTTCACTGCTGGAAGTGCCGTGTCCGGCGTAGCGAAATGGAGGCAGCGATTGCGGGTGTTGTGCAACTGCAGCGATCCTCCTACGACGGCCGGATTCCGCCGGCCGACGGTCCGGCAGCGCGGTTGCGGGCGCAGATGGAACAACTGGGCGCGCGGCCGGCCACGATGGAGAGGCTGCGTGCCGGATGGTACCGCGCCGCGAAACCCGCGCTCGCCGGGGCGGCGGTGGTGAGCCTGGCCGTGCTGGGGATCTGGTTTTCCGGCCAGAGCGTTTCGGCTGCCGGACCGCTTCCCGATGCTCGCCTGACGCCCGGGGCGACGCGCGTGATTTCACGGGAGCAGGTGTGCGCGCTGCCGGCGCAGGAGGAAGGCCGCGCGATTTCGCCGGAACTTGCGCGTCGCGTGTTCCAGCAATACCGGATCGAGAATCCCGAGCCACGCACGTATGAGGTGGACTACCTGATCAGCCCGTCGCTGGGCGGCGCGGACGACATTCGGAATCTGTGGCCGCAGCCGTACAACGAGGGTGTTTGGACTTCGCGCGTGAAGGATGCGTTAGAGGATCATCTCCGGCAGAAGGTTTGCGAGGGACGGATGGATTTGGCCGCCGCGCAGTGGGAAATCGCGAACAATTGGATTGCCGCGTACAGAAAATACTTCCACACGAACTATCCGATTGCGGCTCATGCTCTATTTGTGAAGGATCGCCCCTGGGAGTGATTGCCTCCGAAGGCCGGCGCGTTCGTGGCACGTACGCGATCACATCCCCTTGAGGCGAAGTACGGGCTCCAAGAGGCGGCGCAGGTTTCCGCCAAGAATCAGTTCCTTCTCCGCATCGGAGATTCGCGCGCTGAGCACCTTCGATAATTGCGATGCGAAGCTGCGGCCGCCGACATCGCTGCCGTAGATGACGCGCGCGGCGCCGAGTTCGCGCACGGCCATTTCGACGAAGCCGGAGGTGGGATTCGATCCGG